>CAYQDR010000023.1:0-47050 GCA_964416315.1 uncultured bacterium
GCCGACCACCTACCGCCAGTTGTATGATGTGGAGTCAACCGGATAAGCAACACCGCGGTTTTCAAGCGAAGACCTCCAAGCAAGCGAGGAGAACGGTGAAGATCGAGTACGACCCCGAGGCTGACGCGCTGTATATCCAGATTCGTGAGGCCCATGCCGACGACAACATTGACATCGAGGAGGGGGTCACGGTGGATGTGGATGAGCACCGCCACATCGTGGGCGTTGAGATTCTCGACGCCAGCAAGCGGCTCAGCCCCTCTGACCTCACCAGCATCACCATCCAGAAGCTCCCTCTGGAAACCACGATTCCGTGAGAGCCGCCGACCGACCCGCCTGACTTCTTCCATACCAGTCCCCGATTTCGACTGATGTGGTAGAGTGACAGCCGGGACGGGACAGTTTTCGATCAAGCTCCGCATCTGGCCTGCTCATACCCCCGAAAAGGGCCAGCAGCTCGAATTCCTGGTGGATACCGGGGCGGCGTATACGGTGGTCCCGCGTTCGATCCTCGACGCGATAGGATGCCTTCCTTCCACCAAACGCACCGTTGTCCTGCCCGACGGCCGAGAGGAGATCTGGGATCTCACGTACATCGTCATGGCGCCGGGAGGAGAAGAAGCGCCCACACCCTGCCTCATGGGACCTTCCAACGGCCTCACCCTCCTTGGAGCCGTGACCCTGGAACAATTCGGGCTCGGGGTGGACCCGCTTCACCGCAGACTCGTCCCTGTCCGCGCTCCGATCGCGTAGCGCCTCACAGGCGCGCCTCCTTCTCCTTATCCGGCCCGTCGCTCGTTCCCCGAGGCCGCGACGAGCGCCTGGAGTCGGCCGGCCAGCGTGTTGAGGTCCTGGGCCGCGCGCTCGACCTGGCGCGTGGAAGCCATGTTCTGGGTCGAGGCCTGGCGGATGTTCTGCATCGCCACCGCCACCTGATCCATCCCCCCCGCCTGCTGTTGGGCGGAGGCGAGGATCTGCTGGGCGGCCTGGGCGGATTCGGTCAGGCCCTCGGTGAGGACGCGGATGGCGTCCCCGGCTTTGGCCGCCACGGCGACGCCGGCCTCCGACGCCTTGACCCCCTGCTCGGCGGCCATGACCGCCGCCTGGGTGGCCTTCTGGATCTCGCCGAGGATGCCGCGGACCTGGGCCGTGGCCTGCTTGGACTGCTCGGCGAGGCTCTTGACCTCCGCGGCCACCACCGCGAAGCCTTTCCCCGCCTCGCCGGCCTTGGCGGCCTCGATGGCGGCGTTGACGGCGAGGAGGTTGGACTGCTCGGCCAGGTCGTTGACGGTCGCCATGATCTCGCCGATCGCCTGGCCCTGCTCGCTCAGGGCGAGGATGCGCTCGGCGAGGGTCTCCATCCTCGCCTTGGCGTCCTGCGTCCCCTTGACGCTGTCCTCCACCGCCCGCCGGCCGTCCTGGGAGACCTGGGCGGTCTTCTGCGCGGCCTCGGCCACCGCGCGGGCCTTCTGGGCCGTGACCTGGGCGGTCTGCTTCACCTCGTCCACGGTCGTGGAGGTCTCCTGGACCGCCGTGGCCTCCTCCGCGGTCCCGGACGCCTGCTGGGTGGTGCTGGCAAGGATCTCCGCCGTCGCGGACGCCATATCGTTGGCTGCCGCGCGGATCTGCCCTAACAGACTATCAAGGTTCCCTGCCATGGTGTTGAACGTCTCCGCCAGCAGGGCGATCTCCCGGGAATTCGCGGCTTCGGCCCGGGCTGCCAGGTCACCCTGGCCGATTCTGCGAGCGGTCTTCTCCAGTTCGCGCAGGGGTCCGACGATCGAGCGCGTCAACGTCCAGGCGATGACCGTCCCGGAGGCGAGCACGAGCCCTGTCACAATGAGAATGCCCCAGAAGGCACGGGATGCCTCCGTAGCCGCCGACCGCGTCGCGTCGTTGGCGCGAGCCCGGTCGGACGCGACAAGGCGGTCGACCAGGGCGGATAGCCGTTCACGCACCGGCTGCACCTGCTCTGCGCGGATCCGGAGCGCTTCGGCCTCCCGGCGGGCCGCCTTGGCTGACACGGCGGCATTTTGCCCTTGCTCGAGCAACGTCAAGAGACTCAGCGCCTCCTCCCAGCCGCTTTTTGATTCCGGGGTCGTGCTCACGTCGCGGAGCGCTGTTACGGCCTGGCGGCCGCTCGAAAGCCGGTCCTCCATCGTCCTCAGGAATCTCGGATCTGCGGTCAGGAGGTAGCGGAGGAAGTTCGCGTTCGCTGCCGTCAGCCTCTCGTCCGCACGCAGGGCGTCGAGGCTCTGCTCCTGCCGGCGCACCGCGCCCTCGAACGTACCGGTCGTGCGCGGGAGCGCATACAGGCCCACCCCGGCCATCACCGCAAGCAGCAGGAGGACCGCCCCGTGTCCGGCCGCGACCCGCTGACCCACTGTCCATGTCATCGCTCGTCCTCCGGAGGCGGTCCCGCTGGCAGCCTGCGATGCCGGGCGCAGCGTGGGGACCGGGCGGGCTCGTTGTGCGTCGTCATCGTCCAGATTCCCCGGTCATGCCCGGCCCGCCGCGGCCCCCTATCCGGGCCTTCGCTGATTTCCGGAGGCGGCGACGAGCGCCTTGAGCCGTCCGGCCAGCGTGTTCAGGTCCTGGGCCGCGCGCTCCACCTGGCGCGTGGAAGCCATGTTCTGGGTCGAGGCCTGGCGGATGTTCTCCATGGCGACCGCCACCTGATCCATCCCCCCCGCCTGCTGTTGGGCGGAGGCGAGGATCTGCTGGGCGGCCTGGGCGGATTCGGTCAGGCCCTCGGTGAGGACGCGGATGGCGTCCCCGGCTTTGGCCGCCACGGCGACGCCGGCCTCCGACGCCTTGACCCCCTGCTCGGCGGCCATGACCGCCGCCTGGGTGGCCTTCTGGATCTCGCCGAGGATGCCGCGGACCTGGGCCGTGGCCTGCTTGGACTGCTCGGCGAGGCTCTTGACCTCCGCGGCCACCACCGCGAAGCCTTTCCCCGCCTCGCCGGCCTTGGCGGCCTCGATGGCGGCGTTGACGGCGAGGAGGTTGGACTGCTCGGCCAGGTCGTTGACGGTCGCCATGATCTCGCCGATCGCCTGGCCCTGCTCGCTCAGGGCGAGGATGCGCTCGGCGAGGGTCTCCATCCTCGCCTTGGCGTCCTGCGTCCCCTTGACGCTGTCCTCCACCGCCCGCCGGCCGTCCTGGGAGACCTGGGCGGTCTTCTGCGCGGCCTCGGCCACCGCGCGGGCCTTCTGGGCCGTGACCTGGGCGGTCTGCTTCACCTCGTCCACGGTCGTGGAGGTCTCCTGGACCGCCGTGGCCTCCTCGGCGGTCCCGGACGCCTGCTGGGTCGTGGCCGCGAGGATCTCCGAGGATGCGGAGGCGAGCCTCCCGATCGTCTCCCGCAACGGCCCGATGATGCCCCGCGCCAGCCCCCAGGCGATGGCGGTCCCGGAGGCGAGCGCGAGCCCCGAAACGGCGACGATCACCCAGAAGCCCTGGGACGCCGCGGTGACCGCCGACTCTGTGACTTCCCTCGTCCGCGCCTGTCCGGCATCGACAAGGCGGTTGACCAGGGCATCCCGTTGCAGCCGAAGCGGGCGCACCCGCTCTGTGAGGATGCTGAGCGTTTCAGCTTCACGGCGGGCCTGCTTGGCCTTCATCGAGCTTCTGGACGCTTCCTCCCAGGCGTCCAGGATCCGGAGCACCTCTCCCCATCCGGTTCTCAGCTCCGCGGTGGGACTCGTGTCCCGGAGCTCCGTCACCGCTCGCCGAGAGTCGGCAGTGCTGCTCTCCCATGCCTTGAGGAAACTTTCGTCCGGCGTCAAGAGGAAGCGGAGGAAGCCTTGAGATGCGCTGTCGATGGCCTGATCGGCCCTCAGGGCGTTCACGAGGCCCTGCTGCTGCTCGCGGGTCGCCGTCTCGAAGGCATCGCTGGTGCGGGAGAGCGCATAGATGCCCACTCCGGCCACCACCGCGAGAAGCACGAGGATGACCGCGAAGCCGACCGCGATCCGCTGACCGACTGTCCCTCGCATCGCCCACCCCTCCAGAGCGGCGGCTCAGCCGCCCTCGTCGTTCACGGTGATCCGCGGGTCGCGGGCCAGCGCCTCGAGATCCAGCATGGCGACCATCTCCCCTGTCACGCCTCGGAGGAAGGCCTGGCGATCAGCGGTGAGGATCACCGGAGGAGGCGCTACCTCGTTCGCCCCGACGGTGACGGTCCCGATGACCGCCTCGGCGAAGACCCCGAACGTCATCCCGCCGGCCTCCACCGCGACGACCCGGCTTCCCTCCGCGACCTCTTGCCCCGCCAGGTCGAAGAGCCGTCGGAGCTCCAGGACGGGAAGGATTCGCCCGCGGTGGTTCACGACTCCCAGGACGAACGCCGGCGTCCCCGGGACCGGCACGAGGTCCCGGAGCGGAAGCACCTCCAGCACGCGAGCCATCTCGATCCCGTACCGCTCCCCCGCGAGACGGAAGACCAGAAGCTCCAGTCTCTCGGCGGGCGTCGGCGCCGCCTCCAACGGCTTCGCCAGCGCCCGAGCCCGCGCCCGCAAGATCCGCGTGACCTGGTCGGGCGGAAGGGTCCCGCCGGCGTCGAGGGTCCGGCGGGCCTCCTCCAGTCGGGCGTAGGTCCGATCCCAGTCGATCGCCCCTCGCGCCTCGTTCATGGTCGAACCTCCAGATACGCGCGCGCCGTGTCCAGCAGGCGGCCCGCCGTCAAGCCGTCGCAGCCGGGCAGCGCCTCATCGGGCGGGGTCCGGCTCAAGAGGCTCACCACGGTCTCGAGGGATCGCTGCCCCTGCCGGCGCTTCCGCTGCCGGAGGAGCAGGCTGCCCAGGAGGAAGTGGGCCGGGGCGGAGTCCGGGGCGAGGTAGATCGCCCGACGGAGGGCCGTCATCGCCGCTCCGAGCTCCCCCCGCTCCTGGTGAATCGCGGCCAGGAGAAGGTAGGGCTCGAGG
Source organism: uncultured bacterium (assembly GCA_964416315.1). Classification (GTDB taxonomy): domain Bacteria; phylum Methylomirabilota; class Methylomirabilia; order Rokubacteriales; family DASRDR01; genus CAYQDR01. The sequence continues at coordinate 4,926 of CAYQDR010000023.1, forward strand.
TCGAGCCGATTGCGCGCCAGGATGGCCTCGCACAGGTCCAGAGCCTCCTCGAGCCTCCCCTGGTCGGCCAGGGCCCGGGCACGCCGGAGATCCGTCGCCGGATCCGGGAGAGCTTCGACTGGCTCCGGCGGGGTCGACGCGACCGCCGACTGCGTTGTGACCGGACCAGGCGGCGCATCCAGAACGGACCAGGGAGCCGGAGAATCGAGCCACACCGTCTCGGCCTGCCGGCTCGCCGGCGCCCAGCCGATGGCTGAGGGCTGACCGCTGATGGCTGATGGCTCTTTCCGATAGAGGATGGCGCCGGGGAAGCTGACAGGCACCAGGGGGCGGAACAGCTCGGCCGAGGCTTCGGCCGGGCTCACGACGAGCCATCCGCCGGTCACCAGCGCTCGCTCAAGCCGGGGCACGACGGCCCGTTGGGCCTCGCGGGTGAAGTACATGAGGACGTTCCGGCAGAGGATCAGATCCATGGCGCTGGTGTCGGTCACCACCGACGGATAGCCGTCCTCGGCGAGGTTGAGGGGGGCGACCGTGACCATCGCCTGAATGCTCGGGGCGACCTCGAAGGTCTCCGCTCCACGGCGGTGGAAGTAGCGATCGCGGATCCACTCGGGCGTCTCCCGGAAGGACCAGTTGCGGTAGCACCCGCGCCGGGTCGCCTCCAGGGCTTCCGGGTTGATGTCCGTGGCCAGGATCGTCAGGGCCCAGTCGGCGCGGTCGGGGAGCAGCCGATCCAGCAGAATCGCCAGGGAGTACGCCTCTTCGCCCGTGGCGCATCCGGCGCTCCAGAGCCGGAGCCGCCGGAGGCCCGCCTCGCGGCGGGCCGCGATGAGGGTGGGGAGCACCTGTTGCTCCAGCGCGTCGAAGCAGGCGCGGTCGCGGAAGAAGTAAGTCTCCCCCACCGTGAGGTGACCGGCCAGCCACCTCCACTCCGGGCTCTGGTCCGGCAATGTCGCCAGCCAGGTCAGATAGGTCTCCGGCGTCGCGGCCGAGGAGGCCCGACAGGCTCGGGCGAGTCCCCGCCCGAACTCGGCCCGCCGGCTGTCCGGGAAGTCCAGGCCCAGGCGGCTGGCCACCAGGGCCTGCGCCTGACGGCACACCTCGTCCGAGAGCCTCATTCCGTCATCCCTCGAGAGCCCCGGCCAGCTCCCGCTCCTCCTCCAGGGAGAGGAAGGTGTCCAGGTCGTGGATGAAGAGAAGGCCATCCGCGAGCGCCACGATCCCCGTCACGCGACCGATCCCGGGGAGGACGGCGTCCGGCGCGGTGACGGCCTCTACGGCGACTTCCTGTACGCCGACGACCTCGTCGACCGGCACGGCCAGGGTGCGCCGACTCGTCCGAGCCACGAGCAGGTGGGCGGTGATGCCGTAGTCACGCGGGGGGAACCCGAAGCGGCGCCGGATGTCCAGGACCGGGATGACCCCGCCGTGGACGTTGATCACCCCGAGGGCGACGGGCGGAGCCTCGGGAAGCGGCGCGACCGCGGCCATCGGGAGGACGCGCTCCACCGTCGCGAGCGGGAGCGCGTAGCGCTGGCCGTCCAGAACGAAGAGGACGAGCTCGAGCGCGGGCGGCTGGCTCCGGGAGTCCACTACGAGGCCTCCCCCTCCTTGCGTGCGGGCGCGGCAGGGAGCTTGCCGCCGCCCGTGACCCGCTGGATCGCGGGGAGCAGGTCGGTGTGGAGCGTGGATTTCGCGACGAAGTCATCCGCGCCCGCGGCGAGCGCGGCCTCGCGGTAGCTCGCGCCATCGAGCAGCGTCAGCGCGATGATGCCCATCGTGGACCAGGCCGTCCGGAGGCGCCGGATCACTTCGAGCTCCGGGACGTCCGGCATGGCGAGGTCCACGAGGGCCACGTCGGGACGCAGCGTCTGGGCGCGCGCGAGGGCCTCGGTCCCACGGAGGACGGCGTCCACCACGACGATCCCGTCGGAACCGGCGAGAAAGCGCCGCGCCGCGCGCAGGAAGGTCGCGTTGTCGTCCACGAGCAACACGCGTATCGGGTCCATGGAATCCCTATGCTCGCGCGTGCCGGGTAGGCGCGTCCATTCGCAGACCTACGTAGTTCCGGGGCGGGCAGGCCCGTAGGCGCCCCCCAGCCGTGGGGGCCGACCGCCGGCGGGCCTGGATCTACCGGGCGGGCGGGAGGGGGTCTTCGGGGGGAAGGATCCCGCGACGCACGGCGAATCGGACCAGCTCCGTCTGGCTGTGCAGGCCGAGCTTCCGCATCAGGTTAGTGCGGTGCGTCTCGGCCGTGCGCGGGCTGATTCCGAGCCGGGCGCCGATCTCGGTGCTGGTGTAGCCCTCGGCCGCGAGGTGGAACGCCTCCCGCTCGCGGGTGGTCAGCGTCTCGTAGGGGTCCGCCGCCTCCCTGGCGCGCTCGGCGTAGGCGTCGACCGCGCGCCGGGACAGCGGCGCGCTCAGGTACCGCCGGCCGGCGGTGGCCTCCCGCACGGCTTGGGCGAGGTCGGCCGCCGTGGCGTCCTTCAGGACATAGCCGGTCGCCCCGTTCCGCAGCGCCTCGAGCACGTAGGCCTCGTTCGCGTGCATCGAGAGGACGACGACGCGCGTCCGCGGGAGCCGCTGCGCGACCTGGCGCGTCACCTCGAGGCCGCTCAGGCAGGGCATGAGAAGGTCCACGACCAGGACGTCGGGTTTGAGTTGCTCGGTGAGGCGCACCGCCTCGAGGCCGTCACCCGCCTCGCCGACCACGCGAAAGTCGGCTTCGGCCGCCAGGAGCGTCCGCAGCGCCTGGCGGACGAGGTGGTGATCGTCGGCGAGGAGGATCGAGGTCATCGGTCGTTTTTCTTCTTCTCGTCGCTGCCCGGCCCCCTCGGCGCCAGCGGAAGCTCCGCCGTGACGCGAGTCCCGGCGCCCGGGGCCGACTCGACGGCCAGGTGGCCGTCGAGCAACACCGCCCGCTCCTGCATCCCCCCCAGGCCGCCGGTCGTGCCTGCCGCCATCGCCGCCGCGACGTCGAAGCCGACTCCCTCGTCCGCGATCTCGATCCCGAGCACCTCCGCGTCGGCCCAGAGCCGGACCGTCGCCTCCCGCTTCCCCGAGTGGCGGGCGACGTTGGTCAAGGCTTCCTGGACGATTCGGTAGACGGCCGTCTCGACCTCCGGGCGGAAGCGCCCGTTCACGCCGGTGTGCCGGAACGTGACGCGCACGCCCATCCGGGCCGTGTAGCGCTCGAGGTGCCAGAGGAGCGCGGGGAGGATTCCGAGGTCGTCCAGCATGGCCGGGCGGAGGTCGAGCGAGAGGTCCCGCACCCGCGTCATCAGCTCGTCCACCAGGACGCGGGCGTCGTCCAGGACCGGGGCGTCGTCCGGGCGCAGGTCCGCGCCCGCCGCAGGCCGGCCGGCCATCTCGAGGGTGAGCTTGAGCGCGGTGAGGGCCTGGCCGATCTCGTCGTGCAGCTCGCGGGCGATGTGACCACGCTCGGCCTCCTGCACCTCGACGAGCCGGCGGGAGAGGGTCTGGAGGCGCTCGCGCCCGGCGAGCACCTGGGCGAGGAGGCGGGACTCCTCCGCGCGCTGCCGCGTCGTCTCCTCCAGGAGCCCGAGCTGCTCCTCGAACAGCCGCGCGTTCTCCAGCGCGACGGCCGCCTGGTCGGCGCACGCCTGGGCGATCCGGATCTCCTCGGCGTCGAACACGCGGCCGAGGCGGTCCCCGATGCCGAACGCGCCGATCACGCGGTTCTTGACGACGAGCGGCACCGCCAGCGCCGCGCGGCTCGGGGTCTGCTCGATGCGGGCCCGGGTCTCCGGAGTGAGTCTGACGCGGGGGTCGGCGAGCACGTCGGCGGTGACCACGGGCCGGCGCTCGCTGACAGCGAGCCCGACGAGCCCGGTCCCCTCCGGGAACACGAGAGTGCTCCCGCGGCGCACCCCTACCTCGCCCGATGTCGCCACCGCCACGAGGTCGCCCGACTCGGGCTCCAGCCGGACGACGCCGGCGGCGACGGCCCCGAGCAGCGTCCGGACGCTGCCCACGATCCGCTGCGCGACCTCCTCGAAGTCCAGCGACTGCGATAGCACTCGCCCGACCTCCGCCAGACTCTCCGCCATGCGCCGCCGCCGCTCGGCCTCCGCGTAGAGCCGGGCGTTGCCGATGGCGATGGCGGCGTGGTCCGCGAGCTTGACCAGGATTGCCTCGTCGGCGTCCGTGAACCGGCGTACGACGGCGCGGTTGGCGACGTTGAGGAGCCCTTCGACCCGGTCACCCATGCGGATCGGAACGCTGAGCAGGCTGGCGACACCCTCCTCGCCGGCCGGCCCGACGTAGTCCTTCGTGATCCGCGGGTCTCCCGCGTAGTTGTCCGTCCGGAACGGGCGCCCCGTGAGGATGACCTGGCCGCCCACCCCCTTGCCCGGCTCGACGCGGAGCGCACGGTAGGCCGTGGAGCTCACCCCCGCCCAGTACCGGAACACCATCGCGCTCGACGCCGGCTCCCAGAGGGCGATCTCGGCCACGTCACTCTGGCAGAGCTCCTTCGCGCCCTCCACGACCCGCTGGAGCACGGTGTCGAGGTCCAGGGAGGCGCCGACGCTCCGCGCGAGTTCGGCCAGCACCTCGGCCTCGCGACGCCGTCGCTCGGCCGCCTCGTACAGGCGGGCGTTGTCCAACGCGACGGCGGCCCGGTCGGCGAACGCCTCGGCGACCCGCACGTCCTCCTCGCCGAAGACGCGCCCGGCCCGGTCGCCGACGGCGAGCGCGCCGCTCGCCTTGCCGCCCCCGCGGATCGGCACGGCCAGCGCGGCCCGGAAGGGACTGCGCTCGGTACGGGCCCTCGCCTCCGGGGTGAAGACGATGCGGGGATCGGTCAGGATGTCCCGGGTCGTGACGGCGCGACCCTCGCGGATCGCGACGGCCGAGAGGCCGGTGCCGCGCGGCAGCACCACGTTGCGGCCTGAGACGTCCTCCAGTTCCGGCGCGTTGGCGACGCCGAGGGCCACGAGGTCCCCGGACTCGGGCTCGAGCCGGTAGAGGGTCGCTGCCAGCGCCCCGAGCAGCCTCCGGATGCCGTCCGCAATCCAGAGCGCGACCTCTTCGGGCTCGAGCGACTGCGAAATCAGCTGTCCCACCTCGGCGAGACTCTCCGCCGCCCGCCGGCGCCGGTCGGCTTCCGCGAACAGGCGGGCATTGTCCAGGGCGAGCGCGGCCTGGTCGGCGACGGTCTGGAGGAGGGTGACCTCGCGCTCGGAGAACTCCCGGCCGACCCGGTCGGCGACGGAGAGCACGCCGATGATCGCCTTCTTGACGCGTAACGGCGCGGCTACGATGGCCCGGTCCCCGGACGCCTCGATCTGACGCCGCAGCGCGTCCGGGAGCGCGATGCCCGCCTCACCGAGCACATCGCGGCTGACGGCCGCACGCCCCTCGGCCACGACCCGGGCCGAGAGACCAGCCCCGCTCGGCAGGACGCTGTCCGAATCGGAGTGCACGCCACCCGGGTCGGCCCGAGCGACGGTTCTCAGCGAACCGTCCGGCTGGAGCAGTCGCAGCCGCGCGAAGCTGGCGCCGAGGAGGGGCAGCATCTCCTGGACGACTTGCCCGGCCAGCGCGGTGACGTCCAGGGTTTCGGTGAGCGTGCGCGCCAGGCGGGCCACGGCCTCGGCTTCGCGCTGCCCCCGCGCCGTCTCGTCGTAGAGCCGCGCGTTGGCGACCGCGACCGCCACCTGGTCGGCCAGGAGTTCCATCAGGCCGAGATCGTTCTCGGTCAGCTCCGGTTCCCCGCTCGACTCGACCGCGAGCGTGCCCAGGACGCGGCCGCCCCGCGTCCTGAGCGGGGCGATGACCGCCTGCCGGATGTCGGGCTCCGCGGCCAGGAACTCCAGATCGCGGGTCGCATCGCGCATGAGCTCGGCCCGCCCGCTGCGGGCGACGCGCCCGCTCATTCCCCGGTCGATCGGGATTACCCCGATCGTGGTCGCGTACCCCACGGACGCCTGGAGCCTGAGCGCGTCGCCTTCCAGCAGGTAGATGCTGACCCGCCGGTACGCGAAGGCCGCGCTGATCTCGTCGACGACGGCCTGGAACACCGCCTCGAGCCGGAGAGTGGAGTTGACCGCGTGCGCCACGCGCGTCACGGTGGTCACCTCGGCCAGCCGACGTCGCGTCTCCTCGTGGAACCGCGCGCCGGCGATGGTGAGCGCCGCCTGGCGGCCGATGCCGTCGGCCAGTCGGAACTCGTCGGGCGTCAGGGCGCGCCGTTCGCGCCACCACACGGCGCCCAGGCCGCCGAGCAGCTCGCCCTCGTGGATGAGCGGGACGACGAGGAGCGACTGGTGAGGGAAACGCGCGACGGCCTCCCGGTCGATCCGGAGATCCGCCGGGACGTCGCTCGAGAAGACCGGCTGCTGCTGCTCCCACGCCTCGACCAGGACCGGGTGACCCTTCAGCGGGATCCGGTAGTCCCGGAAGGCCTCGAGGAGCGGCTTCGGAACGTGATACCCGGCCAGTGCGCGGAGGCTCGATCCGTCCGGCGTGGGCACGTAGGCGCCGACCATGTCGGCCTTGAGGTGGCGGCCGAGCTCCCGGGCGACGCGCCGCATGGTTTCCGTCAGGTCCAGGGACGAGCCGACCGACCGGGCCACGGTCAGGAGGGTCTCGGCCTCCTGGTGCCGCCGCTCGAGCTCCTCCGCCATGCGCGTCCGCGCGGCGGTGTCCTGCTGGAGCGCGTCCGCCATGTCGTCGAAGGCGCGGGCCAGGTCGTCGATCTCCGTCGCGCCCGGCATCGCGCCGCTTCGGGCCGCGAGGTCGCCGGCGCCGAGCCGCCGGGTCGCCGCCAGCACCCGGGCGACGGGGCGCAGGACGAGCGCCCCGCTGGCGACCCAGGCCGTCAGCACGACCAGCGCCGTCACCAGCCCGAGGCCGACCAGGTTCCGGACGAGCGCGCGATCGGCGGCGGCCAACGCCGTGTCGGCCGGCACGCCCGTGATGACGGAGAAACCGGCGAGCTCTGGCTCCGTGCTGAGCGGGGCGACGGCGAACAGTCGTTGCCGGCCGTCGAAGCCGACCGCCTGGAACGCGGCTTCACCTCCCAGCGGCAGGCGGTCTCGGAAGGCGGGCAGGTCGGAGAGTGGTCGGCCGAGCCAGGCGTCGGCGTCGGGGTGGCGACCGATGATCGTGCCGTGGCGGTCGGTCACCGTCACCGCCGTCCCGGGGGGGAACGGCAGCTCGCTCGCGAGCCGGTTGAGCCAGCGGAGCTCGAGGGAGGCGGCGACGATCGCATCGAGCCGCCCGGAGTCGCCGAAGACGGGGTGGGCGAGGACGAGGGCCCGCTGGCCGGTGGTCCGGTTGACCTGGTAGTCGCCGACGGCGAACCGGCGCGTTTCCACGGCGCGCCGGAAGTAGGGCCGCTCCGCGACGCTGTGGGGAGCGGCGTTCGCGAGGGTGGCGCAGAAGACGGTCCCTTGCGGGACGGAGGCGGCGAAGAGGGTCGCGTAGTGGGAGCGCTGATCCAGGGCGCGGCGCAGGAGGGTGCGGCAGGTCTCGGGGTCGTCTTCCCGGATGGTGCGGAGCTGCGCGAGGGTCCCGAGGAGCTCGCGCGCGTTCTCGAGGAGCTTCGCCTGCTGGTAGGCGGCGAGCCGCGCGAGCCGCAGCGCGTCCCCCCTAGCGTGGTCGGCTGCCTGGCGCCGCTGCTCGGCGGCGCTGAGGAGGATCATGCCGAGGGCCGGAACGAGCGCGAGTAGCACGAGAGCCAGGAGGCGGGCGCGGAGGCTGGAGGGGAAGCGGCGCGTCATGCTCGCGGGCGAGGGCCGCGCGGATCACCGCGCGGCCGCGGGTCCCCCTCCGCTCGCTGCCGGGATGCGCCGGCGTCGCAAGTTCCCGCCGTCAGCCCGGGTGTCGCCATGTGAGTGCCACCAGTGTAGCCGAGCCGAGGATCGCGCCGCAAGGGGCGGGCGCCGTCGCGAGCCTCCCCGCCGGAACGGCCTGGGGTCGGCGCGCGGCCTTGACCCCGAGGCGCCGGTGCCTCCATAATGGAGGAAAAAGGGAGGACGTGGTGGCGACGCTCAACATCAAGAACGTCCCGGATTCCCTGTACAAGAAGCTGCAGGCCCGGGCGAGGCGCCAGCACCGGTCGGTCGCCCAGGAGGTGATTCACCTGCTGAGCGAGGCCACGGAGCGGCCCGTCCCGCTCTCGATCATGGAACTGCGCGGGCTCGGCAAGGAGTACTGGCGCGGCGTGGACCCGGCCGCCCACGTCGCCCGGGAGCGTCGGTCGTGGAGTTGATCCGGGACCTTGGTCCCGGCCCGGTCGCGCTCGACACCGTTGTCTTCATCTACTTCATCGAGGAAGACCCCCGCTTTCTGCCGGTCGTCGAGCCGATCTTCTCGGGGGTGGACCGGGGGCGGTGGGAGGCCGTGACCTCGGCCCTGACGCTGCTCGAGACCCTGGTCGTCCCGTACCGCGCGGGCAACGCGGCGCTCGCGGACCGCTACGAAGCGCTGCTGACGCGCGGGCGCGGCGTCCGTCTGCTCGATCTCGACCGCTCGCTGCTCCGGCTGGCGGCGCACCTTCGGGCCGCGCTGCCGGTCAAGCCCCCCGATGCCCTTCAACTGGCTGCGGCCCTGACGGCGCGGTGCACGGCCTACGTGACGAACGACCGCGCGCTCCCTCGCGTGCCCGGGTTAGAGATCCTCCAGCTCCGCGATTACGCCAGACCTGCGTGACGCTTTCCGCGTCTGGCCGCTCGTCATTGCCGTCCAGCTCGGGGCCCTCCTCGCCGCGCCCGCACACTCGGCGCCTTGACGTGGTGCCGACAACGGGCAACACTGTGGCCACTCCGGAGCGGACTGCGGAGGGCGGGGTGTGACTGACAGCGAATACCAGCAACTCGTCGAATACCTGGGCCAGCAGTTCCAGGCGATCGACGACCGGTTCCAGGCGATCGACGATCGGTTCGAAGCCATCGACCGCCGGTTCGACGCGGTCGATGAGCGGTTCCGCGAGATGCTCGGTCACTTCGACGAGCTGTACCGGCGCCTCGAACGGCTGGAGCAGGAGTACCAGGCGATTCTTCAAGCGCTCCGCCGCATCGAGGGGTTGTTGACGGATGAGCGGGTCCGGCGCGAGGTGATCGAGCGGAGCATCGAGGAGCTGAAGCGCCACGTCGCCGCCCTCCAGGCGCGCATCGACAAGCTCGAGCAGCGGATCCGGCGTTAGTAGCCCTGATCGGACCCACGGGTCACGGCGCCGATCCGCTCCCGCTATACTGAGCGCTGCGGTGGATGCCCCCCTGCGTGAGGTCTGGCCCGTCGTCGTCGCCGTCCAGCTCGGCGTCCTCCTCGCCGCGCTCGATGCGACCATCGTCGGCACGGCGATGCCGACCGTCGTCGGGGCGCTCGGCGGCGTGGCGCTTTACCCCTGGGTCTTCTCGGCCTACATGCTCGCCTCGACCGTCGTGATGCCGGTCTTCGGCGCGGTCTCCGACCGCCTCGGGCGCAAGCGGCCGTTCCTGGCGGCGGTGGGGATCTTCAGCGCGGGATCGCTCCTCGCGGGGGCGGCGCCCTCGATGCTCATCCTGATCGGCGGCCGGGCGCTCCAGGGGATTGGGGCCGGCGGCCTCATCGCGCTCGCCCTCATCATCTTCGGGGACCTCTTCCCGGGCCCGGCGCGCGGGCGGATGCAGGGCTTCCTCTCGGCCGTCTGGGGTTTCGCGTCCATCGTGGGGCCGCTTCTCGGCGGCGTGATCGTGGACCGCTGGAGCTGGCGGTGGGTGTTCCTCATGAATCTCCCGCTCGGCGCGGTCGTCGTCCTCCTGATCCTCGCCGGGCTCCGCGAGACGGCGCCCGCGCTCGGCCGGGCCGGCCGGCGTTTGCCCGCGGCGGAGGCGGCCGTCTTTCTCGTCGGCACGACCGCGCTCCTCTTCACCTTCCTCCAGCCGGACCAGGCGACCGCGGCGCCGCGGCCGGACCTCCTCACGCCGGGGCGCATCACCGCGGCCTTGGTCGCCGTGGCCGCGCTCGCCGTCTTCGTCCACCTGGGCCGGCGGTCAGCGGACCCGCTCCTGCCGCTCGGGCTGTTCGGGGAGCCGGCCTTCGCGGTTCCGTGCGCCGCGGGGTTCTTCGCCGGGGCCGCGATGTTCGGGGCGCTCATCCACGTCCCGCTCCTCCTCCAGTGGGGGCAGGGGACGAGCGCGACGACGGCCGGCCTCTCGCTGATGGCGATGAGCACGGGCTGGTCCGTCGGGGGCCTCGCCGCGGGCCAGCTCGTCAACCGCCTGGGCTTCTGGCGGCTCACCGTCCTCGGCATGACGGTGATGAGCGCGGGCTACCTCGCGCTGGCCACCCACCCCGACGCGACCTGGACCGCGCTGATGGCGATCGGAGGCGTGACCGGACTCGGGATGGGGCTGACCGCGATCACGCTGATCGTGGCGGTGCAGACGCTGATCCGCCGTGAGCAGCGCGGGGTCGCCACGTCCGCGGTCCTGTTCTTCCGGAACGTCGGCGCCACCCTCGGCGTCGCGGTGATGGGGGCCGTCCTGACCGCGCGCCTGGGCGTCCGGGTCGCAGGGCTCGGCGAGGGACTGCGCACGCTGCCGGCACCGCTCGCCGCCGCGCTGGTCTCCGAGATGGGCGTCGTCTTCTGGCTCGGCGCGGGTGCCACGCTCCTCGGCCTCGGGGCGACCCTCTTCCTCCCGGGCGGCTCCCCGGCCACCGCCGCGGCCGCGCTCGCGTCCTCCGCTCCCCCGTCGGGGGAGCGGGTGGGATGAGGGGGGCTCAATGAGCACGGCGGCGCTCCGGATCGACCTGGGGCGGCTCCGTGCCGACATCGAGGCCCTCGCCCGGATCGGCGTGGACCCCGAAGGCGGCATCTCGCGCCCGGCGTGGAGCCCGGCGTTCCTCGAGGCGCAGCAGTGGCTCGTCGAGCGCTGCCGCGCGGCGGGCCTCATGACGCGCGTGGATCCGGCGGGGAACGTCGTGGGCCGGCTCGGCGACGGCGAGCCCGTGGTCCTCACGGGCTCCCACATCGACACGGTCCCGCGCGGCGGCCCCCTCGACGGGGCCCTCGGCGTCCTCGCAGGCCTCGAGTGCCTCAGGACGATCGCGGCCGCCGGCGTCCGGCCGGGCCGGGCTCTCGAGGTCGCCGCCTTCACCGACGAGGAGGGGCGCTTCTACGGCTTCTTCGGCTCGCGCGCGATGACGGGGAGCCTGGACACGGTCCTCGCCGCGCGGCTCGCCGACCCGACAGGCCTGCCGTTGCCCGAGGCGATGCGCGGCGCTGGCTTCGAGCTGGCCCGGGCCCCCGAGGCGCTGCGCGACCCGCGGACGATCGGCGCCTACGTCGAGCTCCACATCGAGCAGGGACCTTGGCTCGAGGGGGAGGGCGTGCCGATTGGCGTCGTGGGGGGGATCGTCGGCATCCGGCGACGGCGGCTCACGTTCGTCGGCCAACCCGACCACGCCGGGACGACGCCGATGGACCGGCGCCGTGACGCCTTCCTCACGGCGGCCGAGTACGCGACCAAGAGCCGGGAGACGGTGGTCCGCGTGGGAGCCGGCCGAAGCGTGACGACGATCGGCGTCGTCGAAGTCTGGCCGGGCGTCCCGAACATCGTCCCGGCGCGCGCCCGCCTCCTCCAGGAGATCCGCGATCCCGACCCGGCTGTGCTGGAGCGACTCGCGCGGCGGACGCTCGCGCTCGCGCGGCGCGTCGCGAAGCGGCGCGGGCTCACGCTCGAGGTCGAGGAGCTGATGCGGGCCGAGCCCGTCGGCCTCTCCCCGCGCGTCCAGGCCGTCGTCGAGGAAACGGCACGCGGGCTCGGCCTCGCCACCAAAGGGATGCCGTCGGGCGCGGGGCATGACGCCCAGATCCTCGCGGCCGTCACGGAGGCCGGGATGATCTTCATCCCGAGCCAGGGGGGGCGGAGCCACCGGCCCGACGAGTGGAGCGACTGGGGCGCCATCGAGCGCGGGGCCAACGTGCTCCTCGGCACGCTCCTGCGCCTCGCGGGAGCGTGAGCCGAGCGGGGCGGTCCTCAGCCTGCCCAATACGTATCCGACCTCGGCTATGATACGTACTGCCGGCCCACGCGTTCACGACCGTCCACTACCTTGCGTCCCGGGCCCGCGGGCCGCGGTTCGCCCGTCGAACCCTCGAAGACCTGCTGCGCGTCTTCGAGGTGGCCCCGGTGGACGGGGCGGTCATACGGAGCGCTCTCGACCTGGCATGGCCCGACTTCGAGGACGCCGTCTGTGCGGCCGCCGCGGTGGCGAGCGGGTGTGAGGCCATCGTGAGCCGGGACCCCGCGGGGTTTCCGGACTCCCCCGTACCGATCGTGGAACCCGAGGCCGCCATGGCTTGGTTGAGCGTCCAGTGAGCCCGAGAGGCCTGGGCTGCAGGCGGCGTGCCAGGGGGACGGGCGGGCTCCCGGTTCCTTGCTGGCGCGAGCGGCGTTCCGGTATCATGAGCGTCTGCGGTCAGACTTCGACGTGAGGCGAGGGTAGATGAACATCGCGGTCGTGGGCACGGGCTACGTGGGGCTCGTCACCGGGGCGGTCTTCGCCGACCTCGGGAACGACGTCGCCTGCGTGGACAAGGACGTCGCCAAGATCGACATGCTCCGGGCGGGGCGGATGCCGATCTACGAACCCGGCCTCGAGGAGCTGGTCCACCGCAACGTCGCCGACGGCCGGCTCAGCTTCACGACGGACCTGGCCGATGCCGTCCGGCGGTCGGACATCATCTTCATCGCCGTCGGGACGCCGCCGAAGGCCTCCGGCGAGTCCGACCTCTCGGCGGTCGAGGAGGTCGCCCTCGGCATCGCCCACGCGCTCGACCGCTACAAGGTGATCGTCAACAAGTCCACCGTGCCCGTGGGCACCGGGGGGCTGGTCCGCGACATCATCCTGAAGAACCGCCGCCAGCCGGTGGAGTTCGACGTCGTCTCGAACCCCGAGTTCCTCCGCGAGGGGTCGGCGATCGAGGACACGCTCCGGCCCGACCGGATCGTCATCGGCGCGCCGAGCCAGCAGGTCGCGATGACGCTGCTCGAGCTCTACGCGCCGCTCGAGCGGCCGATGATCATCACCGACGTCCACTCGGCGGAGATGATCAAGTACGCCTCGAACGCGTTCCTCGCGACGAAGATCTCGTTCATCAACGCGATCGCGAACCTGTGCGAGCTGGCGGGCGCCGACGTGACGCAGGTGGTGAAGGGGATGGGGCTCGACCCGCGCATCGGCCCGGCGTTCCTCCAGGCGGGGCTCGGGTACGGGGGCTCGTGCTTCCCGAAGGACACGGACTCCCTCATCCAGACGGCGTCGCAGCTCGGCTACGAACCCCGCCTCCTCCGCGCCGTCGTCCAGGTGAACCGGGAGCGGGCCCAGCGCTTCGTCGGGCTGATCCAGAAGGTGCTCGACCCGCTGGAGGACCGCATCGTCGCGATCCTGGGGCTCGCCTTCAAGCCGAACACCGACGACATGCGCGAGGCGCGGAGCATCGAGATCGTCTCGCGCCTCGTCGAGGTCGGGGCGCGGGTCCGCGCCTACGACCCGGTGGCGATGGCGAACGCGAGGGGGCTCTTGCCCTCGGGCGTCGAGTACTGCCAGTCCTCCTACGAGGCCGCGGCGGGGGCGGACGCGGTGGCGATCGTCACCGAGTGGAACGAGTTCAAGCTCCTGAACCTCGAGCGCCTCCGCGACGTCATGCGGCGCCCGCTCGTCTTCGACGGCCGGAACATCTACGAGCCCGAGCGGATGCGCCGTCTCGGGTTCGAGTACCACTCGATCGGCCGCAGGCCCGTCTATCCCGGCTGATCGCCATGTTCAACGACGCCGGTCACTACTGCACGGTCGACGCGCATGGGCCGGGGCGCTCCGAGCGCGGGCTTTGCCCGCGCAACCGCGGGGGAAGCTCGAAGGGGGGCGCAGCTCCCCTTCGAAGCATGATCTACGAGCCCGAGCGGATGCGCCGTCTCGGGTTCGAGTACCACTCGATCGGCCGCAGGCCCGTCTATCCCGGCTGATCGCCATGTTCAACGACGCCGGTCACTACTGCACGGTCGACGCGCATGGGCCGGGGCGCTCCGAGCGCGGGCTTTGCCCGCGCAACCGCGGGGGAAGCTCGAAGGGGGGCGCAGCTCCCCTTCGAAGCATGATCTACGAGCCCGAGCGGATGCGCCGTCTCGGGTTCGAGTACCACTCGATCGGCCGCAGGCCCGTCTATCCCGGCTGAGCCCCCATGCGCGTCCTCGTGACCGGCGGAGCCGGCTTCATCGGCTCCCACCTCTCGGAGTTCCTCCTCGCGCAGGGCTGCGAGGTCGTCTGTCTCGACAACCTGCTGACCGGGACGACGGACAACATCGACCACCTGCGCTCCGACCGGTTCAGCTTCATCAAGCACGACGTCACGAATTACATCTACGTGGCCGGCCCGCTCGACTACGTCCTCCACTTCGCGAGCCCGGCGAGCCCCGTGGACTACCAGCAGCTCCCCATCCCGACGCTGAAGGTCGGGGCCCTCGGGACGCACAAGGCCCTCGGCCTGGCCAAGGCCAAGGGGGCGCGGTTCCTCCTCGCGTCCACCTCGGAGGTCTACGGCGACCCGCTCGTCCACCCGCAGCGGGAGGACTATTGGGGGAATGTCAACCCGGTCGGCCCGCGCGGCGTGTACGACGAGGCCAAGCGCTTCGCCGAGGCGATGACGATGGCCTATCACCGCTACCACGGGGTGGACACGCGCATCGCCCGGATCTTCAACAGCCACGGCCCTCGGATGCGGATGAACGACGGCCGCGCGATCCCGAACTTCATCCGCCAGGCGCTGACCGGGGAGCCGCTCACGGTCTACGGGGACGGGTCGCAGACCCGCTCGTTCTGCTACATCGACGACCTCGTGGACGGCATCTGGCGGCTCATGCAGTCGCCCGTGCACGAGCCCGTGAACCTCGGCAACCCCCAGGAGATGACGCTCCTCGAGCTGGCCAAGCGGATCCTGCGCCTCACGGGGAGCGGGAGCCCGATCGTGTTCATGCCGCTCCCGCAGGACGATCCGCGGGTCCGCCAGCCCGACATCACGCGCGCGCGCCAGCTCCTCGGCTGGGAGCCACGCGTGGACGTGGACGAGGGCCTCCGGAAGACCATCGAGTGGTTCCGCACTCAAGTCCCCCTCTCCCCCGCCGGGGGAGAGGGTGGGTGAGGGGGGCTTCACCCGCATGATCGACGACGAGCTGAAGGCGATTCTCGCGTGCCCGGCCTGCAAGGGCGACCTCCGCTTCGAGGAAACCCGCATCATCTGCCCCGCGTGCCGGAAGGCCTACCCGATCCGCGACGGGATCCCGGTGATGCTGATCAACGAGGCGGAGGAGTGGACGCCGCCTCCGGGCCGCTGACGCCGCGGTTCTTCCCTCTTCCCCATGGGGGGAGAGGGTAGGGTGAGGGGGGCCCGGACGCCCGTGTCCGTCTACGCGGTCATCCTCGCGGGGGGCGGCGGCGTGCGGCTCTGGCCGGCGAGCCGCCGGCGGCGCCCCAAGCAGTTCCTGGCGATCGCGCCGGGCGCGCGCTCGCTCTTCGAGGCCACGGTCGAGCGGGTCCGGCCCCTGATCCCGCTCGAGCGCCTCCTGGTCGTGACGACCGCCGGGCAGGCCGCCGCGGTGCGGGCGACCCTGCCCGCGCTCCCGGCCGCGAACCTGGTCGTGGAGCCGGTCGCCCGCAACACGGCACCCGCCATCGCGCTCGCGGCGCGGACGCTCGAGCGGGCCGGCCAGGCTGAGGCGGTGATGGCCGTGCTCCCCTCGGACCACGTCGTCACCGACGAGGCGGCGTTCCGGCGGACGCTCGAGCAGGCGATCGCCGCCGCCGCGCGGCACCTCGTCACGGTGGGGATCCGCCCCACGCGCCCCGAGACCGGCTACGGCTACCTCGAGCTGGGGTCGCGGAGCGAGGGCGACGCCTGGGAGGTACGGCGCTTCGTCGAGAAGCCCGACCTCGCGCGCGCCCGGGAGTACCTGGCCGCGGGCCACTACCTCTGGAACAGCGGGATGGTCTTCTTCCGGGTCGGGCGGATCCTCGAGGAGACGCGCCGCCACCTTCCGGAGGTCGTCCGGGCGGTCGACGGCCGGTACGAGGACGCCCCGGCCATCTCCCTCGACTACGGGGTCATGGAGAAGACGGCCGATATCTGGGCCGTCCGCGGGGAATTCGGCTGGAGCGACGTCGGGAGCTGGCTCGCCGTCGCCGACGTCCACCCGCCGGACGCCGCGGGCCAGGTGCGCCTCGGCGGGCCGCTCGTCGCGGTCGATGCCAAGGCGAACGTGGTGATCGGCGACAAGCTCGTCGCGCTGGTGGGCGTGGAGGGGCTCGTCGTGATCGTCACCGAGGACGCGGTCCTCGTCATCCCGAAGGAGCGGGTGCAGGACGTGCGGGCCGTCGTCGCGCAGCTCGAGCAGCGCGGGATGGACACCTACCTGTGACGGACGAGGAACCCTCACCCCGACCCTCTCCCCGGAAGGGAGAGGGCGGGAACACCGGAACTCCCCTCTCCCCCGTGGGGAAAGGGATAGGGTGAGGGGTGTGACCGCCATCCGCTTCGGCACGGACGGCTGGCGCGGGGTCATCGCGGAGGAGTTCACCGAGGGCAACGCCGCCATGGTCGTCCAGGCCGCCGCGGAGGCCTGGGTGGACGCGAGCGACCGCGCCCACCCGCTCGTCGTCGGCTACGACACGCGCTTCAACTCCCGCCGCGTGGCCGATCTCGCGGCCGACATCCTCGCCGCCAACGGCTGGCGCGTCCTCCTCGCCGACCGACCCGTCCCGACGCCGGTCGTCTCGCTGGCCGTGGTCGCCCTGGGCGCGGCCGGCGGGCTCGTCGTGACCGCGAGCCACAACCCGGCGCGGTTCAACGGGATCAAGCTGAAGGCCCCGTTCGGCGGCTCGGCGCCGCCCGAGTTCACCGCCCGCGTCGAGGCGGCGCTCGGGCGGACCCCGCCGCGCCGCGCCGCGGCCGGCGACCGCGCCCGGATCGAGCGGGTCGATCTCCTGCCGCCCTACCTCGAGCGGATCCGGGGCCGCGTGCTCGCCGACCGGCGCCCGGCGCGCCCGCTCCGGATCGTGGCCGACGCGCTCCACGGCGCGGCGGACGGCCTCTTCCGGCAGCTCGTGCCGCCGGCCTGGGGGGAGGTGCGGCTGCTCCACGAGGCGCCGGACCCGCTGTTCGGGGGTCTCCACCCCGAGCCGATCCCCCCGCACACGGACGCGCTCGCGGCGGCGGTGCGCGAAGACGGCGCGGACCTCGGGCTCGCCACGGACGGGGACGGCGACCGCCTGGGGGTCGTCGCGCCCGGCGGCCGGTACGTCTCGCCGCACACGGTGCTTGCCCTTCTCGCGCGGCACCTCGTCGAGATACGCGGCTGGCGCGGCGAGGTCGTGAAGGGGTTCGCCGTCGGCGTCCAGGTGGACCGCGTCGCCGCGCGCTTCGGGCTGCCCCTCCACGTCGTGCCGATCGGGTTCAAGCACATCGCGCCCCTCATGCAGAGCCGTGATATCCTGATTGCGGGCGAGGAATCGGGTGGCGTGGGGTTCCGCGACCACCTGCCCGAGCGTGACGGGTTGCTCAGCGCGCTCTTCGTGCTCGAGGCGGTCGTTGCCTCGGGCGCGAGCCTCGACGACCTCCTTCGCAGCCTGGAAGCCGAGGCCGGCGCGGCGGTCTACCGCCGGCGCGACTACGCCCTCCACCCGGACCTCGGCCGGCGCCTCGTCGCGCGGCTGGACGCCGCGCCGCCCGCGCGGCTCGGCGCCCGGCGCGTCGTCCGGGCCGAGGCGCTCGACGGACGCAAGTACTGGCTGGACGACGGTGCGTGGGTGCTCGTGCGGCCCTCCGGGACGGAGCCGCTCGTGCGGGTTTACATCGAGGGGCCGACGGCGGAAGAGGTGGACGCGCTCCACGCCGAGGCCTGGAGGCTGGTGGAGGAGTTGACCGGTAGCTGATGAGCCTGGAGCTGATTCGGAACTTCTCGATCATCGCGCACATCGACCACGGCAAGTCCACCCTCGCCGACCGGCTGCTCGAGCTGACCGGCGCCATGGACCCGCGGAAGGCCGTGGACCAGGTCCTCGACTCGATGGACCTCGAGCGGGAGCGCGGGATCACGATCAAGGCCCACGCGGTCCGCCTCCTCTACCAGGCGCGGGACGGGCGGACGTACACGCTGAACCTGATCGACACGCCGGGCCACGTGGACTTCTCCTACGAGGTCTCGCGGAGCCTCGCCGCGTGCGACGGGGCGATCCTGGTCGTGGACGCGGCCCAGGGGGTCGAGGCACAGACGCTCGCGAACTTCTACCTCGCCCTCGAGGCGAACCTCGCGATCGTCCCGGTCCTCAACAAGATCGACCTCCCGCAGGCGGACGTCGAGGGGACGAGGCAGCAGCTCGCGGACGTGCTCGGGCTCGACCCCGACGAGCCGCTCCTGATCAGCGCCAAGCAGGGGACGGGCGTGCCCGAGGTCCTCGAGGCCATCGTCCGGCGCATCCCGCCCCCGAGCGGCGACCCCGACGCCCCGCTCCGGGCGCTCGTGTTCGACTCGTTCTACGACTCGTACCAGGGCGTCGTCGTCTACGTCCGGATCCTCGACGGCCGGGTCCGGTCGGGGGCGAAGGTCCTCCTCATGTCGAACGGCAAGGTCTACGAGGTCCACCAGGTCGGCGTGTTCACGCCGCAGATGGCGCCGGTGGACGAGCTGTCGGCGGGCCAGGTCGGGTTCCTCACGGCAGGAATCAAGCGCGTCGCCGACTCGCGTGTCGGCGAGACGATCACCGACGCGGCGACTCCGACGGCCGCGCCGCTCCCGGGTTTCCGCGAGGCCAAGCCGATGGTCTTCTCCGGGCTCTACGCGGTCGAGGACACGGACTACCAGGCCCTCCGGGACGCCCTCGAGAAGCTCCGCCTGAACGACTCCGCCTTCACGTTCGAGCCCGAGTCCTCGATCGCGCTCGGGTTCGGGTTCCGCTGCGGCTTCCTCGGGCTCCTCCACATGGAGGTCATCCAGGAGCGGCTCGAGCGGGAGTTCGGCCTGGCGCTGATCGCCACGGCGCCGTCGGTGCGCTACCGCGTGGTGGCGACGGGCGGCGAGACGATCGAGATCGACAACCCGGCGAAGCTCCCCGCGGCCGGCGACATCGAGGAGATCCAGGAGCCATACGTCCGCGGCTCCATCTTCCTCCCGACCGAGTTCATGGGCCCCGTCTACAAGCTCGCCCAGGACGCGCGCGGCGAGCATCGGGCGGTCGAGCACATCGGCAAGCGGGTCCACCTCACGTTCGACTTCCCGCTGGCCGAGATCATCGTGGAGTTCTACGACAAGCTGAAGTCGCTCTCGAAGGGGTACGCCTCGTTCGACTACGACTTCGCCGAGTTCCGGACGTCGGACCTCGTGAAGCTCGACATCCTGCTGAACGGCGACCCGGTGGACGCGCTCTCGCTGATCGTCCACCGGGACAAGGCCTACGAGCGGGGGAAGACGCTCGCCGAGAAGCTCAAGGGCGTGATCCCCCGCCAGCTCTTCGAGGTGGTGATCCAGGCGGCGATCGGTAGCCGGGTGATCGCCCGGGAGACGGTTCGGCCGCTCCGCAAGAACGTCACGGCCAAATGCTACGGCGGCGACATCACGCGGAAGCGGAAGCTCCTCGAGCGGCAGAAGGAAGGGAAGAAGCGGATGAAGCAGCTCGGGCGCGTCGAGATCCCGCAGGAAGCCTTCCTCTCCGTGCTGCGGTCCTGAGGCCATGGCGCAGCCGATCAACCACACGGAGCCGGGGGGCGTCCCGAAGGCGGTGACGCAGGTGCGGAAGAAGTCCGTCCTCCGCGAATACGTCGAGGCGATCCTCATCGCCATCCTGCTCGCGCTCCTGATCCGCACCTTCATCGTCCAGGCGTTCAAGATCCCATCGGGCTCGATGCTTCCCACGCTCCAGGTCGGGGACCACATCCTGGTGAACAAGTTCATCTACCAGGAATTTCGCATTCCCCGCCCCGGGGGTCCCTTGGTCGTCGGGTTGCGGGATCCCGCGCGCGGCGACATCATCGTCTTCAAGTACCCCCAGGACGAGCACCGCGACTTCATCAAGCGGGTGATCGCGGTCGGCGGGGAGACCGTCTTCGTCAAGGACCAGAAGGTCTTCATCAACTGCCAGCCCCCGGAGTCGACGTGCCAGGCCATCCGGGAGCCCTGGGCGTACTACGAGCAGCGGCTGGGGGCCTGGAGCGAGACGTCCGGACCGCACCGGGTCCCGCCGGGCTCCTACTTCGTCATGGGCGACAACCGGCACAACAGCCAGGACAGCCGGTACTGGGGGTTCGTCAAGCGCGAGAAGATCAAGGGCAAGGCGTTCGTCATCTACTGGTCGTGGGACTCGGAGCGCGACGGGCTGGCGCTCTGGAAGCGGGTGCGATGGAGCCGACTGGGACACTTGATCTACTAGTCGATCGGCCGGCGACCGACACCGTCCCGCCCGAGCTCGAGAGCGGGCCGGTCGGCGCCCGCTACGGGATCTACGTCCACTGCGTCTTCTGCCTCCGCCGCTGCCCCTACTGCGACTTCAACGTCGCGATCTACCGTGAGGACCGCGTGCGGCCGTTCGTGGCGGCCCTGCGGGCGGAGCTGGCGCGCTATTCCGGCCTCCCCTGGGGGGGCACGGTGCCCGCCGTGAGCCTCTTTTTCGGGGGCGGCACGCCCTCGCTCCTCGAGCCTGACGCGGTCGGCGACCTGATCGCGGCCGCGCGCCGCGGTCTCGGGCTCGCGGCCGACGCCGAAGTCACGCTCGAGGCGAATCCCGAAGGGCTCGATCGAGAGCGCCTCGCGGCCTTCCGCGCGGCCGGCGTGACGCGGCTCTCCCTGGGCGTCCAGTCGCTCGACGACGCGCTGCTCCGGCGCCTGGGGCGGACGCACTCCGCCGCCGACGCCCGGCGCGCCTTCGCGGCGGCGCGGGCCGCCGGGTTCGAGAACGTGAGCGTGGACCTCCTCTGGGCCTGCCCCGCCCAGGACCTCGGGGCCTGGACCCGGACGCTCGACGAGGTCCTCGCTTGGCGGCCCGAGCACCTCTCGGCCTACGCGCTGACGCTCGAGCCCGGCACGGTGTTCGGGCGGCGGCCGGTGGCGGACCTCCCGGACGAGGAGACGCAGATCGCGCAGTTCGGGTGCCTCGTCGAGCGTGCCGCCGCGGCGGGCTTCGAGCGCTACGAGATCTCGAACTTCGCGCGGCCGGGGTTCGGCTCGCGCCACAACCTCCTCTACTGGCGCCGCGAGGAGTACCTCGGCCTCGGCCCCGGCGCCCACGGCGCCTTCGGGGGCCTCCGGTACGTGAACCTCCGCGCCCACACCCGCTACCGCGCGGCCCTCGCGGTGGAGCGCTGGCCGGTCGAGCGCTGGGAGCGGCTCACGCCGCGCCAGGTGCGGAGCGAGCGGATCATGCTCGGCCTCCGCCTGGCCGAGGGGATTCCCCGCGCGTGGCTCGAGCGCCACTGGGCCGACGACCCTCGGCGCCTCGCCGGCGCGCTCGACCGCCACCTGGCCGCCGGACTCCTCGCCACGCGGGACGGCCGCGTCGCGCTCACCGAGCACGGCGTCCTCCTCGCGGACACCGTGCTCGCCGAGCTGATCTGACCCCTCTGCCCCGAGGGGCCATCAGCCGGTTGCTTGACAACTCCGCGTCGGGATTCGATATTCTGTATGTGCACTCGAACCCCATGCGACGGAGGCCATAGTGGGTTGGGACGAGCTGGGTGAGCGGGCCTGCCAGGTCCTGCAGGCCGTCATCTTCGAGTACATCGTGACGGCGGAGCCGGTCGGCTCCCGCCAGGTGGCGAAGAAGTACGCGCTGGGCCTGTCCCCCGCCACCATCCGGAACACGATGGCCGACCTGGAGGAGACGGGATACCTGACGCAGCCCCACACCTCCGCGGGCCGGGTGCCGACGGACAAGGCCTACCGCTTCTACGTGGACACGCTGGCCGGCCGTGGCCAGATCGGGCGCTCCGAGGCCCTCCAGCTCCAGCGCCAGGTCGCCTCGGCGCGCTCGGACCTCGACGACCTGATGGACTCGACCTCGGCCCAGCTCTCGGCGCTGTCCCGCTACGCGGCCGTGATCCTGGCGCCGCCGCTCAGCAAGACGCGCCTCGACCGCATCGACCTGATCCCGGTCGAGGGGGACCGCGCGCTGGTCGTCCTGGCGACCGAGACCGGCTGGGGGACGAGCCGGATCCTCGCGCTCGAGGAGTCGGTCTCCGCGGCGGAGTTCCGCGAGATCGCGCGCGTCCTGACGGAGCGATACGCAGGGCTCACGTTCCAGGAGATCCGCACGCAGCTCACCGACGCCGCCGTGCCCGCGGACGCGGACCGCCTCGAGCGCCTGGCGGCCGCGCTGGCGCGCGAAGCGTTCGCCTCGATCTGGGACAGGAACCTCTACTACCACGGCGCGATGAACATCCTCGACCAGCCCGAGTTCTCGGACATCGGCGCGATGAAGGCGGTCCTGCGGGCGTTCGAGGAGAAGCGGCAGCTCATCGAGCTCCTCACGGCGCGCGCCAGCGGGGGCGACACGGTCCAGGTGGTCATCGGCTCCGAGATGCCCTACCAGGAGATGCAGGAGACCAGCCTCGTCGCCGCTTCCTACAAGTACGGGGACCGCGTTCTCGGTGTCCTCGGGGTCGTCGGGCCCCGCCGGATGCCCTACACCAAGATCGTGCCGCTCGTGGACTACACCGCGCGGCTCGTCTCGCGCCGGGTCACGCGGCTCGCGCGCTCCGAATCGCTGCCTTAGAGCGATGCTGACCAAGGCGATGGTGACTGGTCCGTGCGCGCCGCGCTCACCGGGGCGCTCCGAGACCGCACCCTGATCATGAGCGACGACCCCATCGCCCCGCCCGAGGCGGGCGAGACGGCGCGGGCGGCCGCGGAACGCTCGTCCGACGCGCCGAGCCGGATCGAGGAGGACCTCGACGCCCTCCGCGCCGAGGTCGAGGCGAAGCGCCGCGAGGCCGCCGAAGCCCACGACCGGTACCTCCGGACGCTGGCCGACTTCGACAACTACCGGAAGCGCACCGAGCGCGAGCGGGCGGAGTGGCGCCTCCGGGCGCAGGAGCAGCTCCTGCGCGAGATCCTGCCCATCCTCGACAACTTCGACCGTGCCCTGGCCGCCGGGTCGGCTGCCGCCGGCGAGACCGGCTTCCGGGCGGGCGTGGAGCTGATCCACCGCGACTTCCTCAAGGCCCTCGAGCGCGCGGGCGTCCGCCCCTTCAGCGCCGTCGGCGACTCGTTCGATCCCGCGCGCCACGAGGCCGTGGGCCGCGTCGAGCGCGGAGACGTGGCGGACCACACCGTCGTGCAGGAGACCCTCCGCGGCTACCTCTTCCACGACCGCGTGCTTCGCCCCGCGCAGGTCATCGTCGCGGTCGAGCCTCCGCCGCCTCCTGAGCCGGGCGAGGCCGGCGCCTGATTCCCCCCGGCCGCCCGTCCCCGGGGACGCCCGCGTGGCTGCGGCGCGCTGAGGGCTGATGGCCACGCGCGACTACTACGCGATCCTCGGCGTGTCCCGCTCGGCCAGCGAGGTCGAGATCAAGAAGGCGTTCCGTCAGCTCGCGCTCAAGCACCACCCCGACCGCAACCCCGGCGACCAGAACGCCGGGGAGCGCTTCAAGGAGATCAACGAGGCGTACGCGGTCCTCTCCGACCCCGAGAAGCGGGCGCAGTACGACCGGTTCGGGCGCGTGGACATCCCGCCCGGCGGCTTCGACATCGGGGGCTTCGGCGACCTCTTCGACGACCTCTTCGAAGGATTCTTCGGCGGCCCGCGCGCGGGGACCCGCACGCGGGCACGCCGCGGCGACGACCTCCGCTACGACCTCGAGCTGACGCTCGAGGACGCGGCGAAGGGCGTCGAGACGCGGCTCCAGATCCCGCGGCTCGAGCGCTGCGACGCCTGCCAGGCCTCCGGCGTCGAGCCGGGTTCGACCCGCGTGACGTGCCCGACGTGCCACGGCCGCGGCCAGCTCCGCTACCAGCAGGGGTTCCTCACCGTGGCGCGCACGTGCTCCCAGTGCCTCGGCGAGGGTCAGGTCAACCGCAACCCCTGCAAGGTCTGCCGCGGCGAGGGGCGCGTCGCGCGCGAGCGTGCGCTCAAGGTGCGTATCCCCGCCGGGGTCGAGGACGGCTCGCAGCTCCGCCTGTCGGGCGAGGGGGAGGGAGGCCCGCGGGGCGGGCCGTCCGGCGACCTCTACGTCGTGATCCACGTCCGCCAGCACCCGTTCTTCACCCGCCACGGCAACGACCTGGTCTGCCCGCTCCCGGTCACGTTCACGCAGGCCGCGCTCGGGGCCGAAGTGGACGTGCCCACGCTCGACGGCACGGTGAAGCTCAAGGTGCCGGCGGCGACGCAGAACGGCGAGGTGCTGCGGCTCAAGGGGAAGGGGATGCCGTCGCTGCGCGGGCGCGGGCGCGGCGACGCGTGCTACCAGGTCGTCGTGGAGATCCCGCGGAAGCTCACCGCCCGGCAGCGGGAGCTCCTCGAGGAGTACGAGCGCGCCTCGCGCGGCGAGGAGCAGGGCCCGCTCGTCGGCGGCTTCCTCGACTCGCTGAAGAAGCTCTTCGGCGGCTGAGGGCCTGCGATTCTCGCAATCGGCGACTACTGGGCGCTCACCGTCGCGGTGGCCCCTGAGGCAGCGGACGCGGTGGCGAACTTCCTCGCGGAGGCCGGGGCGCTCGGAGTCGTCGAGGAAGGGGACGACGCGCCGGTCACTCTCCGCGCCTTCTTCTCGCCCGGCACTGACTCCACAGACCTCGGCGGCCGCCTCGAACGCTACCTCGACGAGCTGCGCGCCCTCGCCGTCCCCGTCGGCCCCGGCACGGTCGAGGTCGCACCCGTGATCGAGGAGGCGTGGGCGGAGGCCTGGCGCGCCCACTTCCGCCCGCTCCCGGTCGGCCGGCGGCTCCTCCTCTGCCCGCCGTGGGAGCTCCCGCCCGAGGCGCCGGCCGATGGGCGGGAGGGCGCGCGCCTCCTCGTCGTCATCGAGCCCGGCCGGGCCTTCGGCACGGGCGGCCACGCGACGACGCGCGGGTGCCTCGAGCTGATCGAGCGGGCGCTGGAGGCGGCGCCTGCCGGGCACCCGGTCGGACGCGTCCTCGACGTGGGCACGGGGTCGGGCGTCCTCGCGATCGCGGCGGCGCGGCTCGGCGCCCCGGCCGTCGACGCGGTGGACCTGGATCCCGATGCCGTGGCGGCGGCGACGGCGAACGCCGCGCGGAACGGTGTCGCTGACCGCGTGCGGGTCGAGCTCGGGACCCCCGAGACGTGGACGGGACCGCCTGCGGACCTGGTGCTGGCGAACCTCCTCGGCGCGGCGCACGTGGCGCTCGCACCCGCCCTCGCGCGCTGCACGGCCGTTCCCGGGCGCCTGGTGGCGGGCGGCCTCCTGAGCCACGAGGTGCCGGCCGCCGTCGCGAGCTTCGTGCCCGAGGGGTTCCGCCTCGTGGAGGTGACCGAGCACGAGGGATGGGCGACGCTCCTCCTCGCGCGGGAGCCCTGAGGCTCCCGTGCGGCGCTTCATCGTGCGCCCGGAGGCGATCGAGGGCGGGCGGGTGCGCTTCGACCGGGACGAGGCGCGCCACCTCGGCCGGGTCCTCAGGCTCCGGCCCGGCGCCCTCGTCGAGGCCGCCGACGGGGCGGGGCGGACCTTCACGGTCTGTCTCGAGGCGCTCGGCGCGCGGGAGGCGTGGGGGAGGATCGTCGGCGAGCGCGCGCCGGCCGTCGAATCGCCGTGCGCGATCACGCTCGGGCAGGCGATTCTCAAAGGCGAGCGGATGGCGTGGCTCCTCCAGAAGGCCACGGAGCTGGGGGTCGCGCGGATCGTCCCGATGGAGACCGAGCGGGTCGTGGCGCGGGCCGCCGGCGAGCGGGGGGCGGCGCGGCAGGCGCGCTGGGCGCGGATCGCGCGGGAGGCGGTCAAGCAGTGCGGGCGCCCCGTGGTCCCGGTCGTGGAGGCGCCGCGTCCGTTCGCCGAGGTCGCGGCCGAGGCGGGGCGACACGACGCCGCGTGGCTCCTCTGGGAGGGCGGGGGGACATCGGTCGCCGCCGCGGCGCGGCAGGCGGGGCGAGCCCGCCGCCTCCTCCTCCTGGTGGGCCCGGAGGGCGGGTTCACGGCGGGCGAGGTCGCGCTCGGGGAGCGGCAGGGCGCGCGCGTCGTCGGGCTCGGCCCGCGCATCCTCCGGGCCGAGTCGGCGGGGCTCGTCGCGGTCGCGCTCTGCCAGCACTTGTTCGGGGACCTGGGGGCCGACCCCCTCACCCCTCCCTCTCCCCCATCGGGGGAGAGGGGGAGAAGCTCGTGAGCGAAGGGTTCGAGTACTTCGACGTCGCCGCGGACGTCGGCGTCCACGCCTGGGGCCCCGACCTCGCCGCGTGCTTCCGCCAGTGCGCCCGGGGCGTCTTCAACCTCATCGTGCCGCTGGAGGCCGTGCGGCCCGCGGAGACGCGCGAGTGCGCCGCCCAGGGCGACAGCCCCGAGGCGCTGCTCGTGAACTGGATCAACGAGCTACTCTACCTCCACGACATCGAGGCGTTCGTCCTGCACGACGTCGATCCGCCGCGGCTCGAGCGGGACCGTGCCCACGGGACGGTGACCGGCGAGCCCGTCGCGCCGGAGCGGCACCCACGTGGCACGGTCGTGAAGGCGGCGACCTTCCATCAGCTCGCCCTCGAGCGGGAACCGGACCGGGTGAGTGCGCGGCTCGTGCTCGACATCTGAGAGCCCGGATGAGCCGGGTTGCATGAGCGGGTGTTTCGATGATGAAACCTCGAGACCCCGGATGGCGCTTTGCCCGCGCAACCTTCGGTCGCCGCCGGGTGCGATCGTTTGGGGAATCCGGACTCAACTTGCCGCCGAATAAGGCGTCTCGGCGTGTCGGCTGAGTCCGTGGAACCTGGCACCCGTCTTGCTCATCGTAACGGCTGGGCCCGTTCGGGTCCGTGCGCCCATGGAGCTCCAGCAGACCGTCCGGAAGTCCGTCAGGTGCCAGGGGGTCGGCCTCCATACGGGGGCGACCGTGGCGATGGCGGTCCATCCCGCGCCCCCGGGCCACGGGATCGTGTTCCGTGTGCGGCCCTCCGGGGCCGAGATCCCGGTGTGGCCCGAGTCGCTCCTCAACGGCCACTACGCGACGACGATCGGCACGGACGGCGTCCAGGTCCAGACCGTCGAGCACCTCCTCGCCGCCGTCGGCGCCCTCGGGATCGACAACCTGGTCGTCGAGGTCGACGGGCCCGAGCTCCCCGCGATGGACGGGAGCGCCCAGCCGTTCGTCTCGCTCCTTTACGCGGCGGGGCGCGAGGAGCAGCCGGCGCTGCGCCGGTCGCTCTGCATCTCCGAGACGATCCGCGTCGGCGACGAGGACCGCTGGATCGAGATCGGACCGGCCGCGGAGCTGCGGATCACCTTCACGCTCGACCAGGACCACCCGGCCATCGGCGTGCAGACCGCCTCGATCGCGCCGACGGAGCGGCGCTTCGTGGACGAGCTCGCCTCGGCCCGCACGTACGGGTTCCTCAAGGACCTCGAACTGCTGCGTCAGCAGGGGCTCGCGCGCGGCGGCTCGCTCGACAACGCGGTGGTGGTCGGGCAGAACGGCGTGCTCAACGGCGCCCTGCGCTTCCAGGACGAGTTCGTGCGGCACAAGATCCTCGACGTGGTCGGGGACCTCGTGCTGCTCGGACGCCCGGTCGTCGGCCACGTGGTCGCGCGGAACGGCGGGCACAACCTCAACCACCTGCTCGTGCGGGAGATCGCGCGGCGCGACCGGCACCGGGACGCCGCCGTCGCCCGGGCGGTCTCGCATCCCGTCGCGCGCTCGGAGGGGGAAGCCCGGCACAAGGCCCGGGTGGCGGCCCTGTAGATCGCCGGAGGGGGGCGTTGCCCCCCTCCCGGATGTCTGCCGCGTTCCTCCCGCAATCCTCCTTCCGGGCGCTGAACCCCCGGCGCTATAATGATCTGCTATGTCGAGGCCGCGCTGGCGGATCAGGGCGGTGGCGGCCGCGTTGGGGCTGGGGCTGCTCGCCCCGGTACCGGGGTGGGCCGGGCCGTTTCGGATCTCGAACCTGGTCGTCACGAACTCGAACCAGACGCTCCTGGTCAACGTGGTCCTGCTGGGATCGTTGCCGGAATCGATCGCGGAGGGGTTGGCGACCGGGATCCCCGCGACGGTGCGCTTCCAGGTGGAGCTCTGGCAGTTCAACTCCTGGTGGGTGGACCGCCGGATCGCCGCGAAGATCGTCGAGCGGCAGGTGGCCTACGACGTCCTGACGAAGGAGTACCGGGTGACGGCGGTGCAGGGCGAGGAGCGAGAACCCTACGTCACGCGGGACCTCTGGGAGGGCGAGCGGGTCCTCTCCGAGATCCGGGGGCTCCCGCTCGCGCCGATCACGAGCCTCAAGCGCGACGACCTCTACTACGTCCGCGTCCGCGCCGAGGTGCGGTCCGGGGTGCCCGACTCCTCCTTCTCGAAGATCATGCCCTTCCTCGCCTCGCGCATCGAGACGGCCTGGGAGCAGTCGCCGCTCCTGACCGTGAGCCGAACACGATGAGCCGACAGGTGTCAACGCCTGACATGCCGCGGGCCGTTCGGGGCAGCCTTGAGAGGCCGCGTCTCCCCTCCCCCCGAAGGCGACCGGAGGGACGGGACGTCGCGAGGTCGGATGCCCGAGCCGTCCCGGCGATGCGATCAACAGTCGGCGGGGGTGCGGGGGGTGCCGCATGAGAAACGCGCCGTCAGGCCCCGGCTGGCCGGCCCGCGCCCGGAGCGCGGGGCTCCCCTCCCCCCGAAGGGTGGGAGGGGGCGGGGGTGCGGGGGGTCCCGAATGACCCCGCTGGTGAGGCCGCTGCGACCCGCCGGCGACGAGCGGGAGCGCCGGAAGCGGAACCTCGTCATCATCGCCGTCGTGCTCGCCCTGCTCGTGACGATGACGGCGTTCGAGGTCGGCATCAAGGCGCCCGAGCTGCCCGTCGCCTCCAACGTCGCGGTCATCGCGCTCTTCAACCTGAACCTCATCGTATTCCTGCTGCTGCTCATCCTGCTCTTCCGGAACCTGGTCAAGCTCTCGTTCGAGCGCCGCCACAAGATCCTCGGGTCGCGGTTCAAGACCAAGCTGGTCGTCTCGTTCCTCTCGCTCGCCCTGGTCCCCTCGATCCTGCTCTTCCTGATCGCCTCCAACCTCATCAACACGTCGATCGAGGGCTGGTTCAAGCTCCAGGTGGAACAGCCGCTCGACGAGTCGATGCGGGTCGCGCAGACCTTCTACGAGCGGATGCAGGAGAGCGCGCTCCAGCACGGGCAGCACATCGGCCGGGTGCTCAAGCGCGACCGGCTCCTCGGCGAGGAGAGGCGGGAGGCGCTGATCGCGTTCCTGCAGGAGCAGCAGGAGCAGTACGGGCTGGCCGGGATCACGATCTACTCCGCGAGCGGGCAGGAGCTCGTCCACGTGAAGGACCCCGTGCTCACCCCCGCTATCACGGGCGGCGTCAACATGGAGCAGGTCCGGATGACCCTCGCCGGCCGCGAGCTCTCCACGCGGAAGGAAATCGCGAACGGCGACCTGATCCAGGGGATGGTGCCGCTCGTATCGCCGGCGCCCGACGAGCGGGTGATCGGGGCGATCGTGGTCGCGATCCACCTGCCGCAGCGGCTCGAGAGGCAGGTGCGCGCGATCTCCCAGGCCTTCCAGGAGTACAAGCAGCTCAAGCTCCTCAAGCAGCCGATCAAGGGCATCTACATCCTCCTCTTCCTCCTGATGACCCTGGTCATCGTCTTCTCCGTGACGTGGTTCGGGCTCTACCTGGCCAAGGGGATCACGGTGCCCATCCAGCTCCTCGCGCAGGGGACCCGCGAGGTGGCGGCGGGCAACCTCGACTACCGGGTCACGGCGCAGGCCGACGACGAGGTCGGGATCCTCGTGACCTCGTTCAACAAGATGACCGAGGACCTCGCCTCCTCGAAGACCCAGCTCGAGCGGGCGTACACGGACCTCCAGGCCAAGCACGCCGAGCTGGGCACGCGCCGCCGGTACACGGAGACGGTGCTCGAGGCGGTCGCGACGGGCGTCGTCTCCGTGGACCAGGCGGGGAGCGTCACGACGGTCAACGGCGCCGCCGCGCGGATGCTGGGGCTCGCGCCGGGCGACGCGGTTGGCCGGCACTACGTCCGGGCCTTCGCCGCTCCGGACTACGCCGATTTCGTCGCGCTGATCCAGCGCATGGAGCGGCTGCGCGAGGGCAGCCTCGAGCGCGAGCTCCAGGTGACGCGCGGCGGCCAGCGCCGGACGCTCCTGGCGAGCCTCACGGCGCTCCAGGGCCCGGGGCGGGAGCACCTCGGGGTGGTGGTCGTGTTCGACGACCTCACCGACCTGCTGTCGGCCCAGCGTGTGGCGGCCTGGCGGGAGGTCGCCCAGCGCATCGCCCACGAGATCAAGAACCCGCTCACGCCCATCCAGCTCTCCGCCCAGCGGCTCCGCCGACGCCTCGCGGGCCGGGTCGCCGACGACGGCGGGATCCTCGAGGAGTGCACCGGGACGATCATCGGGGAGGTGGAGGGGCTGCGCCGGCTCGTGGACGAGTTCTCGCGCTTCGCGCGGATGCCGGCCCTCGCCCCGAAGCCGACGGACCTCCACCGGCTCCTGGACGGCGTCGTCGCGCTCTACGGCGAGACGCACCCGGCCGTCACGCTCCGCACGGACTTCCCCCCTGATGCCCCCCCGCTCGAGGCGGACGGGGACCAGCTCAAGCGGGCCGTGCTGAATCTGATCGACAACGCGGTCGAGGCCGGCGCGAGCGAGGTGGCGGTCTCGACGCACTGGGACCGCGCGGCGGGCCGCGTCCAGCTCGTCGTGGCCGACAACGGGGAGGGGATCCCGCACGACGCCCGCGACAAGCTCTTCCTCCCCTACTTCTCGACGAAGACGACGGGGATGGGGCTCGGGCTCCCGATCGTCCATCAGATCGTCACGGACCACGGCGGGCAGATCCGAGTGGCGGACAATCTCCCGAAGGGGAGCCGGTTCATCATCGAGCTGCCGGTGCTCCGGCCGGGCAACGGCGAGCTCACCCCCTCTCCCTCCCCGGGAGAGGGTCGGGGTGAGAGTGGAGTCCGGCAGTGAGGAGGGCTAGCGTCCTGGGGGGAGGCAGGGCCGATCCGTTCGCCGCCGAGTTAAGGCCGGGGCGCCCCGCGAGGCCGCAGGCCGAGCGCGTCCCGGCCGAGATGGACAGGCGAACGGCCCGGCTTTGCCCGAAGGCCCGCCCGGCGCAGCCGCGCCGGTCTGAACAAAAGGGGGGCGAAGCCCCCCTCCGAGGTGACTGATGGCCGGCGAGCGCATCCTCATCGTGGACGACGAGAAGGGGATCCGGACGACGCTCGCGGCGATCCTCGCCGACGAGGGCTACCGGGCGATCGCCGTCGGGAGCGCCCAGGAAGCGCTCGCGCGGGTGGGCGAGGAGGTGCCCGACCTCGTCATCCTGGACATCTGGCTCCCGGAGATGGACGGGATCGAGACCCTCGCGGAGCTGAAGCGCCAGTGGCCGGAGCTGCCCGTCATCATGATCTCGGGCCACGGCACCATCGAGACCGCGGTCAAGGCGACCAAGCTCGGCGCCTACGACTTCATCGAGAAGCCGATGTCGCTCGAGAAGACCCTCCTCGTCGTGGACCGGGCGCTGGAATACGGGCGGCTCGAGCGGGAGAACCGGCTGCTCCGCGAGCAGATCGAGCGGGCGCATCAGATCATCGGCACTTCGCCCGCGGTCAATGAGCTCCGCCGCCAGATCGCCACCGCCGCGCCGACCAACGGGCGGGTGCTCATCATCGGCGAGAACGGCGCCGGGAAGGAGCTGGTCGCCCGCGCGGTACACGCGCTGTCGCCACGGCGGGAGCGCCCCTTCGTCGAGGTCAATTGTGCCGCGATCCCCGACGAGCTGATCGAGTCGGAGCTGTTCGGCCATGAGAAGGGCGCCTTCACCGGAGCGATCGTCCGCCGCCGGGGGAAGTTCGAGCTGGCGGACGGCGGGACGCTGTTCCTCGACGAGGTCGGGGACATGTCGCTCAAGACGCAGGCGAAGGTCCTCCGCGCGCTCGAGGAGCAGACGGTCGAGCGGATCGGCGGGCACGAGCCGATTCGCGTGGACGTCCGGGTCCTCGCCGCGTCGAACCAGGCGCTCACCGAGATGATCGGCCGGGGGCGCTTCCGGGAAGACCTCTACTACCGGCTGAACGTCATCCCGATCGAAGTCCCCGCGCTCCGGCGCCGGAAGGAGGACATCCCGCTCCTCGTCGAGCACTTCCTCAAGACCTTCTCCGCCGAGCACGGCAAGCGGCTCAAGGCGCTCTCGGGCGACGCGATGGCCGCCTTCATGGCGTACGACTGGCCGGGGAACGTGCGCGAGCTGCGGAACATGGTCGAGCGGCTCGTGATCATGACGCCCGGCGACGTCATCACGCCCGAGGACTTGCCGCCGCCGCTGCGCGCGCCCGAGGCGGTCGCGCTCGAGGACGGCGGGCGGAGCCTGCGCGAGGCGCGGGAGGCGTTCGAGCGCGCGTTCATCCTGGCCGAGCTCCGCGCCAACGACTGGAACATCACGCGCACGGCCAAGGCCCTCGGGATGGGGCGCGTCAACCTCTGGCGGAAGCTCAAGAGCTACGGGCTGAGCCCCCCCCGCAAGAGCGAGGAGCCTCCTCGCTCCGATGGCTGAGGCGCGGTTTCCCGCGGCTCGAGGGCGCCGCGGGGCCGTCGCCTCGCCGCATCCCCTCGCGACCGAGGCCGGCCTCGCCGTGCTCCGCCGGGGCGGGACGGCCGTGGACGCCGCCGTGGCCGCGGGCGCGACGCTCGCCGTGGTCTACCCCCACATGACCGGGCTCGGCGGCGACAGCTTCTGGCTCGTCTGGGACGCTCGGGGCGGCCGCCTCCGGGGGCTCCAGGCGTGCGGCCCCGCGGCCGGCCTCGCGACGCCCGCCCTCTACCGCGACCGCGGCCTCGCCGAGATCCCGGCCCGCGGGCCGCTCGCGGCGCTCACGGTGCCGGGGGCCGTGGACGGCCTCTGGACGGCGCACGCCTTCAGCCGCGGGGAGCTCGCCTCGCCGCTCACGTGGCCCGATCTCCTCGCGGCCGCCATCCGCCACGCGGCTGACGGGATCCCGGTGTCTCCGTGCCAGGCGCGCGTGACCGCGGGCGCGGCGGACCTCCTCGCCGTGGCGGGCGGGCCCGCGTTCCGCTCCTTCCGCGAGACGTACCTCCCGAACGGCGGCCCGCCGGCCGCGGGCGCGCGGCTCGTGCAGCCCCGGCTCGCCCGGACGCTCGAGCGGCTCGCCCGGGACGGCGGGCGGGCGTTCTACGAGGGCGCGGTCGGCGCCGAGCTGGCCTGCGCCTGCGAGGCCGCGGGGAGCCCGCTGCGCGCGGCGGACCTCGCGGCCTACCACGCGCGCTGGGTCGAGCCGCTCACCGTGCCGTACCGCGGCGGCGTCGCCGCGTCGCTGCCGCCGCCGAGCCAGGGCTTCACCGCGCTCGCGATCCTCGGGATGCTCGACGCGGTGGACGTGCGGGGCTACGAGCCCGACTCGGCCGACTACGTCCACGTCGTCGTCGAGGCGACCAAGCTCGCGTTCGAGGACCGGGACCGCTGGCTCGCGGACCCCGACGTGGCGCCCGTCCCGACGGCGCGCCTCCTCGACCCCCGCTACCTCCGCGACCGCGCGCGGGGGATCCGCGCGCGGACCGCCGCGCGCGCCCCGGGTGCCGCCGGCGTCGGGGGGGACACGGTCGCGTGCGTGACCGCGGACGCCGCCGGGCATTGTGTCTCGCTGATCCAGAGCCTCTACCACGAGTGGGGCTCGGGGCTCGTCGCCGGGGAGACGGGCGTCGTCCTCCAGAACCGCGGCGTGGCGTTCAGCCTGGACCTCGGCCATCCGAACGTGCTGGCGCCCCGGCGCCGCCCGTTCCACACGCTCACGCCGTTCATGGTCCTCCGGGGCGGCCGGCCCGTCCTCGTCGCGGGGACGATGGGCGGCGAGGGCCAGCCGCAGACCCTCGTCGCGCTGGCCACCCGCGTCCTCGACTTCGGCCTCGACGTCCAGGCGGCGGTCGACGCGCCGCGCTGGCTCTTCGGGCGGACGTGGGGCGTGAAAACGCGCGCCCTCGCGCTCGAGGGGCGGTTCGGCGAGGCCGTCCTCACCGAGCTGGCGGCGCGCGGTCACCGGGTGCGGGTCGTGGAGCCGTGGAGCGACACGATGGGGCATGCCCAGGCGATCTGGCTCGACCCCGAGACCGGGGACCTCGTCGGCGCCGGCGACCCTCGGGCCGACGGCCCGGCGAAGGCGTTCTGACATGGTCCCTTGTCCCCTCTGGGGCGAGGGGTAGGGTGAGGGGGCTCATGCCTGTCCGCGCGGTCGTGCGCGCTGCCTTCTACCAGGACTCGGTCGCCCTCATGCGGGTGGCGCAGGAGCTCCGCGCGCGGCCCGGCGTCCGCGAGGCCGCAGCGCTCATGGGGACCCCCGCGAACCACGAGCTGCTCGCCGCGGCCGGCCTCGCGACGGCCGAGACGAAGGCCGCCGGGCCGGGTGACCTCGTCCTCGCGGTGGACGCCGAGACCGACGCCGCCGTGGCCGCGGCGCTGGCGGCAGCGGACGGCCTGTTCGCGGCGCGCCGCCAGGCGCTCGAGGCCGCCGTGCGCGTCCTGCCGCGCACGCTCGACTCGGCGCTGCGCCACCTGCCCGAGGCGAACCTCGTGGCGATCTCCATCCCGGGTGCGTACGCGGCGGCCGAGGCCCTGCGGGCGCTCCGGCGCGGCCTCCACATCTTCCTCTTCAGCGACAATGTCCCGCTCGCCGACGAGGTCGCGCTCAAGCGGGAGGCGGCCCGCCGCGGGCTCCTCTGCATGGGTCCGGACTGCGGGACGGCGTACGTGGGCGGGATCGGGCTCGGCTTCGCGAACGTGGTCCCGCGCGGTCGCGTCGGCGTCGTCGCCGCCTCGGGCACGGGGCTCCAGGCGGTCGCCTCGCACCTCGCGGCGCTCGGCGAAGGGCTCTCGCACGGGATCGGCGTCGGGGGCCGCGACCTCTCGACCCACGTCGGGGGCCCCATGACGTTGTTCGCCCTCGAGGCGCTCGGGCGCGACCCGGCGACGGCGCTCGTCGTCCTCGTGTCGAAGCCGCCGGACCCGACCGTCCTGCCGCGGATCGAAGGTGCCCTCGCCGGGCTCCGGAAGCCGGCCGTGGTCTGCTGCCTCGGCGCCCCGACGCGCGAGGGGCCGGGCCGCTGGGTCGCGACGCTCGAGGACGCGGCGGAGGCGGCGGTGGCGACGATTCGCGGTCAGGCGTGGCATCCTCGTGCGTTCGCCGATCCCACGCGGGTGCGCGCACGCCTGGCGGCGCTCGGCGCGCGGAGCGACCTGGTCCTCGGCCTCTACACCGGCGGCACGCTCGCCCACGAGGCCGGGCTCCTGCTCGACCCGCTCCTCGGCCCGGGACGTGCCCGGGTCCTCGACCTCGGCGCCGACGAGTTCACGATCGGTCGGCCCCATCCGATGCTCGACCCCGAGGCACGCGCGGCCCGGGTGCGTGAGGCCGGGCGTGATCCCGCGGTCGGCGTCATCCTCGTGGACCTCGTGCTCGGCCGTGCCGCGCACCCCGATCCGGCGGCACCGCTGGCGGCCGCGATTCGGGATGCCCGCACGGCGGCCGAGGCCGCCGGTCGGTCGCTCGCCGCCGTCGCGTCGGTCGTCGGCACAAGGGACGACCCCCAGGGGCTCGCCGGCCAGGTCGCCGCCCTCGAGGCCGCGGGCGCCGAGGTGCTCCCCTCCAACGCCCAGGCCGCCCGCTTCGCCGCGCTCCTCCTCCGGCCCGACCTCGCGCCCTCGCTGCTTGGGCACTCGCCATGACCCTCGAGCGTCTGCTCGCCGGGCCGCCGAAGGTGATCAACCTCGGGCTCGAGGCCTTCGCGCTCGAGCTCCAGGCCGCCGGCGTTCCCGTCGTGCACGTGGACTGGCGGCCGCCGGCGGGCGGAGACCCGCGCCTCGCCGCGCTGCTCGCGAAGCTGGACGACGAGGGCGACGAGGAGTCGCGGCAATGACCCAGCCGTATCCGCGCGACCTCGTGGGCTACGGGGCGACCCCGCCCGACCCGAAGTGGCCCGCCGGGGCGCGGCTCGCGCTCCAGATCGTCCTGAACTACGAGGAGGGCGGCGAGACCTCCGTCCTCCACGGCGACGCCGTGTCCGAGGTCTTCCTCCACGAGGTCGTGGGGACCCAGCCGGTCCGCGGCGGGCGCAACCTCGTCGTCGAGTCCGTGTACGAGTACGGGAGCCGGGCCGGGTTCTGGCGGCTCCTCCGGCTGTTCGCCGAGCGCGGCATCAAGATCACCGTGTACGCGGTGGCGATGGCCCTCGAGCGGCACCCGGAGGCGGCCCGCGCGATCGTCGAGGCGGGGCACGAGGTCGCGAGCCACGGCTGGCGCTGGATCGACTATCAGGCCGTCCCGGAGGCGGAGGAGCACGAGCACATGCGGCTCGCGATCGAGGCGATCCGGAAGGTCGCCGGGAGCCGCCCGCTCGGCTGGTACACGGGGCGCGTGAGCCCGAACACGCGCCGGCTCGTCGTCGAGGAGGGGGGCTTCCTCTACGACGCCGACGCCTACAACGACGACCTCCCGTACTGGGTCGAGGTCTCGGGGAAGCCCCACCTCGTCGTCCCCTACACCCTCGACAACAACGACATGAAGTTCGGCACCGCCCAGGGGTTCAACACGGGCGAGGACTTCTTCGCCTACCTCCGCGACGCCTTCGACGTCCTCTACGCGGAGGGCGCGGAGCATCCGAAGATGATGTCGGTCGGCCTCCACATGCGGCTCGCGGGCCGTCCCGGCCGCGCGGCGGCGCTGGCCCGCTTCCTCGATTACGTCCAGAAGCACGAGCGGGTCTGGATCTGCCGGCGCGTGGACATCGCGCGGCACTGGCACGCCACCCATCCCTGCCGCCCGCGCTGAGGCGCTGACCATGAGCGACGAATACCCCGATTTCCTCCCGAGCCCCCGGATCCTCCTCGGCCCGGGGCCGAGTATGGCCGACCCGCGCGTCCTCCGGGCGATGGCGACCCCGCTCGTCGGGCAGTTCGATCCCGAGTTCACGGCCGTCATGAACGAGGTGATGGAGCTCTCGCGCGTCGTCTTCCAGACGGCCAACGCCCGCGCCTTCCCGGTGTCGGGAACCGGTCGGGCGGGCCTCGAGGCCGCGATCGCCTCGCTCGTCGAGCCGGGCGACCGGGTCGTGGTCGGGGAGTGCGGGCGCTTCGGCCTCCTCTTCTGCGAGATCGCCGAGCGCTGCGGCGCCGAGGTCGTCCCGGTGCGCGCGGAATGGGGGCGGATCGTCGAGCCGGACGCGATCGACCGCGCGCTCGGGGCCGGCCGGACGAAGCTGGTCGCGATGGTCCACGGGGAGACCTCCACGGGCGTCCTTCAGCCCCTCGACGAGGTCGCGCGGCTCGCGCGCGCGCACGACGCCCTCCTGGTCGTGGACGCCGTCGTGACGCTCGGCGGCTCGGAGGTCGCGACGGACGCGTGGGGGCTCGACGTCGTCGTCGGAGGGACGCAGAAGTGTCTCTCGTGCCCGTCGGGGCTGGCGCCGGTCACGTACAACGACCGGGCGGAGCGGGCGATGGCGGGGCGGCGGCGGAAGGTCCAGTCGAACTACCTCGACCTCACCCAGCTCGCGACCTACTGGAGCCCGGCCCGCTTCAACCACCACACCGCTCCCACCGCGATGGTCTACGGGCTCCGCGAGGCGCTGCGCGCCGTCCGCGTCGAAGGCCTGAAGGCCCGTTTCGACCGCCACCGCCTCCACGGCGACGCCTTGCGCGCCGGGATCGCCGCGCTCGGACTCGGGCTCTTCGGATCCGAGCCCCCGGCGCGCCGCCTCCCCATGATCACGCCCGTCCACGTGCCGGACGGCGTGGACGAGCTCCGGGTGCGGCGGCGGATGCTCCACGACTTCGGGATCGAGATCGGCGCCGCGTTCGGGCCGCTCCAGGGGAAGATCTGGCGGATCGGGACGATGGGCTACTCGGCGCGCCGCCAGAACGTGCTCCTCTGCCTCGCCGCGCTCGAGGCGGTCCTGCGCGGGCAGGGGTGGCGCGCCGCCCCGGGCGCGGGCGTCGAGGCCGCGCTCGCGCACTACCGCGCGGCCGGCGAGGCGGACCTCGAGACCGGGGAGAGCCTCGGCGCGGGCGGCATCGGCCGCTACTGATCCGATGAGGCACCCCGTGTCAACCCGCAGCTGCGACGGCGCCGGGCAGGCAGGCGGCTCCCCTCCCCCCCCGGAGGGGTGGGAGGGGGCGGGGGTGCGGGGGGACCCGATGAGCATCAAGGCGGCGAACGCCGAAGCCCTGAGGCGGCTCACCGGGGCCCAGCCGGTCCTCGTCGACTGCGCCCCCGCCGCGGAGGCGCTCGGGCTCGAGCCCCGCACGGTTCTCCACGCCGGGCCGCCGATCGCCTGGGCGGCGATGTGCGCGCCCGTGCGCGGCGCCGTCGTGGGGGCGCTGCGCTACGAGGGGTGGGCGCGCACCGACGCGGAGGCCGCCCGACTCGCCGCGGACGGCGCGATCCGGTTCGAGCCCTGCCACGACCGGGGCGCGGTCGGGCCGATGGCAGGCCTCGTCACGCGCTCGATGCCGGTCTTCGTCGTCGAGGACCGCGTCTCCGGCCACCGCGCCGCCGCGACGATCAACGAGGGCCTGGGGCGCGTCCTCCGGTTCGGGGCGAACGACGACACGGTCCTCGCGCGCCTCGGCTGGCTCCGCGACCAGGCGGGGCCGCTCCTCGGCCGCGCGCTCCGGAAGGCGGGCGGGTTCGAGCTCCGCCCGCTGATGGCGCAGGCGCTCCGGATGGGCGACGAGATGCACCAGCGGAACGTCGCGGCCTCGTCGCTCCTCCTGCGGGCGCTCCTGCCGGCCCTCGTCCGCGAGGGCGCGGACCCGGCGCTCGAGCGCCTGGTCGAGTTCATGGCGTCGAACGAGCAATTCTTCCTGAACCTCGCCATGGCCGCGGCCAAGGCCAGCGCGGACCCGGCGAGCGGGATCCTCGGTGCGACCGTGGTCACGGCGATGGCACGCAACGGGGCCGAGTTCGGGATCCGGGTCGCGGGGTGCGGGCCGCGCTGGTTCACGGCCCCCGTCAACACGCCCGAGGGGCTCTTCTTTCCGGGCTTCGGCCCGGCGGATGCGAACCCGGACCTGGGCGATTCGGCCATCGTCGAGACGGTCGGGCTCGGCGGGATGGCGATGGCGGCCTCGCCGGCCGTCGCCCGGTTCGTCGGCGCGGGGGGGATGGCCGAGGCGCAGCGGATCACCGAGGAGATGCGCGAGATCACCCTGGGCGAGCACCCGCACTTCCGGATCCCGACCCAGGACGACCGGGGGGCGCCGGTCGGGATCGACGTCCGGCGGGTCGTGGCGACGGGGATCACGCCGCTGATCAACACGGGCATCGCGGGGCGCGGGGCCGGGACCGGGCAGGTCGGGGCGGGGACGGTCCGGGCGCCGCTCGGCTGTTTCGTCGCGGCGCTCGAGGCGCTCGCGGGCGGGGGGTGATGGGCGGCCGGGACCGGCGCCTCCTGGTCGTCGCGATCGGGGGGAACGCCCTCAGGGAGCCGGGAGGCGTCGCGAAGCCGGAGGAGTGGTTCCGCGTGCTCGCGCGGAGCCTCCCGCCGCTCGTCGAGCTGGTCGGCCGCGGATTCCGACTCATCCTCACGCACGGGAACGGCCCACAGGTGGGCGACGAGCTCCTGCGGATGGAGCTGGCGAAGAAGACGGTGCCGCCGCTCTCCCTCGACCTCTGCGGGGCGGAGACCCAGGGCTCGCTCGGCTACGCGATCCAGCAGGTGTTCGGGAACCTCTGCCGGGCGCGCGGGCTCGAGGTGCCCGTCGCGACGATCGTGACCCGCGTGGTCGTGGACCCGAAGGACCGCGCGTTTCAGCGCCCGACGAAGCCGATCGGCCCCTTCTACACCGCGACCCAGGCCAAGCAGCTCGCGCGCCAGAAGGGCTGGGCCCTCGTCGAGGACGCCCGGCGCGGCTACCGGCGCGTCGTGCCGTCGCCACGGCCGCTCCGCGTCCTCGAAGCCGAGATGGTGCGGCGGCTCTCGGAGGGCGGGGCGGTCCCGATCGCCTGCGGCGGGGGCGGCGTCCCGGTCGTCGAGACCCCGGAGGGGTACCGGGGCGTCGAGGCCGTCGTGGAGAAGGACCACGCCACCGAGGTCCTCGCCACGGCCCTCGCCGCCGACCGGCTTCTCTTCCTCACCGGGGTCGAGCGGGTCGCGGTCAACTTCGGGACACCGCAGCAGGTCGGGATCGAGCGGCTCACCGTCCGGGACGCCCGGGCGCTCCTCGCCGCCGGGGAGTTCCCGGCTGGCTCCATGGGGCCGAAGGTCGAGGCGGGC
Organism: uncultured bacterium; assembly: GCA_964416315.1. Lineage (GTDB taxonomy): Bacteria > Methylomirabilota > Methylomirabilia > Rokubacteriales > DASRDR01 > CAYQDR01. The sequence continues at coordinate 45,378 of CAYQDR010000023.1, forward strand.
GTCCGGTTCGTGGAGGAGGGGGGCCGCGAGGCGATCATCACCTCGCTCGACCGGGTCCGGGCGGCGATCGACGGCGAGGCCGGTACCCACATCGTGCGGTGAGCGGATGACCGCGGACGTTCCGGCCTGCGACCTCCTCATCACGGGTGGCCTGGTCGTCGCGCTCGACCGCGAGGACCGCGTCATCGCCGACGGCGCGGTCGCCATCGCGGCCGAGCGCATCGTGGCGGTGGACGCGGCCGCGACCCTCGGGGCCCGGTTCGTCCCGCGGCGGCGCCTCGATGCCTCGGGCCGCATCGTGATGCCGGGCCTCGTCAACACCCACAACCACACGCCGCTCATGGTCGTCCGCGGCATGGCGGAGGACCTCGGCTTCGCGCCGATGTACACCCCGAACATCCCGCAGGGCCACCGGCTCTCGGCCGAGGAGGCGTACCTCCTGGCCCGGCTCGGCGCCTACGAGCTCCTCCGCTTCGGCTCGACCACCGTCGTCGACTACTACCGCCATCCCGAGGCCTGCGCCCGCGCGCACGCCGAGGCCGGGCTCCGGGCCGTCGTCGCGGGGCGGGTCCACGACGCCGACCCCGCGGCCCTCGCCCGGGGCGAGTGGCGCTACGACCGGGCCACCGGCGAGGCCACGCTCCGCGAGAACCTGGACCTCATCGCCCGGTGGGATGGCCACGACGGCGGTCGCATCCGCTGCGGGCTGGCGCCGCACGCGCCCGACACCTGCTCGCGCGGGCTGCTCGAGGAGGTGGCCCGGCTCGGTGCGGGATCGGACCGGGCCCTCCACACCCACCTCGCCCAGAGCCAGGCGGAGGTCGCCCAGGTCGAGCGCCGGGACGGCCGCCGCCCGGTCGAGCTGCTCGCCGAGGTGGGCCTGCTCGGTCCCCGGCTCGTGGCTGGCCACTGCATCTGGCTCGAGCCCGAGGAGATCGCGCGCGTCGGCCGGGCCGGCGTGCGGGTGGCCCACGCCCCGATCGGCAACGCCGCCGCGGGCATGATCGCGCCGGTCCGGGCCCTCGAGGCCGCCGGCGCGCTGATCACGCTCGGGACCGACACGAAGTCCGGCGACCTGTTCGAGGGGATGCGGATGGCGATCGCCGCCGCGCGCCTCCGGGGGGCCGGTCACGAGGTCAACGCGCGGACGGCGCTTCGCTGGGCCACCGCCAACGGGGCGGCGGCCCTCGGCCTCGCGGGCGACGTGGGGGCGCTCGCCGCGGGGATGAGGGCGGACCTCGTGCTGCTCGACGCGCGGGCGCCGAACCTGCGGCCGATCGTGGACGGCGTCGGCGTGATCGTCCACAGCGGGGTGGGCGCCAACGTCGAGACGGTGCTCGTGGACGGGCGCGTGGTGCTCGAGGGCGGGCGGCCGACCCGGTTCGACGGGGACGAGGTCGTCGCCGCCGCTCAGGCCGTCGCCACGCGGCTCTGGCGGAAGCACGGCTGGCCGGCCGTGGGCGCGGACGCCGGGCGGGAAGAGTGAGGCACCCCCGCGCGAAGACGGTGCACCTGCCGAGCGTCGGAGAGCGCTGCTCCCCCGCCCCCCGGTGGGTGGGGCGGGGACGGGGGTGGGGGAGGACCCGATAGTGGCGCGCGACTTCCTCGGCTACGGCGGCCGGCCGCCGGACCCGCACTGGCCGGACGGCGCCCGGGTGGCCGTCTCCGTCGTC
>CAYQDR010000024.1:0-46688 GCA_964416315.1 uncultured bacterium
GATCTCCTGGTAGATGAGCGTTTCATGGAAGACGGCCTTCACCCCCACCTCCACCCTGTCGCTCATCTCCCCCAGGAGCGCCCTGAACTCGTCGTCCTCCCGTTCCAGGATGGCCCGCACCATCGCCTCATCCTCCGCGATGGTGCAGAACCGGACGGGGAGGACCGGGTGGCGCTTGAAGACCGCCTCGATGGCCCGCTCGTGGGCAAGCGAGTTCTCTCGGGAGACCGGATAGCGTCTGATTGGCGAGTCGCTTACCACCGCCGCAATGTCGCGATAGGTGATGGTGGTAAGCTCATCCCCTCGGCCGCCAATCCCCAGGGGGCCGAAGCTTTCCTCTTCGGCCTCTTCGGTAATGCAGTAGATGTACTTCCCCTCGCGGGCCATGGCGATCACTCATCCGTCCGCGTGGAGGGCGATGTTGACGAAGTTGTAGGCAGGCACCGGCCCCACGTAGGCGAACTTGATCCGCTGCCGACACCGGAGGTCCAGCCGCGTCATCAGGTCGTCAAACTCCTTCTCCCTGGCCCGATCCACCAGGAAGGCGGCGTTGAGGAGCATCTTGTCCCCGATGGTCCGGTTGAGGCGGTAATCGACGGAGATCCTCTTCAACCCTCTGAGGAGATCCTCTCCCTCTCGCTCCTTCTTTGCCTCCAGGACGGCCTGCACTGTCTGCCCGATGGCGATCCGCTGGGCATGGGTCTGGCGGGAGGGCCGCGCGGCGATCTCCTCCTTCAGGCGCTTGATGCTTTCGTTCTCGTCCACGATCTCCCGAAAGATGAGGTCCATGTCCCTCCAGAAGGCCTTGACGCCCAGTTCCACCTTGCCGTCCATGTCTCGGAGGAGGTGCTTCAGTTCGCGGTACCGCTGCTCCAGGAGCCGCCGGATCTCTTCGGTGTTGACCGCGATCGTGCCGAATTTGACCGGGAGCACCGTGTGCGCTTCCATGACCCGCTCCAGCACCTGCTCGTGGGCCAGCAGGTTCTCCTTGCTCACCCGATGCTTCCCCAGGGATGCGCGGCTGATGACCGCGCTGAGGTCTCGACAGGCAATGGTCTCCACCTCCTGGCCACCGAGGCCGATCGGCCCGAAGTTCCGCGCCTCATTCGTCCCGATGATCCCGTAAAGGTACTCCCCCTCGTCACGCACCGCCGGGCTCCCGAGACCACTGGGAAAGCCTCACCGCCACCGCCTCCCTGACATCGCTCGCGCGAAAGGACGAGCCCACCCGGCGGTACTCGCCCAGGAGTCGGTAGGCCTCGGTCACCGCCTCAAACGGGCCGGCCCCGTCCCGGCTGGCCGTGCCTGCCTCCAGGAAGGCATGGTCCGGGTGGCGCTGCTGGACCAGCCGCCGATACGCGTGCCTGATCTCGGCCAGCCCGGCGTCCTCCCTGAGCCCCAGGAGCCACCGCGCCCGGTCGATGGTCTCAACCTCGAACGTCTGGATCTCCACGGTGGCGAAGCTGTACGGGGGAAGCGGCCCCACGCAACGGAAGTCGATATGGTCGCCGTATCGGCCGTTCAGGCGCTCCAGGGTCTTGCCGACCTCTCCTTCCCTCGCCCCGTCCACCAGGAAGGCCGTGTTGAGGATCATCCGGTCGGCCACGAGGGCGTGGGGGCAAAGGTCCTGGGCCAGGGGCTTGAGGGCCTCGACGATCTCAGCGCCCAGGGCCTCCCGCCGTTGATCCAGCCGGGCCTTGACCATCTGGCCGAGCCTGACCCGTTCCGCCGTGGTCTCCTGCGGGGGACGGAGCGCGATGGCGGCCTTCACTCCTCTGATCTCCGGCTCCTCCCCGATCTGCCGGAACACCGAGTTCAGATCCTTCCACTGGGCCACCAGGTCCAGCTCGATCTTCCCCTGCATGGCCTGCCGGGCCGCCGTGAGCTGGGGGTAGCCGTTCTCCAGGATCTTCCGGACCTCCGCCTCATCGCGGGCCGTGGTCCCGAACTTCACCGGGACCGCCGTGTGATCCTCCATGACTTTTTCGATGACGGCCTGGTGGGCGAAGAGGTACCGGAGGACCTCCTCCCGCTCCATGGAGCGGTAGGCCCGGCTGGGGGCCGGGCTTACGAGGGCGGCCAGGTCGCGATGGTGAAGGGCGGAGACCCGCCGGCCGTCGATGCCGCTGAGGCGGGAGGGCGGCCCCTTCCCGTCCCCAACGACGCAGTAGAGGTGAAGGCCTTTCACGGCGATCGTCCCCGTCATCAGTATTTCAGGGCCAACGTTTTCCACTGCCTCTTCGTGGGGCCGCTCGGCTTCGCCGCCTTCCTCACTCCGTCGCCCGGGCCCTCCGACTGAGCCGACTGCTGCTCCAAGCCTCCCATCTGCGCACCGATCTCCTCCAGGCGCTTGTGGATCGCCTGGAGGCGCTTGGTCAAAAGGGCCGCCTCCTTCTCCAGGCGCTCTTTCGCCTTTTGCAGCACGTAGAGGTGCAGGTAGGCGGAGCACTGGACCCTGGGAATAGAGCGCCGGCTGGCCGTATGCATGCTCCGGATCTCCCGGAGCCCGCTGACGTCGGCCGCACCCCTCGTCGGCATCCGGGCCACCTCCTCCTCAGCAGTGCTGCTTCACGAACTTCTTCACGAGCTCCCGGACCTTGGTCTGGTTGCTCTTGCTCCCCACCCGGCTGGTCTCGGAGGCCAGGATGTCCTGGCAGACCTGCTGGAAGACCGCGCTGGACCCCTTGACGTGACCATTCAGCACCGTGAGAGACTTGGCGATCATGATCGCGCCGCGGACGGTAGGGGCGAACTCGCACGCGCCCGACTCCCGGAGCGCCCGGACGACCTTGACGATCTTCGCCGCGTCCTTCCGGGGAAGGGCGGACTTGGCCAGAACGATCGCCATCTCCGTCTCCTCATCGAAGTGATCCAGGTCCATGGTGATCATCCGGTCGCGGAGGGCGTCCTGACTCCGGTGGACGCCCGCGTACTCCTCGGGGTTCGAGGTGAAGATCGCCGTGAAGTTCGGATCCACCCTCAGGTAGGTCTCGGCTCCGCCCCGACCGACAGGGAAGTCCATAATCCGCTCCTGGAGGATGGAAAGAAGAATGTTGTTCGCCTCGGGCCGCGAGCGGGTGAACTCGTCGTAGATGAGGGTGAAGCCGTACTTGCAGGCCACGGTCAGCCGGTTATCCACCCACCGCTTGACCATGTCCTCTTCCACCTTCAGGACCCTGGAGACGAAGCGGTCAATGACCTTTCTCAGCCGATAGCCGTACTCCCCGCCGACCAGGTTGGAGGTGGTGAACTCCTCGTCCCCGTGAATCATCACCACCGGGCGCTTGATCTTGCTCGCCACGTGGAGGGCCAGGGTGGTCTTCCCCGTGCCGGAGGCCCCGCGGAAGTGGACCGGGAAGCCGGCCTGGACATAGCCCAGGGCGCGATCGGCCAGCGCCTTGACATACCTCGTTTCCACAAAATCCGGCAGCGGGGAGGGCTCAAGGACCGTCGTGAGCTCGTCGATCATGGTCTCTCCTCAGGGCTGTATCCATCCAGACCCTTCTCACCGGACCCTTCTCACCGCCCGGGTGAAGCCAAACCGCTCCTCGACCAGCCCCGCGCCTGGATGGCCCTGAGGGTGGCCTTGAACTCTCTGACCTTCACGGGGCCGTCATTGGACAGGTGCTCCCCCAGGGCCCGCGCCAGCTCTTCCTGTTCTCTTTGGAAGTCAGCGAGCAGGGCCTTGACTTCCCGCTCGCGCTCCAGCCACCTGATGGTGATCCCTCCCAGCAGCGCCTTGACCCGCTCGACCGGCTCCGCTTCACCTCTGGAGAGGGCCTCCCGCAGGCTGGCCGCCAGCGCTCGTTGCTCTTGCAGGTAGCTCCTCACTGTCTCTTTGACCGCCCGCTCGCGCTCCTCCTGCCGGGAGAGAACCCCCTGCATCATGGCGTCGAAGTCTCGCCTCCTCAGGGAGGCGGCCTGGGCCAGGGTTTCCCGGAGCCGGATCCGCATCGCGTCCCGCTGGCTCCGGAAGGCCTCCAGCATCTCGTGGGTGGCTTCGATGATCTGCTCCACCGACGAGGCCCTGGCCTCGTAGGAGGCGGTGACCTCCCGGACCAGCCGCCCCATCTCCTCCCAACGCTTGTCATTCGTCGTCGTGACTTGTCCTTCCCTCATCGGGCGGGGCTGGCGCGCCTTTTCGCCAGCGCGGCGCCCATACTCTGCCAGTGGCTGGCCGCGGCCTGACGCTCCTGCCGGAACGCCGACATCATCCCGTTCACCGCTTGCCCCCGGAACTCCGTGGCGGCGTGGAGGAATCGCCTGAGGTCCGTTGCCTTGCGCTTGAGTTCGTGACGGACGTTTTTCATCTGGTGCCGGACGCTCTTCAGCGTTGCCGCGGTCTCTTGTCTGAGGGCCAACAGCTTCGCCATTCGGGCGTCGAAGGAATTGACGATCTCCTGGCCCAGATTCCGCATCTCCTCTGCCAGCCCCATCGCCCCTGGAGTTTCCTCGAAGGGGAAACTCTCAGGGACCTTCTTCGCTTTTTTCTTGGGTGCCATGGTCTCCTCCCGGGCGTCGAGACGCCCTTTGCCGTTGCTAGGAGAGAGATCCTGGCGAGACACGCTCTCCGCGGTCGTCCGCTCAAGGGCGCCCCGGCAGAAACCCCTCGCCGACCCTGACCGCCCGGCCCTACGCCGGCGCGGCGGCCGTGGCGGTCAGGCCGATGGCCTCGGCGTACTTGAGGTAGGTCTCGACGGAGGCCACCACCGCCCGCGCCTCGATGGCCAGAAGCTCGATCCCCACCAGGGAGACCCGCACCCAGGCATCGATGACCACGCCCTTGTCCAGGATCCGGTCCACCACCTCCACCAGGCTGGACGACGCGATTGTCTTCTCCACTGCCATGCTCACTCACCTCCTTTCGGTTTGCCCCTCGAGGCCGTTCACCGGCTCGAGCGAGGAGCTTTCTCCATCCCCGTTGATGACCCGCTTCAGGAGGGCGGAGACCTCGTCCAGTTCAAAGGGTTTCGAGATGAAGCCTTGGTACTCCCCCCGCCGCATCCCCTCCTGAATCGGCTGATCGTCCTCGTAGTGGAAGCCGGAGATCATCACGATCGGAAGCCGGGGGGCGAGCTCCCGGATGACGCGGGAGACCTCGATGCCGTTCCGGCCGGGGAGCTTGACGTCGATGATGGCCACGTCAAAGCCTCGCCCCCGCACCGCCCGGATCGCGTCCTCCCCCCGGTGGACCTGGGTGACGTGCACCCCGTCATCCGCCAGGCCCTTCTCCAGGGCCCAGCAGACGTCCTTCTCGTCGTCCACGACGAGGACCTTAAGCACCTGGCCTCTCCACCGGCAGGGTGACGGTGAAGGTGGAGCCCCTGCCCACCTGACTCTCGACGCGGATGGTGCCCCCGTGCTGCTGGACGATGCTGTACGCGATGGAAAGGCCCAGGCCTGTCCCCTTGCCAACCGGCATCGTGGTGAAGAAGGGGTCGAAGATGCGGGACAGGTGCTCTTCGGGGATCCCGCTCCCGGTGTCGGTGAAGCTGACCTCGATTGCCGGCTGCGGACTTGTCGGGGCCAGTCGGCTCTCGATGGTGAACCGACCCCCCCGGGGCATGGCGTGGTAGGCGTTCAGCATGATGTTCATGAAGACCTGCTGGAGCTGGTTCTTGCCCGCCCTCACCCTCGGGAGCCTCCGGGCCAGGCGCTTGTCGATCTCGATGGACTGAAGGGAGACCTGATGGCCGATGAGAGCCAGGGTGTCCTCGACGGCGCTGTTGACGTCCACCCGCTCCACCAGGCGCTCTGAGGGACGGGCGAACCGGAGGAGGGACTCGATGATGGCCGCCGCACGGTTGGTCGCCGCGCGGATCTTCTCGGCGCACTCCCGCCTGATCTCGGGATCGGTCCCCTTCTTCAGGAGGATCTGGGCGGCGGAGGAGATGATCGCCAGGGGGTTGCGGATCTCATGGGCGATGCCGCCAGCCATCTCCCCGAGGGCGGCCATTTTGGCTGACTGGATCAACCGAAGCTCGAGCTGCCGCTTTTCTGTCAGGTCCCGCCCCACCCCCACCAGGGCCACCACCCGGCCGCCCTCCTCCCGCATGGCCGAAAAACGCCAGGAGATGAGGAGGTCCTGGCCGCCCTTCGCCCGCATCCCCGTCTCAACCTCCCGAACCGTTCCCTCCGAGGCGAGCTCGGCGAGGAGGCTCTGGAGGCGGGGCCGATCCGCTCCCAAGAAGAAGTCGGCAAACTGCCTCTTCTCCACCTCCGCGGGCGAGAACCCCAGAAGCCGCTCGGCGGCGCGGTTCCAGGTCATCACCGCGCCAGCCGCATCCAGCGAGACGATGAGGTCGTGGACGCTCTCCACTACGCTGGCCAGGTGGCGTTCGACCTGCCTGACGCGCTCGCCCAAGTTCTTTTTTTCCGTCACGTCGTCCATGAACAGGATCACCCTCGCGACCCGCCCCTCCTCGTCCTTCAACGGGGTCAGCCTGTAGAAGTAGACGCGGGCGGCCAGCCCCGGGGCCCGGTACTCCATCTCCCCGCCCTCAAAGGGCCGGCCGGTCTGACAGACCTTCCGGAGCCGCTCCTCCAGGTCGGTGTAGGAGAGGATGGCCAGCGGGAAGACGTCAGCGATCTGTTTGCCCAGGACTTCTCCATCCTCCTTCCGCGATTTGACGAGGAAGTTGCGGTTGGCAAAGGTCACCCTGAGGCTGCTGTCCAGGATCAGGATGGAGGAAGGGATGAAAGCGAGGATGTCCGTCTCGAAGTTCTGCTCACCCGCGTCCGGGACCATCAACTCACAGCCGGCCCCGCGACGCCTCTCCAGGGTCAACTCCTCATCCATGGTGGACCGCATGGGTGGGCACCGCGAAGGAGAGACGCAAATATCGGGCCGGACCCCCGCCGCTACGGTTTCGCAGGGGGGACAGCACAACCTCTGGGCGCACCGAGTGATGGGGGCTCAAGATAGCGGGGGGAGGAGGAATGCGGCGGGGTCAGTCAGCGGGGCGGGGCCCTGGCAGCGATGCCAGAACTATGGCGATCACGCCCTGGCGCGGATGCCACAGCGGGCACCGCCGGGACCAGAAAGCTACCCCTGGAACTCCCGAGCCTGGATGCCGTAGCGCCTCATCTTCAGATACAGGGTCTTGTAGTCGGTCCGAAGCAGCCGGGCCGCCTCGCTCTTGTTCCCCCGAGCGGCCTGCAGGGCCTGACGGATCGCCTGCCGCTCCATCTCGGCAGTTGCCTTGCCCCTCACCTCTCTCAGGGAAAGCCCCGCCGCTCCCGGCGCTCCGGCTGACGCCCACGCCGGGCCCTCGGCCCCCAGGCCCGTCAGGTGCTCCGGGCGAATGAGGCCCGGAGCCAGCAGGAGGGCCTGGCGAATGACGTTCCGCAGCTCCCGGGCATTGCCCGGCCAGGAATGCCGGAGCAGACGCTGGGCCGCCTCCTCCGCGATCCCGTGCACCGGCCGCTTGAGCTCCATACTGACCTCATCCATGAAGCGCTTGGCCAGGTAGAGGATGTCTTCCTGCCGCGCCCTGAGCGGGGGCAGGCTGATGGTGAACTCCGCCAGGCGGTAGTAGAGATCCTGCCTGAACCGGCCCGCCCGCATCTCGCCCTCCAGGGCAACATTGGAGGCGGCAATGATCCGCACATTCACCGGCGCGGCGCGCTTGCCCCCCAGGAGCCGCACCTGGCGCTCCTGCAGCACCCGCAGAAGCTTCGCCTGGGTGGGCAGGGGGAGGTTAGCGATCTCGTCCAGGAAGAGGCTCCCCCCCTCGGCCAGCTGAAAATGCCCCTCCTTCCTCCGGTCCGCCCCGGTAAAGGCCCCCTTCTCGTAGCCGAACAGCTCCGATTCGATCAGGCTCTCGGGCATCGCCCCGCAGTCCAGCCCGATAAAGGGCTTCGCATGCCGGGCGCTCTGCTGGTGGATGGCCCGGGCCACCAGCTCCTTCCCCGTCCCCGTCTCCCCCTGGATGAGCACCGTGAAGGCCGACCCCGCCACCTGCTTGACCTGCTCGATGACCTTCTGGATCTCCCCGCTCGGGCCCATCAGCTCCCTCAGCGAGCCGCCCTCGCGCAGCTGACTCCTCAGCTCCTCCACCTCGGCCAGCAGCGCCTGCCGCTCCAGGGCCCGCCGCACGGTCAGGATGATCTCATCGTTTTGAAACGGCTTGGTGAGGTAGTCGTTGGCCCCGAGCCGCATGGCCTGAACGGCGGTGGGAATGTCCCCGTAGGCCGTGAGCATGATCACCGGCACTTGGGGAGCCATCGCCTTGAGCTTCTTCAGCGTCGTTATCCCGTCCAGCCCCGGCATCCTCAGATCCAAGATGACGGCCGCGGGAGCCTCGGCCATGACCCGGTCCAGGGCGGCCTGGCCCTCCGCCGCCGCAACTGCCTCGAAGCCCTCCGCCCGGAGAACCCCGGTGAGGAGGCAGCGCATGTCGGGCTCGTCATCCACCACCAGGATCTTTGCCACTTGCGGTCCTCGAATTCACGAAATCCAGCATTGGTCCGACCCCCGGCTGGAACGTGGCAACGGGCTCCACGATAGAGGAAAGCCGTCGGACTACTCGGGCGATTCGGTCGCAGCTCTCGATGATCACCCTTGCCCTGTTGGCAGCCCTCGGTTCCCTCAGCTCTCCCTCCAGCATCTGGGCCTGGCCAAGGATAGCAGTCAGGGGGTTGTTAATCTCGTGGCTCATGGCGCGCGCCGCCAGGAGGAGAGTCCCGACCCTGGCGGTCCTGAGACGCTCTGCCTCCAGTTCCCTCTTTTCCAACGCTCTCCTGACGGTAAAGACGATCTCATCGTGTTCAAAGGGCTTGGTGAGGTAGTCGTAGGCTCCGAGCCGCATGGCCTGAACGGCGGAGGGCAGATCCGCATAGGCTGTGACAATGACGACGGGCAGTTGGGGATCCATCGCCTTCGTTCGCTCCAGGACCTGGATGCCATCGAGCACCGGCATCTTGAGATCCAGGAGGATGACGTCCGGGGAGTGGCGCGAAATCTGCTCCAGGGCAGCCTGGCCGTCCTCTGCCGCGGCCACGTCGAAGCCCTCCGCCCGGAGGACCCCGGCGAGGAGCCAGCGCATGTCGGGCTCGTCATCCACCACCAGGACCTTGCGCATCGCCGGCTCCCTTATCCCACGCAGGCCTGAACCCTCTCGGCGGCCACCGCCGGCAGAAGGATGGTGAACCGGGTTCCGCGCCCCTCCTGGCTCTCCACGGTCATCCTCCCCCGGTGGGCCTCCACGTGGCGGAGGGCGATGGCCAGCCCTAACCCCGTCCCCCGCTCTCGGGTGGTGAAGAACGCGTCGAAGATGCGGTCGAGGTACTCCGCAGGGATTCCCCGGCCGGTGTCCATAACCTCCAGCCGGACCCATTCCGAGGGCTCGAAGACGGCCCCGAGCGTGATGCTTCCGCCGCCCTCCATCGCTTGGACGGCGTTGAGGAGGAGGTTGAGGAACACGTGCTGGAGTTGCTCCGGGTCGCCCCGGATACGGGGGAGGGCAGGGGCATACTGGCGCACGACCTTCACCCCCTGTTTCTCGAACTCCCCGCTGAGCAGATGACAGGCTCGATCCAGGGACTCGGTCACATCCAGGAACTCCAGCGATGGTTCCCTCGGCCTGGCAAAGCTCATGAGCTCTCGGATCGTGCTGTCGGCCGTCGCCGCGTTCCGGTGGATGACCTCAAGGTACTCTCGGGCCTCGCGCCGGCGGTCGCCAGGGCGCCTGAGCAGGAACTGCGCCGAGCCCCCGATGATGGCCAGCGCATTGCCCAGCTCGTGGGCCAGTCCCGCGGCGAACTGGCCTACGGCCGCAAGTTTCTCCGCGTTGTGAAGGTAGCGCGTCTGGTGGACTTTCTCCGTGACGTCTCTGATGTGCTCGACGATCTCCATCGGCCGTTCCCCCTCGTCAGCCAGGGGGTAGCTGAAGACTTCCAGATACCGACAGCCCGAACCGGCATTCCCCCGTGACATGCTGGCCGAGGCCCCTCGGCCGGTGGTAAAGGTCTCCAGGGCCGGGCACCCGTGGCAGACCTGTTCCCGGCCGAACAGCTCCCGGTGACAGTTCCGGCCGATCAAGGCCTCGGCCGGGGTGCCTGAGAGCGCGGCGGCCCCCTCGTTGGCGGCCACGATCGAGAAAGTCTGATCGACGATGACGAGGGAATCGGTGATCCCGTTGAACACCCCGCGGAGCCGGCGCCGGCTTTCGACCAGCGCGGCAGTCCTGGCCTGGACTCGCTGCTCCAACTCCGCAAGCCAGGCCTCCTTTTCGGAGACTAGCTGGAAGCGCTCCAGAGCCTGCTTCACCCTGTGCACGAGGAGCTCAACGTCAGGGGGCTTCAGGAGATAATCGAAGGCGCCCTGCCGGATGGCCTGGATGGCCGACCCGAGGTCGGCGTGACCAGTGATGACCAGGATCTCGGTCCGCGGGCTGGCCGCCTTGATCGCCCTCATGAGCGTGAGGCCATCGGTGTTGGGCATCGCGAGATCGGTGATGACAAGGGGAGGACGCTCTCGCTGGAAGACCTCAAAGGCCTCGGTCCCGTCACGGGCCAGCAGAACCTCACAGCCCGCAAAGCGCATAACGTCGGCGATCAGGTCGAGGACGTCCTGATCGTCATCGACCACCAGAACCCTGTTGTTCTCTGCCATGGTTCCGCCCTCGCCTCAGGGGATGACGCTCTGAGGAAACCCCAGGCCGTCCAGTCGGGGACCGGGACGCGGAACCCTTTCCGGTCCCGGGGCGTACGCGGCCTTCCATCACCGCAAGACCTGTGCCACGGATTTCGGGCTCTACTCCCCGAGCAGTCCCCTGATGGGCCAGCGACTCCGGGTCAACAGGTTGCGCGGCGAGCCATCAGGTACCTTGGCAACGACGAGACGTTAACCGCCCGCACACAAAGCAGACGCCGTCGCCGGCCATCGGTATGCTCAACAAGGGCCTCAAGAAAATCGCGTCCCTCACCGACTTGGGCGGCCAACAACTTCACGACCTGCGAGCCTGACCTGCCCTAACTCTTACCAGCGGCCTTCTACCTCCGCGGCCGCGGTGGGCCTCGAGTCCCCGTTCCCACAGATAGGTCCTCGGAGGGGGGAGGAAAGGTTGCGCGGGCGAAGCCCGCGCTCGGAGCGCTTCGTTCCCGACCGTGAGGCCGACTGGGCGTTTCTCTGGTTGTTGAGCGGGGCTACTTCCGCGGCCGGCGGTGGGCCTCGAGCCCGCGCTCCCAGAGGTACTCGCGCTCCCGGAGCCGCTTGGCCACCCATCGGGAGAGGACGAAGAGAAGATCGCCCAACCGGTTCACGTACTTGAGTGGCCACTCGCCCTGCGGCTCGGCGCGGGCGAGCCGCAGGATCTCCCGCTCGGCGCGCCGGCAGACCGTGCGGGCCTGGTGGAGGAAGGCCCCGACGCGGCCCCCGCCGGGCAGCACGAAAGACTTGAGCGGCAGGAGCTCCTTCTGGCACTGGTCGATCAGGCGCTCGAGCTCGCGGACCTCGGCCGCGCCGACCCGGTACATCCCCTCGTAGGCCGCCTCGTCCGGGGTGGCCAGCTCGCTCCCCAGGTCGAAGAGCTGGCCCTGCAGCCGTCTCAGCACTTCGTCCAGCCACCGGTGCCCCTCGCCCTCGCCGATCCGCTCGGCATTGAAGACGCGCGCGAGCCCGATGATGGCGTTGAGCTCGTCGAGCGTGCCGTAGGCCTCGATCCGTGGCGCGTCCTTCGGGACCCGCTTGCCGCCTACGAGCGCCGTCTCCCCTCGGTCTCCGGTGCGGGTGTAGACGCGGGTGATGCGGATCGGCATCGGCGTGTCCTCCTCGCTGGCCCGAGCTCGCCGTGGGGGCGCCCGTCGGCCCCCACGATGGTCGCCTCCGCGGAGCGACTTGACAAGGGGCGCGCTGGCGCGGCAGGGTGAAGCGCCCGGAGAGCCGAGGGGAGGAGGCCCACGCGCATGAAAGCCGCCGTGCTGCCCGCCGTCGGCGCTGCCCTCGTCGTCGAGGACATCCCGGTGCCGAAGCCGCGCGCCGGCGAGGTGCTCCTCCGCGTGCGCGCCTGCGGCGTCTGCCACACCGACCTCCACGTCGTCAAGGGCGAGGTGCGCTTCCCCACGCCGGCGGTCCTCGGCCACGAGGTCTCCGGGGTCGTCGAGGAGGTCGGCCCCGGGGTCGCGGGCCTCGAGCGTGGCACGCCGGTGGTCGCCTCGTTCATCATGCCCTGCGCCCGCTGCCGCTTCTGCCTGGCGGGCCGGGACGACCTCTGCGAGACCTTCTTCGCGCTGAACCGCCTGAAGGGTGTCCTCTACGACGGCGAGAGCCGGCTCGCCCGGGTGGACGGCAGCCCGCTCGCCATGTACAGCATGGCGGGGCTTGCCGAGTACTGCGTGGTCCCGGCCACCGACGTTTTCCGGGTGCCCCCCGCGCTGCCGCTCGAGGAGGCGTGCATCCTCGGCTGCGCGATCATGACGGCCTACGGGGCCGTCAAGCACCAGGCCGCGCTCCGGCCCGCCGAGACCGTCGCAGTCGTCGGCGTCGGCGGCGTCGGGTCGAACGTGATCCAGCTGGCGCGGGTGTGCGGCGCTGCCCGGATCATCGCCGTGGACGTCCGGCCCGAGAAGCTCGACGCCGCCCGCCAGCTCGGCGCGACCGACGGCGTGGACGCGAGCGCGGGCGACCCCGTGGCGGAGGTCCGCCGGCTCACGGGCGGCGAGGGCGTGGACGTCGCGTTCGAGGTCCTCGGCCGGGCGGAGACGGTGACGGCCGCCTTCCGGATGGCGCGGGACGGGGGTCGGGTGGTCGTGATCGGGATCGCCCCGGGCCAGACCGCCGCGCCGATCGAGATCACGCACCTGGTCCGCCGCGGGATCCGCCTCCAGGGGTCGTACGGCGCCCGCGTGCGCGCCGACATGCCGGAGATCCTCGCGCTCGCCGCGTCGGGCCGGCTCAGCGTCACGCAGCCGATCTCGCGCCGTTACCCGCTCGCGGAGGCCGACGCGGCGTACAAGGCCCTGGACCGCGGCGAGATCACCGGCCGTGCTATTGTCGTCATGGGGCCATGACCGGCTACGGCGGACGCGTCCTCTCCGTCAACCTCACGACCGGCGGGAGCCAGATCCGCGCCCTCGACGACAGAACCCTGCGCGCGTTCCTCGGCGGAAACGGGCTCGCGGTCCGCCTCCTCTGGGAGGCCGTGCCGCCGGGCATCGACCCCTTCCACCCGGCGAACGCCATCGCCCTCGGCGTCGGGCCGATCACCGACACGCTCGTCCCCGGCAACAGCCGCGCCTGCATCGCCACGAAGTCGCCACTGACCGGGCTCTTCTTCGACTCGACCTTCGGCGGCCGGTTCCCCGCGACGCTCAAGCGGACCGGGTTCGACGCCGTCGTCGTCACCGGCCAGGCCCCGCACCCCGTCTACCTCCGCGTGGACGAGGCGGGGGCGACGCTCGAGGACGCGCGGGCCCTCTGGGGGCGGACGACCCGGGAGACGGTCGAGGCGATCCAGGCGGTCCGGGGATCCGAGGCCGACGCGCTCGCTATCGGTCCCGCAGGGGAGCACCGTGTGCGGTTCGCGTGCCTCGCGCATTACTGGAAGAACCGCGAGGGCGTCGCGGGCCGTGGCGGGATCGGCGCCGTCTTCGGCGCGAAGAACCTGAAGGCGATCTGCGTCGCCGGGAGCCGGAAGACCGGCGTGGCCGACCCGGCGCGCCTCAAGCGGCTCATCGACGAGACGCGGGAGCCGATGAAGAAGGGAACGCAGAACCTCTCCATCTACGGCACCCCGTTCCTCACCGGCCCGATCAACGCCCTGGGCGGGCTCGGGAGCTACAACCTCCGCCAGGAGGTCTTCGCCGAGGCCAAGGTCATCGACGGGGCGTCCCTGAAGGAGCACTACCACGACCGGGACACGACGTGCCTGAAGTGTCCGGTGGCCTGCGGCAAGCAGTTCGCCGTCCCCGACGACGTGCCGGGCTACGGCGGCGTCCGCGGCAAGATGCCCGAGTACGAGACCCTCTTCGCGTTCGGCTCGATGCTGGGGAACGCGAACGCCCCGAGCATCATCCAGGCGAACATCCTCTGCGACCTCCTCGGACTCGACTCGATCTCGATGGGGGTGACCCTCGCCTGCGTCGCCGAGTGTATCGAGCTGGGCCTCCTCCGCCCGGAGGAGGTCGGGGTGCCCTTCGGCTGGGGCGACCACGCCGGGATGATCCGCCTGATCGAGCAGACGGCCCGGCGCGAGGGGTTCGGCGACCGCCTGGCCGAGGGCTCGTCGCGCCTCGCCGCGGCGATCGGTCGGGGGGCGGAGCGGCTCCCGTACGCGGTCAAGCGGCTCGAGCTGCCGGCGCACTCGGCGCGCGCGCTGAAGGGGATGTCGATCGGCTACGCGACCGCGACCCGCGGCGGCAGCCACCACGACACGCGGCCGACCCCGCAGTACGCGCCGGGGTTCGATCGCCGCTCGACGGAGGACAAGCCCGCCTTCGCCGCGAAGAGCCAGCACTTCACCGCGGTGGACGACAGCCTCGTGATGTGCCGGTTCACCTCCGAGCGGGGCTTCGGCCTGTTCGTCAACGACGCGTACGCGGGCCTTGTCTCGGCGGTCACGGGGTGGGACGTGGACACGGCGGAGCTCGAGCGGATCGGCGAGCGCATCGTCAACCTCGAGCGGCTCTTCAACGCCCGCGAGGGCGTCCGCCGCAAGGACGACGTCCTCCCGTGGCGGGTGATGCACGAGCCGATCCCGGACGGGCCCTCGGCGGGGATGTACTGCCCGCCGGCCGAGCTCGACCGGATGCTCGACGCCTACTACGCGCTGCGCGGCTGGGACGCGGACGGGGTCCCGACGCCCGCGCGCCTCCGCGCTCTCGGCCTCGACGCCATCCCTGGGGCGACACCCTCACCCTAGCCAGGAGTGTGTCCGGAGGGTGGATCGCGAAGCTCCCCCACGAGGTCGAGGGGCGAGCGGATCGTGAGTCCGCCGTCGAGGACCAGCGTCTGGCCCGTCAGGAAGTCCGCCTCGTCCCCGCAGAGCCACGCCACGAGCGCGGCCACGTCCTCGGGCGTGCCGAGCCGCCGCCGTGGCGTGGCCGCGACGAGGCGCGCGACCGTCGCGGCGTAGTCGAGCCCGAGTCCCCGCTCCACGTAGAACCGCGAGCCTTCGGTCCGCAGGAACCCCGGGCTCACTGCGTTCACGGTGATCCCCTCCGGGCCAAGCTCGAGGGCGAGACTCCGGACGAGGGCCTCCACCGCGGCCTTGGCCGCCCCGAGCGTGCCGTGCCCCGCCATCGCCTGGAGGGAGTCGATCCCCGAGATCGCCACGATCCGCCCGGGCCGCCCCCGCATCGAGGGTAGGGCGGCGCGGACCAGTTCGAGGAGCGCCTTCACGGAGATCGCGAACGTCTGCGTGACGTGGCGGTCGCGCGTTTCGGTGAGGGGCCGGAACGCGGTGGCCGCGGCGTTGGCGACGACGATGTCGATCCGGCCGTAGCGCTCGGCGACCTGCGCGACCGCGGGCGCCACGTCCTCGGGACGCCGGAGGTCGAGCAGGAGCGCGAGGGCCCGCCGGCCGAGGGCCTCGACGGCCCCGACGACCTCGGCCGCCCGCGCGGCCTCGCGCCGGTAGGTGAGCGCGACGTCCGTCCCCTCGGCCGCGAGCCGCAGGATCACTGCGCGGCCCACGCCGCGCGAGCCGCCCGTGACCAGGGCCACCCGACCGGCGAGAGAGGGCACGCGCGCGGGGCCCGTCCTCAGCCCCGGGGGGGAGCGGCGCCCACCCGCCGGGCGGGTACCCGCCCCCAGACCCCCCCACCGCATTGAGCAACCGTCGGGCGGGAAGGCAGTTCGCTCACGGCCGGTCAGCAGCGGGTCGGATCGTTGATCATGAGCGTGACCTGCCCGGTGGCCGGATCGTAGTCGTAATCGTTCCCTTCGCACTGGAAGCCCGGGGCGGGGTTCAGGAGCTCCGCCACGGCTTCCTTCGAGGCCGGCCACCGGCCGTTCTGAGCGTAGTAGATCTGGAGCGAGCTCCGGATCGCGGCCAGCGTTGCCCGGTCGGCGGTGAGCCGGGCCTGCGAGAGCGGGCGTTCCTTCTGCACGGTCTCGAGCGTCTTGGCCGTCGACGCGAAGTACTGGTATAGGATCGCGCCGACGATCGCCAGGACGACGAGCACGATGGCGATCTCGACCAGCGACATCCCCTGCGCGCCGCGCCGGAGCCTCACGACGCCCCCTCGAAGCGGGTGTGGCTCTGCTCCCGCATGAACTGCGTCACGCCGCCCTCCTTCCGGGCCCGATCTTCCGGCGAAAACGGGAGCCGTGTCAAGGCGCGGGCCTTCACCCGGAGGGGGGCTGCGCCCCCCTTTGTGTTGGGGGGGCCGGACCTCCCCCCGGAGAGGGTTGCGCCGGCAAAGCCGGCGCTCGGAGCGGAACACCTTGAGCGTTGCGGTAGTGCTGACGCTGAGCGCCCGATTTACTCCGACGGGCCGGGCCTACCCGCCACGGGGCTGTGGCCCCTTTCGCGCCAGCTCCTCCATCAAGTCCATCTGGATCTGCCTGTATACGCCCGCCCGCGCCGATGGGCCGCCGCGGGAGTATAATCGAGGTGCGTCAGACTGGAGGGAGGGATCCCGGATGCCGCTCTACATCATGCTCTCCACGCTCTCCGAGACGGGTCGCAAGGTCGTCCGGAAGCTGCCCGGGTCGATCCGCAAGGTCAACGAGGAGGTCGGGCGGATGGGGGTGAAGGTCCTCGCCCAGTACGCCGTCCTCGGGCCCTACGACTTCGTCACGGTCGTCGAGGCGCCCGACAACGAGACCGTCGCCAAGGTCTCCATGGAGCTGGGCGCGCGCGGCTCGGTCCAGATGATGACGATGGCCGCGATCCCGCTGGAGACCTTCATCAGGAAGGTCGCCGGCCGGGACGGGCGGCCCGGGGCGCGCGGAGGCCGCCGCACGCGCTGACCGCTGTGGCCGCGCGCGGGCCGATCCGGGCACCTCGGGGCACGCGGCGCACCTGCCGGGGCTGGCCGCAGGAGGCCGCCCTCCGGATGCTCATGAACAACCTCGACCCCGAGGTCGCGGAGCGCCCCGAGGAGCTGGTCGTCTACGGCGGGGCGGGCAAGGCCGCGCGGAGCTGGGAGGCGTACGACCGCCTGGTCGCCTGCCTGACCGCGCTGGGCGACGACGAGACCCTCCTCGTCCAGTCCGGGAAGCCCGTCGGCGTCTTCCGCACCACCCCCGAGGCGCCCCGCGTCCTGATCGCCAACTCGCTGCTCGTGCCCGCATGGGCCACCTGGGACGAGTTCCGGCGCCTCGAGGCCCTGGGGCTCACGATGTACGGGCAGATGACGGCGGGCTCCTGGATCTACATCGGCACCCAGGGGATCCTCCAGGGCACCCACGAGACGTTCGGGGCGTGCGCCCGGCAGCACTTCGGCGGCTCCCTGCGCGGGCGCTTCATCCTGACCGCGGGCCTCGGCGGGATGGGCGGGGCCCAGCCGCTCGCGATCACGCTGAACGACGGCGTCGCCCTCTGCGTCGAGGTGGACCCCGAGCGGATCGAGCGGCGCCTGAAGACCCGCTACCTCGACACGGCGGTCGAGGACTTGGACGCGGCGCTGCGCGAGGTGGAGGCGGCGTGCGGGCGTGGCGAGGCGCGCTCCATCGGGCTTCTCGGGAACGCCGCCGACGTCTACCCGGAGCTGGTCCGCCGCCGGATCGTCCCGGCCGCGGTCACCGACCAGACGGCCGCCCACGACCTCCTCAACGGCTACATCCCCCGCGGGCTCGCCGTCGGCGAGGCGCGTGACCTCCGGAAGCGCGATCCGCAGGAGTACCTCCGCCGGGCGCGGGAGTCGGTCGCCGTCCACGTCCAGGCCATGCTGGACCTCCAGCGGGCGGGGGCGGTCACCTTCGACTACGGCAACAACATCCGGACGGAGGCGGCGCGCGCCGGCGTCCGGGACGCCTACGCCTTCCCCGGCTTCGTTCCCGCCTTCATCCGCCCGCTCTTCTGCGAGGGCAAGGGGCCGTTCCGCTGGGTCGCGCTCTCCGGCGACGCCGAGGACATCGCGGCCACCGACCGGGCGCTCACGGCCGAGTTCCAGGGGGACGCCCACCTCGTGCGCTGGCTGCGAACGGCCGCGGAGCGGGTCGCGTTCCAGGGGCTCCCGGCCCGGATCTGCTGGCTCGGGCACGGGGAGCGGGCGCGCGCGGGGGCGATCTTCAACGACCTGGTCGCCTCCGGGCGGGTCAAGGCCCCCATCGTCATCGGGCGCGATCACCTCGACGCGGGGTCCGTCGCCTCGCCCTACCGGGAGACGGAGGCGATGCGGGACGGCTCCGACGCGATCGCCGACTGGCCGGTGCTGAACGCGCTCCTCAACGCGGTGGCCGGGGCGCACTGGGTCTCGGTCCATCACGGCGGCGGTGTGGGGATCGGCTACGCGCTCCACGCGGGCATGGTCGTGGTCGCCGACGGGACGTCCGCGACGGCGGCGCGGCTCGAGCGCGTCCTGACGACGGACCCCGGCACCGGCATCGTGCGCCACGCCGATGCCGGCTACCCCGAGGCGATCACCGCCGCGCGCCGGCACGGCATCCGGATCCCCGGGTTGACCGATGCCCCCTCTCCCCCGCCGGGGGAGAGGGCCGGGTGAGGGGGCCAGGGCCCTCACCCTCACCCCGACCCTCTCCCGCGTCCGGGAGAGGGAGAGGGCGCAAGCCGTGACCCAGGCCGCTGACTTCGTCCTCACCGGGGCGGGCGAGCTCGTCACGGTCGATCCGTCGCTCGGGGAGGGCGCGCTCGGCGTGATCCGGGGCGGTGGTGTGGCCGCCCGTGCGGGGCGGCTCGTCTGGGTGGGTCCGACGCGCGAGCTCCGGGGCGCGGTCAGGCTCGTCCCCGGCGGCCTGGAGCTCAACGCCCGCGGCCGCGTGGTCCTCCCCGGCTTCGTGGACTCGCATACCCACGTCGTGTTCGCCGGCTCGCGGGAGCAGGAGTTCGCGCGGCGGATCGCGGGGGAGAGCTACCAGGCAATCGCCGAGAGCGGCGGCGGGATCCTGGCGACCGTTCGGGCGACCCGGGACGCGACGGCCGCCGAGCTGGTCGCGCTCACGCGCCGGCGCCTCGATCTCGCGCTCCGGCACGGCACGACGACGCTCGAGGCGAAGTCCGGATACGGGCTCACCACGGCCGACGAGATCAAGATGCTCGAGGCGATCCGCGTCCTCCGCGAGACGCACCCGATCGGCCTCCACCCGACCTTCTGCGGCGCCCACGCGGTCCCCCCCGAATACGCCGGGAATCCCGACGGATACGTGGACCTCGTCGTCGACGAGATGCTCCCCGCGGTGACCGGGAAGCGACTCGCGGCGTACTGCGACGTCTTCTGCGAGGCGGGGGTCTTCAGCGTCGGCCAGGCGCGGCGGATCCTCCTCGCCGGGGCCGAGCAGGGCCTCCGGGCGAAGCTCCACGCCGACGAGTTCGCCTGGACGGGCGGGGCCGAGCTGGCCGCCAAGGTGCGGGCGCTGTCCGCCGATCACCTCCTGCGGGCGCGCCGGCCCGGCATCCGGGCGATGAAGCAAGCGGGGGTCACCGCGACGCTGCTCCCGGGGACGGCGTTCTTCCTCGGACTCCCGTATGCCCAGGCGCGCGCCTTTCTCGAGATCGGGGTGCGGGTCGCCCTCGCGACGGACTTCAATCCCGGCTCCTCGTACAGCCCGAACATGCAGCTCATGATCACGCTCGCCTGCACGCACATGCGCATGACCGTGGAGGAGGCGATCGGGGCGGCCACGCTCGGCGGGGCCCACGCGCTGGGGCTCGCGGGCGAGATCGGCTCGCTCGCGCCCGGCAAGGCGTGCGACCTCGTCGTGCTCGAGATCCCGAACTACCATCACCTGCCGTATCTCTACGGCGTGAACCACGTCCAGACGGTGGTCAAGGACGGCCGGGTGGCCTGGCCCGCACCCGCGCGCTCTCCCTCCGACGCGGGGAGGGTGACGGGGTGAGGCGGGCCCGGCGGTGATCCTCCTCCCCGAGCTCTGCTACGCGGCCGGCGGCTTCCAGCGCGGCTGGGCGGTGACGGTCGAGGACGGCCGCATCGCGCGCGTCGGGCCGCGCGCGACCGCCGCGCCGGGCGCGCCGCCGGTCACCGAGCTGCCCGGGCGGGTCCTCCTCCCCGGGGGCGTGAACGCCCACGCCCACGCCTTCCAGTCGCTCCTCCGTGGGCTCGGCGACGACCTGGACTTCATGGCCTGGCGCGACCGTGTCCTCTACCCGTTCTCCCGACGGCTGGACGCCCGCGGGATCGAGATCGGCGCGGCGTTCGCCTTCGCCGAGATGCTCCGCCACGGGATCACGACCGTCGTGGACTTCTTCTACATCCAGGCGGGCGGGAACGCG
The DNA here is from genome assembly GCA_964416315.1 of uncultured bacterium. Classification (GTDB taxonomy): domain Bacteria; phylum Methylomirabilota; class Methylomirabilia; order Rokubacteriales; family DASRDR01; genus CAYQDR01. Next base: position 20,358 of record CAYQDR010000024.1, read on the forward strand.
CACGCCGAGGCGGTGATCGGGGCGGCGAAGCGGGTCGGGATCCGCCTCGTGCTCGCGCGGGCCTTCTACGACTGGGAGGGCGCACCGCCCGAGTACCGGGAGACGCCGGCGGAAGCGACCGCGCGCTGCCGCGCGCTCATGGCGGCGCGCGCCGGCGATCCGACGGTCACCGTGCAGCCGGCGCCCCACAGCCTCCATGGCGCGTCGCCGGAGATGGTCCAGGCGGGCGCCGCCGTCGCCGAGGCCGCGGGCGTCCCCTTCCACATCCACGTGGCCGAGGGCCGGTACGAGCGCGAGATGATCGAGCGCCGCCACGGCCTGACCCCGGTCCGCTTCCTCGACAAGCTCGGCGTCCTGGGGCCGCGGACGATCGGAGTGCACTGTGTCTGGCTCGACGAGGGAGAGCTGCGCCTCTGGGCCGAGCGCGGCGCCCGCGTCGCCTACTGCCCGTCCTCGAACATGATCCTGGGCGACGGCGTGACGAAGCTCCGCGAGATGCGGGCCCTCGGGATCCCCGTCGCGCTCGGGACGGACGGCGGCTGCACGAACAACCGGCTGTCGATCTTCGAGGAGATGCGGATGGCGGCGCTCCTCCAGAAGGTCACGCACCTGGACGGCACGGCGTTCACCGCCGAGGAGGCGTTCCGGCTGGGAACGGCGGGCGGCGCGGAGGTCCTGGGGCTCCCGGTCGGCGAGATCGCCGCGGGGCGCCTGGCGGACCTCGCCGCCCTCGACCTCGGCCACCCCTCGCTCCACCCGCCGCTCGCGCTCCTCAAGAACGTCGTGTACGCGCTCTCCCCCCAGGCGATCACGGACGTCTGGGTCCACGGGGAGCGCGTCGTCCGCGACGGCCGGCTCGCGACCGCCGAGGAGGCCGCCCTCCTGGCGGACGTCCGCGCCCTCACGCGCGACTGGCGCGTCTGAGGCGGAGGTGGCCCGGGCGCGTCAGCGAAGCGGCTGGCCGGCCGCGAGGAGCCGCCGGCCGCGGCGCTCCAGGATGGTCACCATCACGAGGATGACGACCGCCTGGAGGAGGAGGAGCGCCGCCGAGAGCCGCGAGGCGGTGCGGAGGAGCACCGTCGCCCCCACGCCGAGGGCGCAGCTCATCCCGTAGATGAACAGCACGGCGTGCTCCTTGCGCCCGAGCACCGCCTCGAGCCGGTGGTGGAGGTGGTCGCGGCCGACGTACTCGATCCACTCGCGGACGCTCCGCACCCGTCCGGAGAGGACGCGGTCGGCGGTGATGTAGATCATGTCGTAGGTGAACACGCCGAAGATCAGGAGCGGCGCGGCCAGGTCCACGACGTCGTCCGCCGCCCACTCCCCCAGCACGGCGAGCGCCGCGAGGACGAACCCGAGGAAGTTACTCCCCGCGTCCCCCAGGAAGATCGTCGCGCGCTGCCCCGGACGGAAGTTGTAGGGGAGAAACCCCAGCGCGCTGCCGAGGAGCGCCGCCGCGAGCCAGCCCAGGTACACCTGCTGGCTCTGGTAGGCGATGATCCCCAGGAACAGCGCCGCGATCGCCGCCAGCCCGGCCGCCAGGCCGTCCATCCCGTCGAGGAAGTTCGTGGCGTTGGCGATCCCGACGACCCAGAGCATCGTCAGGAGCCAGTTCAGGCCCTGTCCCCAGAGCGTCCGGGTCGGGAAGACCTTCAGCGAGATCCCAACGGCGATGAGGACCGCCGTCGCGGCGATCATCACCCCGAGTTTCCAGGAGGCCGGGAGCGGCCGCACATCGTCCACGAGGCTGACGCCCATCACGGCGGTCGCGGCGACCAGGAGCCAGGCGACTTCGGGCGTCAGGATCGAGTTGGCGAGCAGGCTCGTCACGAACGCGACGTAGATCGCAAGCCCCCCGAGGAGCGGGGTCGGCTCCACGTGGAGCTTCCGGGGGTCGGGGTGGTCGAGGATGCCCCGCCACCGCGCGAGCGCCTGGATCGGCCGGACGAGCAGGAACGAGAGGAGGAACGAGAAGAGGAGGATGTAGAGCCAGCGCAGCCCCAGGTCGGCGAACCAGCGCTGGAGGGGGAAGAGGAAGAGGCCGACGACGGCGTGGACCGCGATGAGGTAGAGGGCCCAGCCGGCGTGCCGGGTCACCGGGAGGGCGCTCACTGGCCCGCCCGCGGGGGAGAGCCGCCACGATCTCGCGGGATGGGACCGGGCCGAGGCCCGAGCAGCCCTAGGACGCAGGGAGGAGGCGGCGTGAGGCGTATGCCGCATACGTGGAGCGCCGCCGACGACCCCGCCGGAGGGACGGGACGCCCGCGAGGCCGCAGGCCGAGCGCGTCCCGGCGAGCTGGAGGACGACGGGATGCGACGGGGATCGGCTCGGGACCGCTCACCGGAAGACGTCCTGGCCGGCCGCCAGCACCCGCTCCGCCTCGGCGTCGGTGAGCGAGGGGTAGAGCGGGAGCGAGACGGCCCGCTCCCACGCCTCGTCCGCGCCCGGGAACCCGTCGAGCCCGAGGTAGCGGTGGAGGCAGCGGAAGACAGGGCGGCGGGCCTGCACCCCGCGGGCCTCGAGTGCCGCGAGAGACGGCGCCGCGGGCCGGGGCGGCTTCACGACGTACCGGTAGTGCGCCGGCGTGCGGTCGGCCGGCGCCGGCGGGAGCGCGAGCGGGAGCCCGGCGAGCGCCTCGCCGTAGCGGGCGGCGAGGAGCCGCCGGCGATGGAGGAAGCGGGGCAGCCGCTTGAGCTGGGCGAGGCCGAGCGCGGCCTGGAGGTCCGTCAGCTTGTAGTTGAACCGCGGGCGGTCGTCCGCCTTCTGGTCGTACTCGCGGAGGTCGCGGCCGGTCGCGAGGATGCGGGGGTCGTTCGACAGCAGCATCCCCCCCTCGCCGGTGGTGATCACCTTCGTCGCGTAGAAGGAGAGGACAGCGACGTCGCCGAACGAGCCGACGGGCCGGTCGTGGAAAGCCGCTCCGAGGGCCTGGGCGGCGTCCTCGATCACCGGGAGGCCGAGGGCGCGAAGGGCGTCCAGCTCCGCGGGCAGCCCGAACGAGTGGACGACGACGAGGGCCTTCGCGCGGGCCGACCGGGCGCGCCGGGCCGCCTCCGGGTCCATGTTGAAGCTCGCCGGGTCGGCGTCCACGAGGCGCGGCGCGGCACCGACGGCGCGCACCGCGTGGAGGAGCGCCGAGCAGACGTACGTGGGAATGAGCACCTCGTCCCCCTCCCCGACCCCCAGGCCGCGGAGGGCCAGGACCAGCGCCGCGGTCCCCGAGCTGGTGGCCACGCCGCCCGCGACCCCGAGCATCGCGGCGACTTCGCGCTCGAACGCGGCGACCCTCTCCCCCTGGGCGATGAAGCCGGAGGCGAGCACCTCGGCGATCGCCTGGCGGTCCTCCTCGCCCAGGGTCGGCCGCGAGTGGGGGATCGGGGGCGGCGCGGCGCGGGTCATTCGGGGCCCCCCGCACCCCCGCCCCGATTGACCGTATCGCCGGGACGGCTCGGGCCTCCGGCCCTCGCGACGTCCCGTCCCTCCGGCGGCCTACGGGGGGAGGGGGGCCCTGTGATGCACCCGCTCACCGGTGAGCCGGGGGTTGATGCGGGCTCTCTCACCGGGGCTCGTCCACGTTGATGAAGAGGCGGAGCGGCACGAACCCCTCGGCGTTCCGCACGCGCCCCTGGATCCCCCGGAAGTGGGCCGCCGCGCGCGCGAGGTCCAGGACGGACAGGTCCTCGACGCCGGTCCTGACGACCTGGGAGGCGTGCGCGGCGAGGGCCGCCAGCTTGCGGTCGAGGACGCCGCCGATGTCCACGAAGACGGACGGCGTGAAGTTGGCCGTCGTGGGGCCCTCGTAGAACAGGACGTTCCGCGTGTAGCGCGAGGCCGTGACGACGGACGTCGCGAGGTGGCGGTGGTCCTGGTGCGTGTCGTCGGCGAAGTGGACGAAGATCAGGTCGGGGCGGACGCGGTGGAGGGTGGCCTCGAGCTTCTGGATGAGGTCGCGGTCGAGCGGCAGCTCGGTGTCCGCGTAGCCTCCCCACTCGAGGCTCTGAGCCCCCAGGAGCTTCCTCGCCTGCTCCTGCTCGCGGCGGCGCTCCGCGGGGTCGCCCCCGCGCCCCCCGTCGGTGAGGACCAGGAGATGGGCGGCGTGGCCCTTCCCCGCGTACTTGATGAGGGTCCCGCCGCAGCCGAACTCGATGTCATCCGGATGCGAGCCGATCGCCAGGATGTTCACTCCCGGCCCTCCCCTGCCTCAGCACCTCGAGGCTCCGCGTGCCGCAGTTGAACAGGAGGTCCACGATCGAGAGATTGGGCTCGAAGGGCCCGAACCGCTGCGGGTAGACGGGGCAGGCGAACGCCTGGAAGAGGACGCGGATCCCGGCCGCGTCGAACCGCTCGAGCTCGAGGTACTCCCGCCCGCCGGCCCCCGAGAGGTACGTGTCCGCCGCGAGGGCCTCGCAGATCGCGACCAGGCGGTCCGTGGCCGTCTCCCGCTCCGGCAGGGCGAGCGTCGAGGCCAGGACGAGCTTCGTCTGGACGCCGAGGGTCGCGACGAGGTACTCGAGGGTCGCCACGCTGAGCTCGGCGAGGCGCGCCCACTCGCGCGCGTACACGTCCTCGAAGAAGCGCCGGTGCGGTTCGAAGAAGGGGGCGCCGGCGTAGCTCGCGGTGAGGGCGCCCAGGTGCTTCCGGGCCCAGGGCGTCCCGTTGTCGATCCGGACCTCGGCGATCCGCTGGGGGAAGCGGTGGAGGACCGGGACCGTGAGCCACTGCCAGCCGGTCGCCGTCTTGATCCGGTTCCGGTTCTGCCACTCGTTCTTCTTGAACTGGGTCGAGTCGAGGAGGACGAAGCAGTCCACCCGGTCCAGCTTGTCGAAGTAGCCGAGCCAGGGGAGGTACTGCGGCTGGTGGATGGCGACCTTCACCCCGGCCTCCGGACGAAGATCGGGTTGGCCAGGAGGCGGCGGGGCCCCGTGACCTCGAGCCGGACGAACTCGCGTCGGCCCGGCGGCGGCGGCGCGACGGCGAGCGTCCGCTCGAGCGGCGTCACGCCCTCGAGGGCCGCCACGACGGCCCCGGAGCGGATCACGCGCCCCGCGATCGGCGCGGCCCGCCCGTCGCTCGCCGTGATCCGGACGCGCAGGCGGAGGGGGGCCGGGCCGCGGGCCGCGACCTCGCCGCCCATGGTCACCCAGTCCCCTCCCCCTTCCTCCGCCATCGCGAACTCCTCGAGCACGAAGTGATAGTCGCCGAGCGACCGCACGGCGTAGAGCCGGCCGGCCCGGAGGGCCGCGAGGAGCCCCGCGCGCGACCGCTCCGCGGCCAGGAACGCGGTCGTGACGCCGCCGAGCCGCTTGTCGCGCCCGTGGTACCCGAGCTCCCCGACTCCCCAGGCCGGGCGCGCCCGGCGCCCCTCGGCGTACTCCCGGAGGAGCCGGTCCCACTGCCGGCCCGGCTCGGTGAAGGTCACGGTGTCCTCGTACACGGCGCCGAAGCCCGTGTACCCGCGGCTCTGGAGCAGCGTCTCGGGCGCCGGGTCGGTGCGGACGGTGACGCGACCGAAGCGGCCGACCTCGAACCGGCCGAAGTCCCGGGCCTCAGGGTACGACCAGACGACGGCGCCTCCAAGGGATTCCGCGTAGTCGATGACCCGCTGGTAGGGCTCGATCCCGAGGTTCCCCTGGTAGGGGTGGAAGTCCGGGATCATGGCGGCGTCCAGGGCCAGCGCGGCGCCGAGCCCGAGCGTCATCGCCCCGGGGAGCCGGTAGCGCCGCACGGTGCGGAGCGTGAAGCGCCGGAGGCGCACGGGCCGCTCGCGCCGGAGCCGGAGGAGGACGGTACCGCCCACGAGCGCGACGGCGGCCAGGGCCAGCTCGGCCAGGCGCGCCGGTCCCGGCACGCGCGCGCCGCCCGCCCCGACCGCCGGCATGCCCGCGTACGCCGCGGGCCGCGTGAGCCCCAAGACCAGGAGATTCTTCTGGGCGTCCCACTGGGTGAGGTCGCCCGTCCAGACGGAGCCCGTCCAGTAGTAGTAGGGGATCACCTCGACCCCGGGAACCAGGACGAGGTCGGGGAAGCGCGCCTGGGCCGCGTCAACCGCCTGGAGGTAGCGCTCGACGCCTCCCCGCATCACCGACGGCTTCTCGACGACCTTGCGGACGAGGCCCCGCAAGGGGAAGAGGCCGTACTCGAAGCGAAGGAGGAAGTTGTCGGCGAGGAGCACCGCGTCGAGCCGCTCCCGACGCGCTTCCTCGAGGAGCTCGTCGAGCGTGAGCGCGCCGCTCGAGAACGTGGTGTGGACGTGGACGGCGGCGCGCAGCTCGCGCCCCGCCGTGTCGGCCTCACGCGGCAGCGCGGTGAGGGCGAGCAGCACGAGGAGAAGCCGAATCACCCGCCATCTCCACCGAAGCCGAGCAGCTCGTCGTACAGGGCCTCGAGCGTCCGGAGGCTCGCCTCGACCGTGTACCGCCCGGCCCGCTCCCGGGCCGCCGCGCCCAGGCGGGCCCGCAGCGCCGGGTCCGCGAGGAGCGTCTCGATCGCCCGCGCCAGGGCCTCGGCGTCGGCGGGGGGCACGAGGAGCCCGGCCGCGCCGCCGGCCAGCACCTCGGGGACTCCCCCGGCCGCGGACGCCACGATCGGCAAGCCCGCCGCCATGGCCTCGACGAGTGCGCGGCCCATCCCCTCGTTCAGCGAGGGGAGCGCGAACAGGTCGAACGCGTGGAGCACCGCGGGGACGTCCTCCCGCCAGCCGAGAAAGTGCGCGCGCCCGGCCAGCCCGGCGTGCTCGGCGGCGCGCCGGAGCTCCGCGAGGAGCTCCCCGTCGCCGACCAGGGCCAGGTGGAGGCCCGGGCAGCGCGGCGCGAGCCGGCCGACCGCCTCGAGGAGATAGCGATGGCCCTTGATCGGCTCGAGGCGCCCCACCGCCCCCACGACGGTCGCCGAGGCGGGGAGCCCGAGCGCCGCGCGGAGCGCCGGCGCGTCGGCGGTCGTCCCGAACTCGGGCAGCGCGATGCCGCTCGGGATGACGACGAACTGCTCGGGCCGCCCGATGCCGCGCGCCACGTGATCGCGGATCTCCTGTTCCGTGAGCCCGATGATCCGGTCGGTGAAGCGGGCGGCCCAGCGCTCGAGCCGGACGAACAGGTGCGTGAGGGCCCGCCCGGCGTAGCCGCCGACGAAGTAGTGGCCGTGGGGGGTGTGGACGATGTGCGGGACGCCCGCGAGGCGCGCCGCGAGCCGACCCAGGATCCCGGCCTTGGAGGTGTGCGTGTGGACGAGGTCGACGCGGCTGCCACGGATCAGCCGGTAGAGCTGGACGAGCGCCCCGAGGTCCTTGACCGGCGCCGGCTCCCGGACGAGCTGCGGCAGCTCCACGAGGTCGAGCCGCTGCAGGATCCCCGGATCCAGCCGCGGGAACTCCCGGGTTCGGCCGTAGACCAGGCGCTGCCGGAAGCGCGGCGACAGGCCCGCCGCCGTCTGGAGCGTGCTCAGCGCCGAGCCCCCGCGATCCAGGCGGGTGATCACGTGGAGGATCCGGATCTCGCGCGCTCCCATCACGGTTGCGTGGCGGGCTTCGCTTTCATCTCCCGCTCCACCTGCTCCTCGCGAGAGAAGTCCTTCGGCTCGTAGTGCTGGGGCCCGTACCGGCCCGCGGAGAGGAACAGCTCACCCAGCGCCGTGGCGGCCAGGATCAGGCCGATGATCGCGACAGCCACCCAGAGCCACCCGCGGCGGCTGAGCCGCGGGACACCCAGGCGGCGGCGGAGCCGCGTCATTCGGGACCCCCCGCACCCCCGTCCCCATTGACCGTATCGCCGGGACGGCTCGGGCCTCCGGCCCTCGCGACGTCCCGTCCCTCCGGCGGCCTTCGGGGGGAGGGGAGCTCGGAGCTCCGCACGCTGAACGCCTGGGTCATGCGGGTCCCCCCGCACCCCCGTCCCCATTGACCGTATCGCCGGGACGGCTCGGGCCTCCGGCCCTCGCGACGTCCCGTCCCTCCGGCGGCCTTCGGGGGGAGGGGGGTCGCCGTCGGGCATACAGCTCGATCGAGGGCGCGAGGAGCCACCGACCGCCCGAGAGCCGCGCCAGCCCCGTGGCGGCGCCGGCGATGATCCCGCGCGCCCAGCCGGGCAGCGCGGGCCGGCCCGGCCGGGAGGCCGCGGGCGCGGCGAGCGCGGAGTTGCGCAGCTCGACCACCTCGAATCCCGCGCGCGCCACCAGCATCCGGAGGCCGGTCGGCGTCAACGCGTGGAGGTGGAGGCTCGGGACCCGGTCCCAGCCCCGCCAGCGGGCCAACGGGCCGAGCGCGGCGAGGAACCGCGCCCAGGGGCGATGGAAGGCGGCGTTCGGCACCCGGATCGCCAGGTGCCCGCCGGGCGCGAGGACGCGGTGGGCTTCCCGGAGCGCCCCCATGGGGTCCAGCGCGTGATCCAGCACGTTGACGAGGAGGACGGCGTCCATGGAGCCCCGGCGGACCGGGAGCTGCGCGCTCTCGGCCTGCGCCACCGGCAGCCCCGCGTCCCGGCGGGCGAGCGCGCACGCCGAGTGGGCGAGGTCGAGCCCCACGCCGCGCCACCCCCGTTCGCGGGCGACCGAGAGGAGGCCTCCGCTGCCGCAGCCGACGTCGAGGAGGCGCCCCGGCCGCCCGAGCGCATCGAGGTGATCGAGGACGGCGGTGAACGCGTCGGCACGGGGCACCCCCACCTGGGGGTACTCGACCTCGTAGACGCGCCGGAGGCGGGCGGGCGACGGGAGCCGCGCCGCGGCGCTCGTGCCGCAGCGCGGGCACCGCAGGTACCGCGCGCCGCGGTAGGCGAGGTCGGGGGCGTCCATGGGCGCGCCACAGGCAGGACACGCGGGCGCCGGCTCGGGCGCCGGGACCCGCCGCCCCGCGAGGTCCCGCAGGGTCTCCTCGAGCCGGGCCCCGGCGAGCGTCCAGCTGTAGCGCGTCTTGGCGTGGAGCCGGCAGGCCTCGCGGAGCCCCTGACCCCGCTCCGGGTCGCGCGCGAGCCCCTCGAAGAAGCGCGCGAGGGGCTCGGCCATCGCCTCGGGGGACGTGCCGGGGAAGAGCAGACCGGGGTCCAGGTCGCGGAGGATCTCGGGCGTGGCGCCCACGGGCGTGCCCATGACCGGCGTCCCGCACGCGAGCGCCTCGACGGTGACGAGCCCGAAGCCTTCCAGCTCGCGGCTCGGCAGGATGAAGAGGTCCGCCGCCTGGTAGTAGCGCGCGAGCTCCGGCTCCGGCACGAATCCCAGGAACCGGACGCTGCCCGCGAGGCCGAGCGTGCCCGCGAGCGCCTCGAGCTCGCGGCGGAGCGGCCCGTCCCCGCCGACGAGCAGGAGCACGTCCGGCGCGTGCGGGCGCAGGAGCGCCATCGCCCGGAGGAGCGCGTCGAGCCCCATGCGGGGCTCCAGGTTCCGGAGCGTGAAGGCGACCGGGCGGCCGACGGGAAGACCGAGCGCGCGGCGCACCGCCTCGCGATCCGCGCTCGGTTGGAAGCGGTCCGTGTCCGCGCCTCCCGGGATCGTGACGAGGGGATCCGAGGGCAGGCGGTAGAGCTTCCAGAGGAGCTCCGCGGTGACCTGGCTCAGGATGTGGATCGCCGTGGCACGCCGGAGGCACGCGCCCTCGAGGCGCCAGAGCAGGGCCATGCCGAGGGCGCCGCCGGGCCCGAGCCGCCCGCCGGGCGTCGCCGCGCGCGAGCGGTACTCGAGCGGGGCGGGGGAGAGGAACGTGTAGAGGCTCGGGATCCGCCGGCCCGGCGCGGCGCCGAGCACGCCGTACCCCGACAGCGGCTGGTAGAGGTGGAGGACGTCCGCCTCCGCCTCGCCGAGCGCCCGGATCACCGCGCGGCGGGCCTCGACGATCGAGCTCCGGAGCAAGCGGAGGCGTGAGCGCCGGTCGGCGGGGAAGTGGCGGAGGATCACCCCCTGCCGCTCGATCTCCGCCGGCACCCCGTCCGCCGGGGCGCGGGCGAGGATCCGCACCGCGTGGCCCGCGCGGGCGAGGCGGGAGGCGAGCTCCCAGAGCACGCGCTCGCCGCCGCTCGCGACCGTGAGCGGCGAGACGTCGGAGACGACCAGCACGCGCAGCCCCGAGGGCACCCTCACCTCACGTCGCCGCCCGCCCCGCGACGGCGCGGAGGAGCGCGACGACCTGTCCCGCGGTCCGCTCGGCGCCGAACTCGCGCGCCCGCGCGAGCCCGCGGCGCCGGAGCTCGGCCCGGAGCTCCTCCCGCGACAGCACCTCGACGAGGGCGGCCCGGAGCGCGGCCTCGTCCTCGGGGTCCACGAGGCGCGCCGCGTCGCCGACGACCTCTGGGACGGCCGCGCGCGCGGAGGCGACGACCGGAGTGCCGCACGCCATCGCCTCGAGCGCCGGCAGGCCGAACCCCTCCTCCAGCGACGGCAGCGCGAGCAGCGCCGCGCCGCTGTAGAGCGCGGGGAGGTCCTCGTCCTCGACCGGCCCGGTGAAGGCGACCCGGTCCGCGACCCCGAGCTCCCGGGCCAGCGCCTCGAGCCGGGGGCGGTTCGACAGGTCACCCCCGGCCAGGACGAGCTGGTGCGGCTCCCCGAGCGATGGGGGCAGCGCGGCGTACGCCCGGAGCAGCGCGGGCAGGTTCTTGTGCGGCTTGAAGTTCCCGACGTAGAGGACGTAGGGCGGGCGGAGCCCGTAGCGACGCCGCGCGGCCTCGGTCAGCGGCGCGGGCCGGAACTCGGCCCCCAGCGCCACCGGGATCACGGTCACCTTGGCGGCGCTCGCCCCGAGGCGCTCGAGAATGGCGCGTCGGGAGTACTCCGAGTCCGTGATGACGGCGGCCGCGCGGCGGAGGTAGAGCCGCGCGAGCCAGCGCACGAGGGCGTCACGGACCTGGCGCCGCCGCCCCGGGTAGCCGATGAAGTAGAGGTCGTGGATCGTGAGCACCACGGGGCAGGGCGCGGCCAGCGGCCCCTTGTAGTACGGCGAGAGGAAGACCGAGACCTCGTCGCGCCCGAGCCGCCGCGGCAGGCGGACCTGGTCCCACCACTGCGTCCAGCGGCCCGGGACGACGCGGAGGCTGACGCCGGGCAGGGCCAGCCCCGGCTTCGTCTCGCGGTCGCCGTACACGACGCACTCCCAGCCGTCGCGCGCCGCCGCGCGCACGACCTCCAGGAGATAGCGCGCGATCCCTGTGCGCACCCCGTCGCCGAGCTCCCGGCCGTCCACGCCGAGTCGCGGGACGGTGGACCTCTCGCGCGCCGGGTCCCCGGCGCCGACCGAGGCGCGGAGCCGCCGCGCGAGGACCCAGGCGAGCCCCGCCACCCCGAGGAGCTTCCCCGTTGCGAGGAGCGAGAGGACCCCCGTGTGGAACGCGGGGAAGCGCGCGAGGGAGTAGCGGCTTGCGAGGAGGACGATGCTCGCGACGAGCACGCCGAGCTCCCACGGCCGCTCGGCACGTTCCGGCTCGGTGAGGCAGAGGAGCAGGAGCGGCAGGAGGAGGACCACCAGGTGGTGCTCCTCCGTGAGCGGGGAGAGGAGCGGGATCGCCGTGAGCCCGAGCGCCCAGACCCAGTCGGCGGCGGGCGCGTCGCGCGCCGTGCGGCGCGGGATGACGCGGGCCAGGATCACGACGAGGGCCAGGTCCACGGCGAGCGTCAGCCAGGCGGCGAGCGCCCAGCCGATCGGCGACGGGCCGAACAGCCGGTGGAGCGTTCCCCGGAGTGAGAGGTTCACGATCCAGGAGAAGAAGCCCTCGGGGAACGCGAGGAGGAAGCGCGCGTACTCGACGGGGTACGCGGGCCCCAGCACGAGGACGCTCGCGGCGCCACCGAGGAGGGCGAGGCCGACCGCCCGCGCCGCGGCCCCCCGCCGGCCGCTCCAGTAGAGGAGCGGGATCAGGAGCGCGTACTGGACCTTGACGTGCAGGGCGAGGGCGATGGCCAGGGCCGCGCTCCAGTCCCGGCCCCGTCGGAGGCTCCACCAGGCGAGCGTCACGAGGAGGAGGATCGGGAGATCGGCCTGGCCGAGGGCGAGCTCCTCCGTGATCGGCTGGTAGTTCAGGGCGACGAAGAGCGCGGCGGCGATGCGGACGGGCGCGCGGACGGCGACGCGACGGAGGCAGAGCCACACGGTGGCGGCGAGGCATGCCTGGCCCGCGAGGAGCCAGAGCACGGCCGCCGGGCGGAACGGCAGCCACGTCCACGGGCGCATCAGGAGGTAGAAGAGGGGCGGGTAGTCCGCGGGGGACATGGCGCGCCGCAGGCCGAGGAGGCGGTCCACCCGCGCGACCGCTTCGGGATCGAGGGGGTTCAGCCCGAGCGCCACCGCGTAGGTGAATGTGTAGTAGTGGGCGAAGTCGATGAACGACGCCTCCGCGAGGATCTTGGCGACACCGTGCAGGTAGCGGGCGAGGCTCACCGCGACGACGAGGGCGAGGAGCAGCCGGAGCGCGACCGCGTCGCGTCGGTCGGTCTCGGTCACGGGTGCTCCTCCAGCACCGCGGCGTACACCGCCTCGACCGCCGCGGCGTGGTGGCGGAGGTCGAACCGCGCCTCGACGCGGCGCCGGCCGGCGCGCCCCAGGGCACGGCCGTGGGCGGGGTCGGCGAGGAGGGTGAGGACGGCGTCGGCCAGGGCTGCGGCGTTCGCCGGTGGCACGAGCAGCCCCGTGACGCCCGCCTCGACCACCTCCGGGACGCCACCCGCGGCGGTCGCGACCACCGGCCGCTCCATCGCCATCGCCTCGAGGAGCACGCGGCCGAAGTGCTCGGCGAGCGAGGGCAGGACGAAGACGTCGAGCGCCGCGAGGAGGTCCGGGACGTCCTCCCGGTGGCCGGTGAAGCGGACCGCGGGGGCCACGCCGAGCTCCCGCGCCTGGCGCTCGAGCGCCGCCCGCTCGGGCCCGTCGCCCACGACGACGAGGTGGACGTCAGGCTCGCGCGCGCGGAGACGGGCGAACGCCTCGAGGAGGTGGCGGTGCCCCTTGAACGGGACGAGGCGGCCGACCGTGCCGATCACGCGGGCGCCCGCCGGCAGCCCGAGCGACTCCCGGACCGCGTCGGCGTCCTTCAGGGGGACGAAGGCCTGGAGGTCGAGGCCGTTGGGGACGACGACGCACTGCCGGTGCGCGGCGGGCCAGCGCGCGAGGCGTCCGCGCACCGCCTCGGAGGTCGCGACGACGCGCGTGGCGAGCCGGACGAGGAGCCAGTCGAGCCGGGGGTCGGGCTCCAGGATCCGCAGGTGCCAGATCACCGGGCGTCGCTCGAGCCGTCCGGCGAGCCCCGCGTACGCCATCGCGCGCGAGCCGTTCGCGTGGAGGAGCCGCGCGCCGGTCTCGCGGGCGAGGCGGCGGAGGGCGCCGAGGCTCCGGAGGATCGCGGGCCGCGGCCGGCGCAGGGTTGGGAGCGGGACCACCCGGGTCGGGAGGTCGAGGGCCCGGCAGGCGGCCGCGACGGCGCCCTCTTCGGGAACGACCACCGTCGGGTGCCACCGGGCACGGTCGAGCCCCTTGAGCAGGCCGAGGAGGCTCACCTCGCCGCCCCCGACGATCTCGCCGTGGTTCGAGACGACGAGGACGGGGCCGGGCACGGTCACGGCCGGCTCCGTTCGAGCAGCCCCTGCCAGCGCCCGACCTCGGCGCCGAGGTCCATCGTGAGCTTGACGACGGGGACGAGCCACAACGCGCCGCGATGGGCGGGGTAGGCGCGCGCGAACCGGAACCGCCAGAGGATCGCCAGGTAGTAGAGCACCGCGGCGGGCGGCACGAGGACCAGCAGCCGCGGCCAGACGGCGAGCGCGCCGGCGAGGACGAGGGCGCGGAGCGTCCAGGAGCCGCGGATGAGGGCGCGGATGAGCGCGCCGCGATCCCGGACGGCGCCGAGGAGCGCGATCTCGCTCCGGCCGCGCCGCACGAACCACCGGAAGACGCCCGCCAGGCGGTCCCGGGCGCGGTGATAGACGACCGCGGCCGGGGCGTACACGCACGGCCCCAGCGCGCTGACGCGCTCGGCCACGAGGAAGTCCTCGCCGCCGAAGCGCGCCGCTTCCGGGAAGCCGCCGGCCCGGAGCACCGCGTCCCGGCGGTAGGCGCAGTTGCACGTCGAGAGGTAGCGCGTCGGGACGACGCGCCCCCCGGCGCGGTGGAGGTAGCGCAGTCCGCCGCCGGGGAAGCCGAGGACGTTCTCGGCGTATCCGATGGGGCCACACCCCCGGACGAGGACGGCGCCGGCCACGCCGAGGGTCGCGGGGTCCGCGTCGAACGGCGCCCTCAGGGCCTCGACCCAGCCCCGCTCCGCCTCACAGTCGTCGTCGAGGAAGAGGAGCAGGTCGCCCTTGGCCTCCCGGACCGCGACGTTCCGCGCGTAGCCGAAGCCGCGCGCCTCCCGGGGGAGGTGCACGTAGCGGACGCCCGGGATCTCGCGCGGCGCGTCGCGCTCCTCGACGACGACGATCTCGGCCGTGCGACCTGCCTCGCCGGACTGACGGACCGACGTGATCGCCCGGGCGAGGTCGTCCGGCCGGTCCTTCGTGCAGATCACGACGGACAGCATCGGCCGTCCGGGGTCAGAAGCAGAGCGTCCCATACTTGACCGATCCCCACCAGCGGCCCGCCGTCATGGCGGCGGACTTCCCGAGGAGCAGGCCGGCCAGGCCGAGCGCGGCGCCGGGCGAGACCGCGACGCCGGCCTGCCGGGCGCGGCGGGTCGCCGCGACGGCCAGCCACGCGACGTAGAGCGGCAGCAACGCGAGGGCCGGCCGCCACGCCGCGGCGAGCGCGAGGAGCGCGATCGCCTTCTTGTCGGCGGCGGCCAGGTCGAGCCAGGCGGGCACGGGGCTCGCCCGCCAGGCCAGCGGCCATCGCGGCAGCTCCACCCAGAGCCCTCGCGGCGCGTGGCGGCGGAGGAGGTAGGGGTGGCTCCGCCCGAACCCGAACGCCTGGCGGAGCATGCCCGCCACGGTCGTCCGGTGGTGGTGGGCGACGCGCGCCTCCGGGACGTAGACGATCTCCGCCCCGCGCGCGAAGAGGCGCGCGCACAGGTCGTAGTCCTCGCCGTAGATCCCCACCGCTTCGTCGAACCCTCCGAGCTCGGCCAGGAGCCCGCTCCGCGCCGCGAAGTTCGCCGTCGGGTACCCGCCCTCCCACGGCGTCCACGCCCGGTGGCGCGCCGGGCGGTCCGGGAGCCGGAGCGTGTGGAGCGCGCTGAAGAGCTCCACGGTCGAGGCGGCCTCCGCGGCGACCACCCGGCCGGCCACGGCGCCGACGGCGGGCTCCACGAACGGCCGCCCGAGGAGCCCGAGCCAGGCGGCCTCGGGCGCGCAGTCGGCGTCGGTGAACGCGACGACGTCTCCCTTCGCCACGCGGATCCCGGCGTTGCGGGCCGCCGCGGCGCCGCGGCGCGGCTCCTCGACGAGGCGGACCCGGCCCCCGCGGCCCTCGCGGACGAAGGCGCGCATCAGCTCCGGCCCGGCGTCGCTCGAGCCATTATCGACCAGGATCGTCTCGTCGGGCGCCGGATCCAGGGCGCCGAGCGCGGCGAGGCACCGGGGCAGCGTCGGCGCCGCGTTCCGGACGGGGACGACGACCGAGACGCTCAGCATCGCCCGGCCCCGGCCGCGGCAACCTCGGCGTACGCCGCCTCGAGGCGCCGGGCGCTCGCGTCCCAGCCGTAGCCCGCGAGCACGCGCGCCCGCGCGGCCTCGCCCATGGCGCGCCGCCGGGCCGGGTCGGCGAGGAGCCCGGCGACGGCGCGCGCGAACGCCTCGGCCTCGTCCGTCACGACCGCTTCGCGCCCGGTCGCCACCTCGAGCCCCTCGACCCCCATCGAGGTGGTCACGATGGCGCGGCCCATCGCCATCGCCTCGAGCGTCTTGTTCCGCACGCCGCTCCCGCCGCGGATCGGGATCGCGACGACCGCGGCCCGCGCGAGGTAGGGCCGCACGTCCGGGACCGCCCCCGTGACCGTGATGGCCGGGTCCCGGGCGAGCGCCCGGACCTCGGGGGCGGGGTCGCGCCCGACGAGGGTGATCCGGACGTCCGCGACGCGGGCCCGCAGCCGGGGCAGGATGGCGTCGGCGAGGAACCGCGCCGCATCGACGTTCGGGGGGAAGCCCATGTCGCCGACGAAGACGAGCTCGCGCGGGTCCTCCGGGTCCGGCCGGGGGGCGAAGTACTCGGCGTCCACGCCGCTCGGGACGACGCGGATCCGCGCGCGCGGCGCCAGGCGCGCGAGGTAGCGGCGATCCGATTCCGAGATCGCCAGCGCGGCGTCCAGGCGGCGGAGCACCCAGCGTTCGCCGCGGAGGGCCGCCGACCAGCGGGCCAGCCGGCGGAGCCGGATCGCGAACCCCCGCGCCTGGCGCACGTCCCGCCAGGCGCCGATCGAGGTGCCGTAGAAGTCGGCGACGACGGGGACGCGCGCCCGCGCCCCCGCGAGGGAGGGGACCAGGTACGGGGTCACGAAGTGGAGGACGTCGTACGCCTCGCCGACGAGCGCCTCGCCGAGCGCCGCCCGCACCTCGGGCCGCGCGTGGTGGAGGCGGCCGACCACGACCGACCGGAGACGCCGGCGCCAGGCGCCGGCGGACGTCTCGGCGGGGAGCGCGAACAGGTGGAGCTTCCGGCAGAGCTGGCGCGAGGCCGAAAGGCCCGTGGGCTCGGGGAGGGCGGGGGCGACGACGTCCACCTCGTGGCGCCGCGCGAGCTCGCGGATCAGGTGGAAGGTCCGGGTCCGGCCGCCGCTCGTCGGCGGCGCCGGAAGGTCGGGATCCACGAAGAGAACCCTCATCGGGTCCCCCCACACCCCCGCCCCCTGTCGTCCAGATCGCCGGGACGGCTCGGGCCTGCGGCCCTCGCGACGTCCCGTCCCTCCGGCGGCCTCGGGGGGGGAGGGGAGCCGCACGCTGCCCCATCATCGTCACGGGGTCGGGTTGACACGGGGTGTCTCATCGCGCGCGCGTGCTGGCCGCCGCGTCCATCGGTGGCGCCGCCGCCTCCTCGAGCACGGCCAGCGTCTCGGCCGCCGCCCGCTCCCAGGTGAAGCGCGCGGCCCGGGCGCGCCCGCGCGCGGCGAGGTCGCCACGGACCGCGGCGTCGCCCGCGAGCCGCGTCATCTGCTCGGCCAGCTCGGCCGGGCGATCCGGCGCGACGAAGAGCGCCGCGTCCCCGAGGACCTCCGGCAGGGCTCCGACGCGCGCCGCCAGGACCGGCGCCCCGCAGGCCATCGCCTCCAGTGCCGGGAAGCCGAAGCTCTCCCAGAAGGACGGGAGGACGAGCGCCGTCGCGCCCGCGTAGAGGGCGGGCAGCGCGTCGTCGTCCAGGAAGCCGAGGAACCGAACGGCGCCGGCGAGCCCGAGCCGCTCGACGTCGGCGGGGAGCCCCCCGGCCCACCGGGGGTCCCCCGCCAGGACGAGCGTGTGGGTCGTCCGGGCCCGCTCACGCGCCATCCGGAAGGCCTCGAGGAGCGCGCCGACGTTCTTCACGGGTCCGAGCCCGCCGACGTACAGGAAGTAGGGACCCTCGATCCCGCGCGCCCGGAGGAGCGTGCCGGCTCGCTCGGGCGGCGGCGCGGCGAAGCGCGGGTGGATCCCGTGGTGGACGACGCGGACGCGCCCGGCGGGCACCCCGAGCAGCTCCACGAGGTCTTGCCGCGTGCTCTCCGACACTGCGAGGAGGAGGCGCGAGCGGGCGGCCAGTCGCTCGAGCCGCGCGCGGATCGTCGGCACCTCCGCGCCGAACCACTGGGGGAAGCGGAGCGGGACGAGGTCGTGGACGATGCCGACGATCGGGCAGGGGGCCCCGGCGGGGGCGAGTCCGGCCGTCGCGAGGAAGACGTCGAGCCCGCCGAGGCAGCGCGCGGTGCCGGGCAGCGCGACATCGCGGCGGGTCCACGCGAGCTCGAGGAGCCGGTCGGGGACGAAGACCCGGTGCCAGACGAGGCGGGGGCCGGCGAAGGCGCGCGCGGCCTCGCGGTAGCGCCGGCGCTGGGCGGGCCGGAACACGCGCGCAAAGAGGTGGTAGCGGTGCCCCTCGCCCCGGCCGACCAGCGCGGGCAGGAGCTCCGTGAGGTGACGGGAGACCCCACCGCGACCCATGAGCGGCAGTGCGTCGATGCCGACCTCCATCAGCATCCTCGGAGCGGGGCTATCATCATGCTCCTAGCGCCCGCCCCGTGCCGCGGCGAGCACCTTCAAGGTCTGCCGGGCCGCCTCGGGCCAGGCAAAGCGCGCCGCCTGGCGGAACCCGCGCGCGCGCAGCTCCTCCCGGAGCGCGGCCTCGGTCAGGACCCGGTCGAGCGCCGCCTCGATCGCGGCCTCGTCCGTCGGCGGGACCTGGAGCGCGGCGTCGCCCGCGACCTCCGACAGCGACCCGGCGTTGGACGTCACGACCGGGACGCCGCACGCCATCGCCTCCGCCACCGGGAGCCCGAACCCCTCGTAGAGCGAGAGGAAGGCGAAGGCGTCCGCGCCGTGGTAGAGGTGCGGGACATCCGCGTTCGGGGCGAAGCCGAGGGCGACGCAGTCGCCGCGCCCGATCAGGTCGCGGGCGGCCTCGAGCGTCTCGCGTCCCCAGGCGGCGCGGCCGCAGAGGACGAGCTGGTGGGGGAGCCGCCGGGCCGCCTTGAGGCGCCGGAAGACCCGGACGAGGGTCCCCACGTTCTTGTGGGGCGCGAGCACGCCGACGTAGAGGAGATAGGGGCGGCGCACCCCGTGTCGAGCGAGCGTCCGATCCCGCGCGGCCGCGTCCACCGCCGGCCCGAAGCGCGCGTCCACCCCCGGGTAGATCACGTGGACGCGCGCCGGATCGGCGCCGAGGAGCTCCACGAACTCCCGCTTCGTGAACTCCGAGATCGCGATGAGCGCGTCCGCGCGCTCGATGCCGCGGCGGAGCCGCGCGGGAAGGAGCGGCTGATCCGCCCCGTAGAGCTGGGGGAAGCGGAGCGGGCTCAGGTCGTAGGCGAGCAGGACGAGCCCGGGACCCCGGAGGACCGGTGTGAGGTAGATGGTCGCGACGAACACGTCGGGCCACCCGAGCCAGGCTTCCGTGAGCGGCACGCGGAGCCCCCGGCGGGTCCAGCACCACTCCAGCACCCGGTTCGGGACGCGGGTCGTGCGGACCGGGAATCCGGCGAGTCTCGGATCTGCCAGCGCCTCCCGGACGCGCCGCCGGGTGTCGGCCCGGAAGGCCCGAAAGAAGAGGCGGTACTCGTGCTCCTCGCCGAGCTCGGCGAGGTGCCGGAGGAGCTGGGCGAGGTACCGGCCGATCGTCGCCTGGCCGAGAAGCGGCAAGCCGTCGACGAGGATGCGCATCCGCGCTCACCTCGGCGGCCGGACCGCGACGACCAGGGCCACCGCGCGGTTCGGCCCGCGCCAGTCCACGGACGCGGCCTCGGCCTCCGTGCACGGGGTCCAGAGCCCGGCCCGGCTCCAGCCGTACTCGACGCGGAGGACGGCCAGCGGCTCGAGGAGCGCCCGCACGCCGGCCGGGTCGTAGACCCGCTGGAAGTCGCTCTGCTGGGCGATCCCGAACGGGACCGTGATGAGCGCGCGCCCGCCGGGCTTGAGGACCCGGGCGATCTCCCGGACCGTGGCCTGGTCGCCGCGCTCGGCCAGCGGATCGCCGTAGTGCCCGATCCCGATGTGCTCGACGACGGAGACGGCGAGGACCGCGGCGAACGCGCCGGTGGCGAACGGCATCCGCATCGCGTCCGCGCGGACGCCGCGGAAGTACGGGTGGCGGAACGGGTAGGGGTTGACGTCGAGCCCGACGACCGTGAACCCCCGGGACGCGAGCGCGATGGGGAGCCCGCTCGCGCAGGAGCCGACGTCCAGGAGCGGGCCCGTCGCGCGGTCGAGGTTCTGGAAGACGAACGGATACTCGATCACCCGCTCGGTCGTCACCATGCCGGGGGCGAAGACCCGCCCCAGGGCCCCGCGGGCCACGTCGGCGAGGCGCGCCTTGAGCCGCGGGAAGCGGTTCAAGAGCCTTAGCGGCGCGCGCCACCGGAGGCGGTACTGCGGCCGGTAGGTGCCGGGCGGCTCCAGCATGGTCATTCGGGACCCCCCTCACCCCCGACCCCTCCCACCCTTCGGGGGGAGGGGAGGCCGGTGCTGTGGGCGCTGCCCGAAACGCTGCGGTCTGACGCCAGCTCGTTCATGCGGGACCCCCCTCACCCCCGACCCCTCCCACCCTTCGGGGGGAGGGGAGGCCAAGCCGCTCAACGCTACCCCAAGCGCTCCACGGCCATCTCGGGTTTGAGACAGCCCGTCTCATACCGGGCGGCCGGCGGCCTGGCGGACCCAGCCGATCACGCTGGCGACGTCCTCCGCGGTCACGATGCGCGCGAGCCCGAGGAGAGCGGCCTGGACGGCGAGGGCCGCGAGGGTCGCGGTCACGGGGCCCGCGGTGGCGAGCGCCCACCAGACCCCGAGCCCGACGGCCCCGCCGCCCAGGCTCGTGGCCACCGGGCGGAGCGGCGCTGCCGTCCCGAGCCGCCGCCAGACGAGGAGGGCTCCGAGGCCCACGAGCACCACCTCCGAGAGGAGCGTGGCGCCCGCCGCGCCGAGGGCCTCCCAGCGCGGGATCGCCCAGAGGTTGCCGAGGGCGTTGGCGGCGAGCCCCGCGGTCAGGCAGCCGAGCCACGCGCCCTCGTGGCCTCGCGCCTGGAGGGCGACGGAGAGCGGCGCGTAGAGCCAGTTGGCGGCGGCCGACCAGGCCAGCACGGCGAGGATCGGCGCGGCGGCGGTGAACTCGGCGCCGTAGAGCGCGTAGAGCAGGGGACCGGCCAGGCCGGTCAGCGCGAGCGCCATGCCGGGCCCGGTGGCGGCGAGGCCGCGGACCGCGCGGCGGAAGGCCGGCGGGATCTCCGCCCGGGGCTGCGCCATCAGCGGGAAGAGCGTGCCCGCCACCGTGCCCCCGAAGAAGACGGCGAGGTTCGCCGGCTTGTACGCGACGTTGTAGAGGCCCAGCGCGGCGGTCGAGGCCAGCTGCCCGAGCAGGAGGACGTCGAGCCGCGTGTAGAGGCTCTGGGCGGCGGCCGTCGCGCCGAAGGGCGTGGCCTGGCGGAAGAGCGCGCCGAGACCGATCGTCCCGCCGCCGCGCGGGAGCAACGGCCCGGCGACCCACCGCGCGCCAGCCACCGCGACACCCGACGCCACCACGTGCGCCCACAGGAACGCCGCGACGCTGCCGCCGGTGAGGGCCGCGATGACGAGCGACGCGGTGCCCGCGACGGCCGCGACCAGCTCGGCGGCGGCGAGGCGGTCGTAGCGGGCGCGGCCGCCCAGGACCGCGAGGTAGGGCCAGCTCAGGGTTCCGACGGCGAGCTGCGCCCCGGCCAGCGCGACGTACCCGACCGGGGCCGGCTGGCCGGGGAGGATCGCCGCGACGGCGGGGATGAGGACGGCGACGCCGGCCGCGAGGAGGAGCTGGGCGCGCACCGCGGCCCGCAGCGTGCCTCCGGATGCCTGGCCGTCCCGGGCGACGGATCGCGTGAGCACGGTGGCCAGCCCCATGTTCGGCAGCAGCCCGAAGAGCGCCGCGAGCCCCATCGCGTAAGCGTAGGCGCCGAGTCGGTCGACCCCGAGGACCCGCGCCAGGATGATGGAGTTGCCGAGGGCCAGGGTGTACCCCGCGGCGCGCGCGGCGACGAGCAGCGTGGTGACGCGGCCCAGCGAGATCCCGGCCATGGGGGCGGCGCGCGCGGTCAGCCGCGGGCGGGCTGGAACGCCCGGACGCGGGTCGGCGCGGCGACCGGCTCCCGCGTGGCCTGGCTCGCTTCCAGCTGCGGGATCATCATGACCATGCCGGTCAGCAGCCAGAACGGCTCCATGACCCGGATGATGATGAAGGTGTTCGCCCCGATCGAGTGGGCGACGAGGCCGGCGAAGCCGGCGAGGAGGCCGAGGGCGACCCCGCGGAAGAGCGGGTCGCGGCTCGCCCGGAGGATGGCGCGGGTCCGCCGGAACAGGCTCACCTGGAGCCAGAGGAAGGCGACGAGTCCCACGAGCCCGGTCTCCGCTAGCACCCGCGGGTACTGCGCGTCGAGGAAGCGGTAGCCGGTCACGCCGTAGCCGAAGAGGGGGCGCTTCGGCCAGTCCTCGAACACGGTCTGCCTCCACGAGCCGAGGCGGTCGGACGTCGAGGTGTCCAGGTGCAGGCCTCCGACCCGGACCTGTCCCCGCTGGACCGGCTGGGAGACCGTGTAGAGGATCCGGTCCACGACGGCCTTCGGGGCGACGAGCGGGGCGGCGAGCACGGCGGCGGCGAAGACGACCGTCAGGAACAGCTTCCGCTCGCCGTACGCGAAGAGGGCGAGCGCGACCGGGATCACGGCGAGGTACGAGGCGCGCGAGAGCGTGAAGAGCAGCGGCAAGACCATGAGCGCCCCGAGGCCCGCGAGCAGGAGGCGGCGCCGGGCGGAGGGGCTCGTCAGGTAGAGGCCCGCGGTCAGGGCGAGCATGAGCACGAGGTAGCCGCCGAACGTGTTCGGCTCCGGCGTGTCCCCTTCGAACGGCGCGGAGACGCGCTGCCCCGAGGGGATCTGGAGGATGCCGACCACGCTCACGATCGCGGCCGTGAGGAGGAGGACCACGAGGAAGCGCTCGAACTGCCTCCGCTCCCGCAGGTTGTTGACGACCATGAAGTAGATCACGAAGTACTCGATGTACTTCAGGACGAAGAGCGAGCCGCCGAGGGCGGACACGTTCCCGGCGAGGACGCCGAGGCCGGTGGCGATGACGGCGGCGCAGCTGTAGGCCGCGATCGGCCGGTTGAGCGGCGTAGCGAACACGAGGCCGAGCTCCTTGTAGAGAGCCGTCTTCGCGAACCAGGTCAGCCCGACGAGGGCGATCAGGACGTCGTCGAAGCGGAGGGTGAGCCCCCGCCCCAGCGTCGTCCCGCCGCCGATCCCCCCCACGATGAACTCGGGGCTGAGGAGCATGGAGACCGTGAGGAGGTAGAGCGCCAGCTCGTTGCTCGCGACGGCGATGACGAGGACCGCGAGCGCGAGCCCCGCGCCGAGCGCCAGCGCGACGGGCAGCTCGGCCAGGACCAGGCTCATGGAGACGGCGAGGACGACGGCCACGCCGAGCGCCGTCGGGGCGCCTCTCTGCCCCTGCATTGCTCAGCGCCTCGCGGGCGTCTCGACGACCAGGAACTCCTCGATCCGGGCGTCTCGCATCAGGCCCCAGCCGAGGGCCTCCGCCTCGGCGGGGGTGTCGAACGCTCCCGCGAGCACGCGCCAGAGCGGCCCCGCGGCCCCGGCCTGGCCGTTCGGGGCCCCGCGGAACCCGTAGGCGAGCACGCGGAGCCGGGGGGCCCGGACGGCGGTCACCGGGACGGCGCCGCCGGCCGTGCCGCCCTGAAAGGCCGCGACCGCCTGCTGGGCTTCCTCGGCGCTCGGGACGGCGCGGAGCTGGACCGCGTAGCGGACCGGTCCGTTCGCCTCCGTCTCGAGCCGGGGGGTGGCGTCCGGTTGGGCCGGTGCCGCGGTCGCGCCCGCCCGGCTTCCGTTCGGCGGCGGAGCCGGCGCGGACCGCCGCGCCATCGAGACGAGGAGGAGCTGGCGCTCGCTCGTGGGGCGCTCGGCGGGGAAGACGCCGTGCGGCTTCCGCGGCGCGGCCGCGATCGCCAGGTGCCGGTCGCTTTCGGGGAGCTCCGCGACGAACACCCGACTCGGCCTCGGGGCCCGCGAGATCTTCGGAGGGGGGCTCTGCCCCCCTCCGACGGCCCTCCCGGCAAAGCCGGGGCGTTCGCCCTTCGGCGAACGCATCGGGCCTGCCTCCCCCCGGGTCACTCCGATAGGCTCCGGGGGCGTGGCGAGGTGGCGCTCGCTGTCCGGCCGCTCCGGAACGAAGATCGGGCCCGACCGCGGGGCGACTCGGATCGTCGCGAGCTGGCGCTCGCTCGTCGGCCGCTCCGGCGCGAAGACGGACGTGGCCCCTGCCGGCCGCGCCGGCGTGAGGGCGGGGATCGTGGCGACCGCACCCTGCGGGACATCGCTGAGCGCGCCCGAGAGGAAGGGGAGCCTCGGTCGACCGGACCGCCACGCCCACAGCCCCACGGCGAGGGCCAGGAGCAGGACGAGCAGCAGGACGAGGCCCCGCAGGTTCCCTCGGAGGTCCCCGCGCAGGGCCGCGAGGCGGCCGCCGCCGGCGGGGCGCCGCGCGGCCGCCTCGTACCGGTAGCGGTAGTAACCCATCTCGCCGTAGTCGGGGCTCACCTCGGCCTTCACGCCCGTGAGACACACGCCGAGGAGGCGGGTCCGCGCGGCCTCGAGGAGCGTCTTCGCCCGGCGCAGGGCGGCTCGCGCCACGCTGCCCACGCGGACCACGAGGAGCGCGCCGTCCACCCGCGAGCCCAGGATCGTCGAGTCGGCCACGGGGAGGATCGGGGCGCAGTCGAGGACGACGTAGTCGTACCGCTGGCGGAGCTCCCCCAGGAGCGTCGAGAGGGCCTGCGCGCTCAGGAACTCGGTCGGGTTCGGCGGCTGGTGACCGCTGGGGAGCAGGAACAGGTTGTCCAGTCCCGGACGGTCGATGAGGCTCTCGAGCCCGGCCCTTCCGAGGACGAAGTCGGAGAAGGTGAGGGTCGCTTCCTCGAGCGCGACGCTCCCGACCACCACGTCCGTCAGCCCCGGCTCCCGCGGGATCCCGAAGGCGTGGTGGAGGAACGGGTTCCGCAGGTCCGCCTCGATGAGCAGCGTCCGCTTGCCGAGCTGCGCGAGGACGATGGCCAGGTTGATCGCGACGGTGGTCTTCCCCTCGCCCGGCGTCGCGCTCGTCACCATGATCGTCCGGAGGTTCGGCTCGAGGCCCGAGAGGAGGATGTTCGTCCGGAGCCCGCGCATCGCCTCCACGACGCGGGAGTTGGGCAGGAAGAGGCTGATCAGGAAGGCGTACTTCTCCTCCGTGCCCCGGTCGAGCGTCGCGGCCTGCCCGGTCTCCTCGGCCACTTCTCCCTTCACGTCGAGGTGCGGGATGACGCCGAGCACCGGGCTCCCGAGGAGGGACTCGACGTCCTCGATCGCGCCGACGGAGGTGTCGAGCGTCTCGGCGACGAACGCCAGGATGAACCCCATGACCAACCCGACGACGAGCCCGACGGCGGCCTTCGGTACCGGCTGCGGCGGGTTGACGGGCTGGCGGGACACCATGGCCGGGCGGACCGGGCTGACCTCGGCGACCTGCTCCTTCTCCCGGATCTGGGCCTCCTGGTGCTTCTCCTTGAGGAGGGAGAACATGCGCTCGGCCACCTTCACCTCGCGCTCCATCCGCGCCATCCGGACCTCGGCGGCCGGGATGCTCGCCTGCTCCTGGCGGAGGCGCGCGATCCCGCGCTGGAGCTCGCCCGCGCGCGTCCGGAGCGCCTGGAGCCGCGCCGAGAGCGCGTCACGGAGGCTCTGGCGCCGGCTCTGGATCTGGGCGTCGAGCTGCTGGACCTGGGGGTGGGTGGGGAGCAGCGTGACGAGCAGGGCGTCGCGCTGGAGCGTGAGGTCGGAGAGGGATCCGTAGAGCTTCACGAGCGCCGTGTCGGCCCCGTCGGCGGACGGGCCGCCCGGGCGCCCGATCGCCCGGCCCGTCTGGAGCAGGCGCAGGTGCTCCTCGGTCTCGCCGATGGCGGCGCGGACGGCCTCCTGCTCGCCCTCCAGCGCGGCCAGCCGCCGGAGGGACTCCCGCGTCTCGTCCGGGAAGACGAGGATGCGGTTCGCCTCCTTGAACGTCTTCAGCTCCTCCTCGGAGTCGCGGAGCCGCGTGCCCACCTCCGTGAGCTGTCGCTCGATGAACTCCCGCGCCTCCCGCACCTGGCGGCTGCGGGTCTCGAAGTTGTCCTCCAGGAACGCCTCGGCGACGCTGTTGGCGACGCGCGCCGCCTCCTCGGGGTCGGCCGAGGCGGCGCTGATCTCGATGAGGCTCGTGCTCTCCGAGGTCTTGACGCTGATCTGGCCCTGGATCCCGTCGAGGACGCGGAGGTACGCGGCGGACGCGCGGATCTGCTCCGGGGTGGCCGTCCGGGGGATGCGCTCCAGCTTCTTCGCCGCGAGGCTCGTGACGGGGAAGCCCTTGATCAGGGCGGCCTGGGTTTCCACGCTCCCGCTGGGCATCGCCGAGACCAGCTCCTGGAGGAGGCCGCTGACGCTGACGGCCCGTTCGAAGCGCACGACGGCCGTCGCCCGGTAGATCGGCGGGGGGGCCTGGACGACGGCCAGGGCGAACGACGCCAGCGCGAAGATGAGCGGGACGAGGACGATGATCCCCTTCCGGCGCCGGACGATCCGAAGGTAGTCGCGGAGGTTGATGTCGTACTGCGCCATGCGCCGTCTAGTGCCGATCCAAGTACGTCCGGCGACCCGCCGCGGGTCCTGTCGCCGGGCTCGCCCCGCGCGCCCGGGCTCCGGGCCCCTTTC
>CAYQDR010000025.1:0-43996 GCA_964416315.1 uncultured bacterium
CCAGCGGCAAAGAAGTCGAGCCGGGAGATGTCAGAAAGCGTGGGCGCTAACAGCCACCCCGCCCAGAAGAAACTCCTTCCGCTTCATCAGGTTTCGTCTCATCTCGCACCTCCCTTGTCGTGGGACGTTCTGTCCACCCACCGGCTTCCGCCTCAGAGGCACGCCGGCGCCTTCCCCACAGGAATCGTCTGGATGACCTTCAGTGCGGCGACCTCGATGACGGACACGTTGTCGCTGTCGCTGTTGGTCACGTAGCCGTGCTTGCCATCGGGCGCGAACGCGATGCCGTGGGGCCCCTCGCCGACCGGGATCCGGACGCCGACCTGCTGGCTGGCCAGATCCATCACCGCCACGGCCCTCTCCGCCCCCAGGGCGATCCAGAGAGTCGCCCCGTCGGGGCTCACCTTCACCTGGTTGACCCCCCGGCCGACCGGCACGGTCGCGATGACTGTCAGGGCCGCGGCGTCGATCACCGACACGTCACCGGATCCGGTGTTGCCGGTGTAGACCCGCGTCCCGTCGGGGCTCACCGCCAACCCCAGCGGCGCCTTCCCCACCGCGACCGTGGCCGTGAGCTTCAGCGTCGTCCGGTCTATCACGGAAAGGTCGCTCGAGCCGGTGTTGCTCACCCAAATGGCCCGGCCGTCCGGGCTCACAACCAGGTTGTGGGGAGCCTGTCCCGCAGGAATCGTGGCGATCACCTCCCGGGCGATCCCGTCGATGATCTGCACGGCGTTCGCTCCGTGGCTCGCCACGAAGACGTACCGGCCCTCCGGACTGAACGCGCAGTGCATGGGGAACGCCCGGGTCGGAATCCGCGCCACCACCCCGTCGATCAGGGTGTCGATGACCTGTACCCCGCCAGCCTCGCTGTGGTTCGAGACGTAGACGAACCGGCCGTCCGGGCTGCGGCAAAGGGCGTGTGGGCGTGGGATCCCGGCGAGGGTCTTGACCACCGCGTGGCTCCCGGTGTCGACCACCGACACGGTACCGTCGTGCTCGTTCGGGATGTAGAGCCGTGCCCTCGAGACGTCCTCCCCGAGCGCCGGAAAGGCCGTCCTCAGGTAGCTCACGATGGCCCCAGCCTCCGCGTCGGTGACCTGAAGGCCGAAGAGCTTCATCGTCTTGACGGTCGCCTGCCAGCCCCTGGCCGTGTGCTGGGCGGATCTGACCCGTCCGAGGGGATGGCACATCGCGCAACGCTCCTTGACCAGGGCCTCCCCCCGCACCGCCTGGGACTTGGCCTTTTCGGGTGGCGAGTTGCCCTTGTCAGGCGGCGCGGACCAGCCCGACCCGAGCCATGCACTCCCCCAGAGTAGGAGCGCACCCAGGATCACCACGACCTGGTGAGACCTGCTCCTCACGGCCGTTCCCTCCTTCCCTCCATCCCCGTCCGGGCCAGGGCGGCCCTGAGGGTCTCCTCCAGGTGCCCGAGCGCAACCGGTTTCCCGAGCACCGCCAGGAGGAGCCCCTGGGTCTCGGCAGCCGGGACCTCCGGCGACGCCAGCGAAACCAGCGCGATGACCCCGACATTGGGGAAGCTGGACCGCAGCCAGCGGACCTTCTCGAGCTCGTCGGCGCTCAGCCCCTCCATGTCGGCCACCACCACGGACACCGGGATCCGCCGCAGCCGGACCTCCCCCTCCGCCCATCCCAGCGCCGGGACGACCGGGAGCCCACTCCGCATCAGCGCCCGGGTCAGGCTCTGGAGCGTCGTCGCGTCCGGGGAGACGATCAGGACCGATTCCGGCGGTCTCATGCCGTCCGCTCCCCCCAGCACGGTTCGCGCCAGATCGGGCGCCCCGTGGCTCCGGGCCAAAACTCCTCGGCGGGGCGAGGAGTTGCGCGGAAGGGCCGGGGGAAGGCTCGATGGCGCTGAGCGGCGGAGAGCGGTCAGGACGACTCGGGAATCGTGGCCGGCGCGGTCAAAATGACAACGTCCAACTGCGGGTCCCCGCCGGAGGGGTCCGGGGCCTCCTCCGAGGAACTACTCGAGGCCGAACTCGTGGATCTTCCGGTAGAGGGTCTTGAGCCCGATCCCCAGGATGTCGGCGGCCCTTCGCCTGTTCCCACCGGTTGCCACCAGCGTCCGGGCGATGGCCTGGCGTTCGAGATCCCGCAGCGTGGCTCCTGAGGCGCGATCGCCGGACTCGGAGCCCCGCTCCCCGCCCCGAATGGCCGGCGGGAGATCGCCGACGGCGATGGGGCCACCCTTGGAGAACACCAGGATCGACTCCACCACGTGCTCCAGCTCCCGCACATTTCCCGGCCACGAGTGACGGCAGAGGAGCGCGAGGGCTTCGGGGGTGAGCTCGGGGACGGGCTTCCCCCCCCGCTCGGCGAAGACGCGGAGGAAGTGAGCGACCAGGAGCGGAATATCCTCGACCCGCTCCCGGAGCGGTGGCACCTGGATGGGCACGACGTTGAGTCGGTAGTAGAGGTCCTCCCGGAACGTGCCCTCGGCCACGAGGCCCTCCAGGTCTCGGTTCGTCGCGGCGATGAGCCGGACATCCACCCGAATCGTTTCGGTCCCCCCCACGCGCTCGAACTCCTGCTCCTGGAGGACCCGGAGGAGCTTGGCCTGAGTCCGGGGGCTCAGGTCGCCCACCTCGTCCAGAAACAGCGTGCCCCCGTGGGCCAGCTCGAACCGTCCCGTCCGCCGATCCCGCGCGCCGGTAAAAGCCCCGCGCTCGTGGCCGAACAGCTCCGACTCCAGGAGCTCCTCGGGGAGCGCGGCACAGCTCACCTTCACCAGCGGACAGTCGGCCCGGCGACCTCCGTAGTGGATGGCGTGGGCCACCAGCTCCTTGCCGGTCCCGCTCTCCCCGAGGATCAGCACGGTCGCATCGGTGGCGGCCACCTGCTGGATCGATTCCCGAAGGCGCTGCATGGCTGTGGAGCGGCCCAGGAGCTGCTTCAGGCCGGACGTTTCCCGCAGGCGGAGCCTCAGCTCCCGATTCTCCTGGGCGAGTCTCCGGGTTTCCAGGGCATGCCGCAGCACGAGCTCGAGCTTGTCCAGATGGATCGGCTTCGTGAGGAAGTCGTAGGCCCCCTTCTTCATGGCCTCGACGGCGAGGTCCACGGTGGCGAAGGCGGTGAGGATGATCACGATGGTCTCGGGGGAACCCGCCCGGACCCGCTCCAGGAGGGTCATCCCGTCCACTCCCGGCATCTTCAGGTCCGTCAGGAGGACGTCCACCGACTCCTTCTGCAGGATCGCCAGGGCCGCCGCCCCATCTGCCGCCGTCAGGCTCCGGTATCCGGCCTGGATCATGGCCCGGCCGAGGCTCTCCCGGGTTCGGGAATCATCCTCGGCCACGAGGATGACGTGTTCCATCGTCTCAGCGCCTTCCTACGCGGGGCCCGCGACGGGGAGGCGGACGACAAAAGCCGCTCCCCCTCCGGCCCGGTTCCGACACGAGACTCTCCCCCCGTGCTCGTCGACGATTCGCCTGACGATGGGAAGCCCCAGACCGAGGCCATCCGGCTTCGTGCTGACGAAGGGAAGAAAGATCCGCTCCCGCTCCGCCTCCGGAATGCCCGGCCCGCAATCCGTCACGGCGATGTGCACCCAGTCTCCGTCCCGGCCGACTTCGACGCTCAGGACTCCCCCGTTCGGCATGGCTTGAAGGGCGTTCTGTCCCAGGTTGAGGAAGACCTCGCGAAGCTGATCCCGATCACCCCGGACGGAGGCGCCAAGGGAGGTCGTGAGAGCCTCGATGCGGACCCTGGCTTCGGCCGCCTGGGCTCCCAGGAGCCCCAGGATCTCTTCGAGGAGGAGGCCGACCTCGACGTGTTCGAATCGCGGTGTGGGGAGGCGGGCGAACTTGACGAACTCTTCCAGGATGCGGTTGATCCGGTTGATCTCGTACTCGACCGTGGCCAGAGTGCCCGGGATCTCGCGCATGGAGGGCGGGGGGGCTTCCCGGGCGAGCTCCCGGCGGAGCAACTGGACATTGATCGCCAGGGAGTTGAGCGGCGTTCGGATCTCGTGCGTCACCCCTGCGGCGAGCTGGCCCGTCACGGCAACCCGCTCGGACCGGACGAGCTCGGCTTGCGTGGCCCGGAGCCGGGCGGCGGTCTCCTCCAGCTCCCGCGTCCGCTCCTTGACCTGTCGCTCCAGCTCGGCCTCGAAGTTCCTTCGGTCGGCCTCGTCGGCCTCGAGCCGCTCGGCCATCAGGTTGAAAGCCCGAGCGAGCTGCCCCACTTCGTCGCCCGATCCGACGCGAACGCGCCGAGAGAGGTCGCCTCCAGCGATGTGGAGGGCCGCCTCGGCAAGCCGGGTGATGGGCAGGACCAGCGTGCGCGCGAGGAAGCGGTCGCCGAGGAGAAGGAGGGCCCCACCGCCAAGGGCGAAGGCTACGTAGAGGCCGGAGATCAGGAGCATTCGCCGCTGGCTCTCGCCGATGGCGCGCTGGAATTTCTTCCGATGCAGGGTGTGCAGGCCACCGATGACCTCGGAAACCCGATGGGCCAGCTCATTGAGGACGACGAGTTCGCCGTGGGCCGGTGGCTGCCCGCGTCCGGACCCCTCAGTCGCCTTCGAGGACGCAGCCTCCAGCCGGGCCAGCAGAACCTTCAGCTTCCCGATCCCCTCCAGCTCCTGTAAGGCTTCCTCTCCCCCCTGGGCGCGCTCCAGGGCCTCATACGCCGCGACCTCACGCTCGAGCCCCGCCAGGACTTCTCCCGGAGGCTGGTGCCCGGGTGCTTGCCCGCCCTGGATGGCCAGGTAGAGGTCGGCGACGAAGTGCTGAACGATGCCATGAATCCGATCGATCGCCTCGACCTCGAGGCTCTTCTGCCTTCCGTCCTCCACTCCCCGAGAAATAGTCCAGGCCAGGAGCACAGAGACCCCCCCGACCAGCAGGACCAGGGTGAACCCGATCCCGATGGCGAGCTTAATCCGCCGGCCGACTGCACCGCGTCCGGGCTCCATGGCTTCCCTGTCCAGCCCTCAGTAAGGCAAGCGCCCGAGACTGTGCCCATGCAGGATCTATGCCCGCGAGCGCGAGGTTGGCAGAATCAGCGAGACGGGTACACCTCTCGCGGGTTCTGGACGAGGGAGCCGGCCGGAGGTGGGTCACCGGCGCCCGGCCGTGGCGGGCCCGCCCCACCCTCCCGGCAGCTACGTTGCGAGGCGCCAGTAGGGGCGGCTGCGCCTCACCATCGGCGCAGGACGACGTCGAGCACCACCCCGAAAAAGAGCAGGACGAGGAAGAGGTTCGAGGCGTGGAAGTTCTGGAGGGCCAGCCGCCGGTCCGTCGGCCGGCGCCAGAGCTCGAGGTTCCGGCGGACGAGGAGGCCGCCGCCCACTCCGACACCGAGGAGGAGGTAGGTCCAGCCGAGGATGCCGAGCGCGAACGGGAGCAGGCTGGAGAGGAGGAGCCCCGCCGTGTTCACGACGATCCCGCGGACGGTGCCCGCCTCCCCCTTCACCACGGGCAGCATGGGGATGCGCGCCGCGGCGTAGTCCTGCTTGTAGGCGATCGCCAGGCTCCAGAAGTGCGACGGGCTCCAGAAGAAGAGGACCGCGGCGAAGAGCACCGGCGGGAGGCACAGCTCGGGGCGCGCGAGCGAGCCGCCCGCCAGGACCGCGAACGAGCCCGCGAGCCCCCCGATCACGACGTTGAGCCAGGAGCGGCGCTTGAGCCAGATCGTGTAGACGACGACGTAGGTGAACGCGCCGAGGGCGACGTGGAGGG
The DNA here is from genome assembly GCA_964416315.1 of uncultured bacterium. GTDB lineage: Bacteria > Methylomirabilota > Methylomirabilia > Rokubacteriales > DASRDR01 > CAYQDR01. The sequence continues at coordinate 5,703 of CAYQDR010000025.1, forward strand.
CCACGAGCCGATTGAGCTGCCAGAGGGCCAGGCTCACCGCCAGGACCACCAGGCCCAGGCCGAGGGCGACCACGTGCCAGGCGTGCGGGATCCGCCCCGAGGGGAGCGGGCGCCGCGCGGTCCGGGGCATCCGGGCGTCCAGGTCCCGGTCGAGGAAGTGGTTGAGCGCGCCCGCCCCTCCCGCCGCGATCACGGTCACCGCGAAGAGGAGCACGAGCGCGGGCAGCGCCGGAGCGCCGGGCGCGGTGGCGAGGTAGCCGAGGACCGCCGCCAGCCCGATGAAGGTCCCGACCCGGAGCTTGAGCGACTCGACGTACGCCGCCACCATGGCGTCTCACCCCTTCCGGCGCACGAGGGGGATCCCCACGTTCAGCACGAACGCGAGCCCCCCGACGATCGCCAGGAGCGACCCCAGCCCCATCAGGTTCATTGCGACGAGGGCCTGCGGGTCGGCCCAGTTGAAGCCGAAGGTCTTCCGCGGGGCGCCGCGCCCGCCGGCCCAGTGGAGGCCGGCCATGAGCCCGAGGAGCCCGAGCCCGTAGAGGTAGGGCTGCCAGCGCCCGAGCCGATCGCTCCATGGCCGGCGGCCCGAGAGCTCGATCAGCATCGGCGCCAGGCCCATGTAGGCGAGCGTCACGGCGCCGACCATCCCGTGGTAGTGCGCGGGCACGCGCGTGTCCTGGTTGAAGCCGACGACCCCCAGGACGCCGCCGACCGCGAAGAGGGCGAGCGAGAGCGCCGTGCCCGAGAAGAGCGGGCTCGACCAGGGGAGCCGCCCCCGCCGCCAGCCCGCCGTCGCCATGAGCGCGATCGGCACCGCCGCGACGCCGAGGCCGCCGAAGGTGAGGAGGGTGACCACGCGGTTCGTCAGGAGCGTCTCGGGTCGCCACCAGACGTACGCCAGGGCCGTGGCCGCGGCGAAGGCGACGAGCGCCCGGAGCAGGAGCCGGAGCACCCGCCGGGCCGGGGGCGCCGCGCCGACGGCGACGGCCGCGGCGACGAACCAGACCGACGCCATGCCGGCGACGTGGAGGAACTGGAGCAGGTGCCCCGGGCCCCAGGTCAGGACCCGCAGCCGGAAGCCGAAGGGCAGCGCGGGATCGACGCGGGCGAGGGCCAGACCGAGGACGACGATCGCCAGGAGCGTGGCGAGCGCGCCCGCGGCCATCCCCTCCCCCTCGGGCGCGTCGGTGAGCGCCGCGGCCGTCGCCCGCGCGCGGGCCGTGAGGTACGCCCCCGCCTGGAGGGCCACCCCCGCCCCGAGGAGGGCGAGGCCCGCCCAGAAGAGCGGGTGATCGATCACGGGCACGTAGTCGTTGAGGTAGGGCTTCCCCGAGGCGGAGAACGCCGGGACCGCCATCGCCGCGGAGCCCGCGCCCGCCAGCGCGAGCCCCGCCCACGAGGCAGGCGCGCTCAGCCGGTAGCCGGCACGCCAGGCGACGTAGACCCAGAGCGCCCCCGCGAACGTCACGAACCAGACGGTGAACGCGAAGGTGACGTGGCTCACGAGCGCGTGGTGGAAGAGGTCGGCGGTCGGCAGGAGCTGGACCGCCGGCGTGCGCGTGAACGCGGCCAGCGCCGCGAAGAGCCCCGCGACGACGAGCGAGCCGACCGCGACCGCGAGCCAGCCCGTGAGGAGGCGCCGCGTCGTCGCGGGGACGACGTCCCCCGCGCCCTCACCCCACCCTCTCCCCCGCTGGGGGAGAGGGAGAACTTCGAGCGTCGCCGCCATCAGCGCACCAGCCAGATGGCGGCGAGCCACTTCCAGTTCAGGAAGTAGTAGATCACGAACGCCGCCAGGAAGACGAACACCAGGACCATGGTGCCCGCGATCGGGACGTGCTGGCCCGTCTCGGGCGCGAGCGGCGCCAGCCCGACCGCGCCCGGGGTGTCCGGCACGCGCGGGCCGAAGAAGACCGAACCGACCGTCAGCAGGACGTAGAGGGCGCCGCCGAGCGCGGCGACGAGGCCGCCGATCCCCATGAGCCCCAGGAAGAAGAACGCGGCGGGCTCGATCGGAGGCCTGAATAGCGACGTCGCGAACTGGACGTCCCAGTACCGCCGCGGGATCGCGTACGACCCCGCGGTGGTCATCCCGACCGCGAAGAGCGCGATCCCGATCCCGAAGAGGTAGACCTGGGTCGTGGCCAGCGCCCTCGAGAGGATCTGGCGCCGGAAGATCAGCGGCACCACGAAGTACGTGAGCCCCATGAAGGCGAGCGTCGTGCCCGCCACGACAGTCGCGTGGAAGTGCCCCGGGATGCGCAGCGTGTTGTGGGAGATGATGTTGACCTGCTCGGCGCCGAACGTGACGCCGGTGATCCCGCCGATGAAGCCGAAGATCACGAGCGACAGCGCCAGCGCCGCGAACCCCGGGTTCCCCCAGGGCGCCTTGGCCAGCCACTCGAACAGCCCCCTGGAGAGCCCCTTCTTCCGCTGCGCCACCTCCACGGACGCCGGCACCGTCATGCCGTGGACCATGCTCGCGAGCACCGCGAGATACATCCCGTAGGAGGTGTTCCAGATCTTCCAGGCCGGGGACACCTGGGGATCGACCAGGAGGTGGTGCGCCGAGGCCAGGTTGATGAAGAGGATGTAGAGGAGGAACGCCGTGCGGCAGACCTTCTCGTTGATCGGCACGGCCCCCACGGTCAGCGTCGCGAGCAGGTACCAGACCGCCACCATCGCCGACACGTTGATCTGCTGCGACGGGTGCCCGAGGCCCCAGAAGACCAGCCGGTACATCCCGGCGTCCAGGTTCTCGATGACCCCGAGCGACCAGAGCCAGGTGGGGATGTAGATGATCGCGCCGTGGGCGAGGGTGACCACGGCGATGATCGCCGCCGTCGCCGCCCCGAAGGTCACCAGCGGGATCGAGCCCTCGTACGTCCGCTCGGCCCGCGCCACGACCAGGGTCGCGAAGAAGTTCAGCACGCCGACCAGCGCACCGACGGCGAAGAGAATCCAGCCGAGGTAGAAGTACGAGACCGCGCGGAGCGGCACGTAGGAGGTGAACATCACGTCGGCGCCGCCGCGGAGGATCGCGACGTCGATCAGGACGGAGCCCGCGACCATGAGGGCGAAGCCGAGCCAGCCGACCCGCGGCCACGCGACGCGGCTCGCCAGGAGGATCGGCCCCGCGAAGTAGAGGATCGCGATCTCGAAGAAGATGATCCAGAAGATCAGCATGTTGATGCCGTGGAACGTGAGGGCGCGGTAGTAGTACACCGGGTCCAGCAGGTGGACCGCGGGCCACCGCGTCAGCACGACCAGGACGGCCGCGATCCCCCCGAAGAGGATCGCCAGCACCCCCGCCACGGCGTGAACCTTGATCAGCCAGTCCGCCTGGTCGTGGACCCGGAGACCGGTCTGGGCGCAGGTCCGGAAGGTCGCTGCCATCGCCGCCCCCTATGAGCTCGTCCCGGTAAACCGGGCGACCCGCTCGAGCAAGACCGCACCGCTCACGATGTTCCGCTCCGAGCGCCGCCTTTGCCGGCGCAACCCTCCCAGGGAGGAGGTTCCGGCCCCCCGCAATAAAGGGGGGCGAAGCCCCCCTCCGGGTTGACTATTCGACGGTGATCTTGCCCACCATCTGGTGGTGGCCGATCCCGCAGAACTCGTTGCACACGGCGTACACCTCGCCCGACTGCGTCGGCGTGATCGTCAGCACGTACTCGTACCCTGGCAGGACCATGAAGTTGAGGTTGAGGGGGAACAGGGAGAAGCCGTGGACCAGGTCCATGGAGGACAGGTGCAACCGGTAGGTCTGCCCCTTCTTGAGCTTCAGCGCCGGGTACCACTGCCAGAGCCGCCCGAGCATGTAGACGTCGTCGCCGGGCTGGGCCGCGACGACCGGTATGCCCTTGTCCTCCCCGACCTTCGCCTTCTGGACGTAGGCGTCCACCTTCTTCTGGTACTCGGCGGGCGTGATCCGGTAGGTCTCGAACGACGGGTTCTGTCCCCCCTTGAGGTGCCAGAGCGGCATCATGGCGAAGAGGATCAGGCACCAGATCAGGGCGACCCCGAGCCAGAGCTTCTCGGTCCGGTCGACCGGCTTCCACCACACGCCCTTGAGCGTCTGAATGCTCATGGGGGCCTCCTCACTTCGCCAGCGGGATGCTCGCGATCTCGAGGAGCCCCCAGATCGTGTAGAAGACGACGGGGACCACGATCCCGAGCACGAGCAGGAGAAAGATGTTGTCGAAGAAGGCCTGGGCCAGCGGGATCCGCTCCGTGTCCTCCGCGCCCTGCTTGTCTGCCATCGCGCCCTCCCTTTCCGCGGATGCGTCCAGGTCCAGCCTACGGCGCCCGCTCCCGGGGGACCTATGACCTGGCTCATATCGGGTGTGGCGGCTTGACCCGATGCCCCGCGCCAGGTAGGGTCGGCAGGAGATGCGCGCCCGTGGAATCGCCGGGGTCGCCGTGGGCGCCGCCATCGGGGTGGCGGCCGGCGTGGGCGGCTACACCTTCGTGTACGCTCGGGGGGCCTCCTACCTGACGGACGACCCCGCGGCCTGCGCCAACTGCCACGTCATGCGCGAGCAGCTGGACGGCTGGCTCAAGGGCAGCCACCGGGCGGCGGCCGTGTGCAACGACTGCCACACGCCCCGGGGCCTCTTCCCGAAGTACGCGACGAAGGCTTCGAACGGCTTCTGGCACTCCTTCGCGTTCACCTCGGGCCGCTTTCCCGACCCCCTGCGGATCAAGCCGGGGAACCGGGAGATCGCGGAGCGCGCCTGCCGCGCCTGCCACCGGCCGATCGTCGAGGCGATCGACGCGCGACCCCCGGCACACGCCCCGCTGGCGTGCGTCCGGTGCCACGCCACGGTCGGCCATCTCTGAGCGCCTGATTTCCCTCTCCCCCCGTCGGGGGGGAGAGGGCCAGGGTGAGGGGGGAACAGCACGCATGGTCGAGAGGAGGCTGGGCCGGCGCGGCCCCGCGATCTGGATTCTGCTCGTCGCGGTCGTCGCCGCCGCGGCGGGGGCGGGCGCCGCCGCCCTGCTCGTCAACATCGTCGAGCGCAAGCAGGAGGCGCGGAACCCGTTCTACCGGGTCGTCGAGCTGAACGACGAGACGGAGGATCCTGCCGTCTGGGGCAAGAACTTCCCGCTGCAGTACGACGCCTACCGCCGCACCGTGGACCAGGTCCGGACCCGGTTCGGGGGGAGCGAGGCCCTGCCGAGGACGCCGAACCAGGCCGACCCCCGGTCGGTGGTCGCGCAGTCGCGCCTGGAGGAGGACCCGCGCCTCAAGACGATGTGGGCGGGGTACGCCTTCGCGCGCGACTTCCGCGAGGACCGCGGCCACGCCTACATGCTCGAGGACCAGACGTACACGGAGCGGCAGATCGTCGCGAAGCAACCGGGCACGTGCCTGCACTGCCACGCGTCCGTCTACGTGCCCTACAAGCGGGTCGGCAACGGGGACCTGTTCAGGGGCTTCGAGCTGGTCAACCAGATGCCGTACCCGGAGGCGCGGAAGCTGGTCCGGCATCCGGTCACCTGCATCGACTGCCACGCCCCGGACACCATGCAGCTCCGGATCAGCCGGCCGGCGTTCATCGAGGGGATCCGGGCGCTCAAGGCCTCGCAGGGCGTGAAGGACTACGACGTCAACGCGATGGCCACCCGGCAGGAGATGCGGGCGTTCGTCTGCGGCCAGTGCCACGTCGAGTACTACTTCAAGGGAACGGAGAAGCGCCTCGTCTACCCCTGGGCCAGGGGGCTCCGGGTCGAGCAGATCGCGGCCTACTACGACGAGGTGAAGTTCCGCGACTGGGTCCACGGCGAGAGCGGAGCGCCCACGCTGAAGGCCCAGCACCCGGAGTTCGAGCTGTGGAACCAGGGGATCCACGCGCGCTCCGGCGTGGCGTGCACCGACTGCCACATGCCGTACCGCCGGGAGGGCGCCCTGAAGATCAGCGACCACCACGTCCGCAGCCCGCTTCTGAACCTCAACCGCGCCTGCCAGACCTGCCACCGCTGGCCGGAGGCCGAGCTCCGCGCCCGCGTCGAGACGATCCAGCAGCGGACCTTCGACCTCCGCAACCGGGCCATGGACGCGCTGGTCGGCCTGATCGGGGATCTCAAGGCGGCCCGCGCGGCCGGCCGCAGCGACGCCGAGCTGGAGCGGGCGCGGGACTTCCAGCGGCGGGCGCAATTCTGGCTGGATTTCGTCGAGGCCGAGAACTCGATGGGCTTCCACGCCCCGCAGGAGGCCGCGCGGATCCTCGGGGAGTCCATCGACTTCAGCCGCCGCGGGCAGCTCGCGGTCCGCGACCTCAAGCCCCGCTCCTGAGGACGCGAACGGGGTGACGCCTACGCGCGTCCGAGGCCGTAGGCCTTGAGCTTGTAAACCAGCGCGCGCCGGCTGATCCCCAGCAGGCGGGCCGCCTCGGTGCGGTTCCCGGCCGTGCGACCGAGCGCGCGCCGGATGAGCTCCCGCTCCACCTCCTGCACCACCCGCGCCGTCGCCTCCGGCAGCACCAGCGACTCTCCGGGGAGCGGGACGGCGAGCTCGCCCTGCGGCGCCATGAGGTGGGCGGGCAGGTCCCGCTCGGTGATCAGTTCCCCTTCGCTGAGGAGCGCCGCGCGCTCCAGGGCGTGCCAGAGCTCGCGGACGTTGCCGGGCCAGCCGTATCCCATGGCGACGCGGAGCGCCCCGGGCGACAAGCGCTTGGGCGCGCCGCCGGCTCCCTCAGCGACCCGGCCGAGCACGTGCTCCACCAGGAGGGGGATGTCCTCCCGGCGCTCGCGCAGCGGCGGGAGCCGGATGGGGAAGACGGCCAACCGGTAGTAGAGATCCTCCCGGAATGCGCCCTGCCCGACCTCTTCGGCGAGGTCCCGGTTCGTCGCTGCGATGACGCGCACGTCCACCTGCACGACACGCGTGTCGCCCACCCGCCGGATCTCGCCGTCCTGGAGGGCGCGCAGCAGCTTCGCCTGCAGCCCGGGCGGCAGCTCGCCGACCTCGTCCAGGAACAGGGTGCCCCCGTGCGCCTCCTCGAACAGCCCCTTCTTGGCGGCGATGGCACCCGTGAAGGCCCCCTTGACGTGGCCGAACAGCTCGCTCTCCTGCAGCGATTCAGGGATGGCCGCGCAGTCGATCACCACGAAGGGCCCCGACCGGCGCGGGCTCGCGTGGTGAATGGCCTTGGCGACCAGCTCCTTGCCGGTCCCGCTCTCCCCCTGGATCAGCACGGTCCCGCGCGCCGCGGCCACCTTCTCGATCTGCGTGTACACGTCCTGCATGGGCTGGCTCTTGCCCACCAGGCCGCCGAAGCCGAAGCGCTGCTCCACCATCCGCCGGAGTTGCCTGACCTCGCGCGTGAGCCGGATCCGCTCCAGCGCCTTGTCCACCACCGCGAGGATCTCGTGCGCCCGGAAGGGCTTGGTCACGTAGTCGTAGGCGCCCGCCCGCATCGCCTCGATCGCCGAGGGGATGCTCCCGTAGGCGGTGATCATCACAACGGTCGCCTCGGGGAGTGTCTCGCGGACCGCCCTCAGCACCTCGAGGCCGTCGGCCCCGGGAAGGCGGAGGTCGCACAGGACGACGTCATAGGGGCCCTCCCGGATCCGTTCCAGCGCCTCCGTGCCGGTTCCGGCCCCGTCGACGCGGTACCCCTCGTGGGCGAGGAGCCGCGTGAGAAAGTGGACCATGTTCTCCTCGTCGTCGACGACGAGGACGCGCTCGTCTCGCGGGCCGAGGGGTCCGTCAGGCACGCGTGCGCCCCTCTCCGGCCGAAGACTCCGGCGACGCGACCGCGCTCCCCGCGCGGAGGAGCACGCGGACGGTCGTGCCGACGCCGGGCCGGCTCTCGACCACCAGGGCCCCCTGGAGGGCCTCGATGAGGCTGTGGCAGATGGCGAGCCCCAGGCCCGTGCCCTCGCCGCGACGCTTGGTGGAGAAGAACGGCTCGAAGATCCGCTCGAGGTGGTCGGGCGGGATTCCCGGTCCGTGGTCCGCAATCGCGATCGTGACCGCGTTCTCGTCCGGCGCGAACGACCGGCCCACTCGCGCGGCGCCGTCCTCCCACGGCCCGGCCCGACCGATGCTCGTCCACACCCGGATCGAGCCACCCTCGGTCGTCGCGTGGGCGGCGTTGAGCAGGAGATTGATCAGGATCTGCTCGAGCAGATGCTCGTCGGCCACGGCCCGGGGCGCGGACGCGGCCAGCTCCCGCCTCCACGCGATCCCCTCGAACCCCCGCTGGGACGCGATGAGCCCGAGCGCCTTCTCGACGGCGGCGTTCACGTCGAGCGCCGCGAGCTGGGGCGGTCCCGGGCGCGCGTAGTCGAGCAGCCCCTGGAGGATCCGCTTGGTCCGGGCGATCTCTCCCGCAAGGCGCTCGCTCCGATCGCGGCACTCCGCTCGGTCCTCGGGTCGAGCCCGGCACAGGAGCTGGAGCTCCAGCAGGCCGAGCATCGAGCCCAGGGGGTTCCCGATCTCGTGGACGATCCCCGCGGCGAGCCGTCCCGTGGAAGCCAGCTTCTCGCTCTGGACGAGCTGGGAGTGCGCCCGCTTCAGCTCGTCGTAGGCGGCGCGCAGCTCGTCGGCGGTCCGCTCCAGGGCACGGTTCTGCTCGACGATGGTCCTGGAGGCCCGGCGGAAGGTGAGCGTCAGCGCCACGTAGAGCAGCGCCAGGCCGGACAGGACTGCCCCCCACACCGGGAGCCTGAGGCGCCAGACCTTCTGGTAGAAGGGGTCGACGGGGCTGTAGATCTCATACGCCCCGATGACCGTGCTCGTCCCTTCCAGGAAAATCGGGATGTAGACTTCGAGCAGCCGGGAGTATCCGGCGCGTCGCTCGGTGACGTTCTCGGCTTCGCGGAGATCCGACAGTCCCACCACGGTCTCGCCCCCGAGGGCTCTCCGGAGGGAAGCGTTGTCGGGGAACCGCTGACCCACGACCTCCGGGCTCCGGGAGTGGTAGATCGTCGTCCCCCCCCGGTCGTAGATCTTGATGGTCACGACGTGCGGCGTGAAGAAGTTGTCCCGGATCAGCCGGTCGAAGGCCTCGTAGTCGGCGCCCGTCCGTCGCCGGACGAACTCCTCTTTCGTCGTGATGAACCGCGCCAGGTTCTTGAAGTAGTCCAGGGACGCGAGCGTCGCCCGCTCCAGCATCGTCTGCTCGACGAGGTAGGTCACGCCCGTGCCCAACACCAGCGCCAGCCCCACCCAGAGGCCCGCGCTGAGAAGGGAGAACCGCTTGAACAGGGAGCTCCTCATGCCGGTGGCTCCATCCGCGCCGTCGTGTCCCGGCGGGGGGCTCGACGCCGACGGCTGAGCGGGCGCCTGACGCCCCCACGCCCGTCGGTCACGGTCATGGCGTCATCGCGAACTTCGAGCAATCCGCGTGCCAGCAGGGCGGGACGGTCTGGAACCGAGCAAGGCGCGGCGACCCGTGCTCCCGCGCAACCCGATTCCCGCCCCGCGCGCAAGGCCGTGCGCGCCCGACCGACGGGCGCCGCAGCCGCTGAGCCACGCGCATCACGAGCCCTGCCCTGTCCGCACCACCTCGAGAGAGGGGTGACCGCCGTGAGCCCCGGCACAGCCCTTGCTCGTGTCTTCACCAGCGCCCGCGCGCTGGCGCGCGGAGGCAATTGGACCACTCCGAAGGCAAGGAGGAAGACACGATGAGCAAGCGGGATTTGGGCCTCAAGACAGTGATCGTGCTGGTCGGTGTGGCGGGGCTGAGCCTCCTGGTCTTGGGCAACCTCGGCGCCCAGCAGAGGCCGGCCACCACCCACACGGTCTTTCTGACCGCGCTCGAGATCAAGGGCTCGACGACCGCCGACAAGCTCGCTCCCCCGCCCCTGAACCCGGCCGACCTCTCCAAGGGCTACGGCTTCAAGGGCCCGGGGCAGGCAGACAAGAACGCGCCGCAGAAGTGGGAGGTGTCGAGCTACATATTCGCCCCCGCCGCTCTGGCCGTCCGCCAGGGGGACACGGTCGCTCTCACCGCCTTCGTGGTGAACGGTGACGAGCACGAGGTCTGGATCAACGCCCCCGACGGCCAGAAGGTCGTCGCGAGCATGATGTGGAACCGCGGCCGCGAGTACCGCACGCAGTTCGTCGCGGAGAAGGTCGGGACGTACCAGCTGGTGTGCTCGAACCACGCCCCGTCCATGGTCGCGGCGTTCGTGGTGCTGCCCCGATAGGCGGCCCGCTCGGGACACGCTCTCAGACTCCCGGGTGTTCCCCCGACAGTCACCGCTCGAACTCCGCCCCGCGCCTCGGCAGGGCGATCGGCTCACGAAAGTGAGCCGATCGCCTCATGGACTCCCAGCCGGGAGAAGCGTCCAATCGAACGGAGGGGAGCATGCCGGAGGGCTCGGCCCGCGTGAGGCTCCTGAGCTGCCCGTTTCTTTGCGGTCGGGTCGCGCCAGCACGGGAGCGGGCGCCGGGGTCGGAGGCCTCCTGCCGGCTCCCCTCCGGCCGTGTCCGCCACCTTTCCCCCGAGACGGTCGCCCGCCTCTGCACCGGGGGGCGCTACTTCAGCTGCCCAGGCTACCGGTTCTGGCGCGCGGCGCAGAGGGCCTGGCCGGCCTCCGCGTAGCCCCCGTCCCGTGAGGCGCCCGTGCCCCGCGTGGGGCGGTCCCGCCCCGCGCGGGTCCGCGGCCCTTCCCCGCGCGCCGCCGAAACCCCCGGCGAATCGCGAGGTTCGGTGCTGTCCCCGCCTGGCACCCTCGATGCATCAGGCCTTCGAGGCAAAGGCGCCCGCGGCCGTCGCGCGCGGCGCCGGAGGGAGGGGGAGACGATGAGCACAGTCGGCCTGACCTGGTTCACGACCGCGCTCCTCGCGGCGGTGGTCCTGCTCCTCCTCGTGATCGCGGCCGCCCTGCTTCCCCGGCTGGCCGGCCTCAAGACCGCCAGCTTCTACTGTCCCTGGACCCGCCGGAACGTCGTGGTCCGCTTCCTCACGCGGGAAGGCGGCAACCCCGTCTCCGTGGTCTCCTGCACGGCCTTCGCCGATCCGCGCATCGTCACGTGCGGGATGCCGTGCGTCACGGAGGCCGCGGCGCTCGAGCTGGCGAGCGAGGGGACCGCGCCGGGCCGGGAGGCCCGAGGAGCGTGAGATGGAGCTCTTGCCCTGGTACGCCACGGCCGAGGTCTACTGCGCCGTCGCGCAGCAGCACGTCACGGTCCGGTTCCTGACCTTCGACGGCCGGCACCCGATCGGCGTCGTCTCCTGCTCCGCGTTCGACGACCCGACGGTCCCCACATGCGGGACGCCGTGCCTCGGGGACGAAGCCGACGTGCTCCTGGCGGCCGACGCCCCGGCGTGCTGACCCGCGGGGCCGAGGCGGCAAGAGACGCGACCGGCATCGGCGCCGGGTTCTGGACCGAGCGCAAGGTGGCGTGGTACCGGCGGGCCTCGCGCGGAGCGACTACGCCGCCACGGTGCTGGGCGCCCTGGCGCCGGTGCTCGCCGAGTGCGAGACCGCGCTCGACGTCGGCGCGGGGTGCGGCGCCCTCGCGCTGCCGCTCGCCGAGCGGCTCCGGCGCGTCACCGCGCTCGAGCCGGCGCCGGCGATGGCGAAGGCGCTCCGCGAGGCCGTTCGGGCCCGGGGACTCGCCAATCTCGACGTCATCGAAGCCGCGTGGGGCGAGGCCCCCGTCCCGCCCCACGACCTCGTCCTCTGCGCCCACGTCGGCGGGCTCCTCCGGGCGGGATCGCCGTTCCTCCGGGAGGTCGCCTCCGTCGCGCGGCGCTGGGTGGCCCTCGTGCGGGACGCGGCCCCGGAGGGGGACAAGTTCTTCTTCGCCGAGCTCTACCCGCGGCTCCTCGGGCGGCCGTACGCGTCCCCGTGCCCGGACACCGATGCCCTGGCCAGCCTCGCGGCGCTCGGGCTCTCGCCGACCCTGACGGTCGTCCGGTACCGCTCGGACCAGCCCTTCGAGGACCTCGAGGAGGCCTGCGACTTCTGGCAGGAATACCTGGGCGTCCGCGGCGCTGAGGTCCGGGAGGTCCTCCGCGAATTCCTCGCCGCGCGCCTCGAGCGCGAGGGCGCGGGCTGGGTCGCCCCCTACCCCAAGCGGGCGGCGGTCATCGCCTGGCGCGTCCCACGGGAGGGGCGGGGGTGCGGGGGGTGCCGCATGAGCGAGGCGGCGTCAGGCCTCGGCGTTTCGGGCAGCGCCCGCCTCCCCTCCCCCCGAAGGCCACCGGAGGGGCGGGACGTCGCGAGGGCGCGAGCCCGAGCCGTCCCGGCGATCCGATCAATAGGGGGCGGGGGTGCGGGGGGTCCCGAATGACCGAGCGAAGCGGCGTCCGGTACCCCGGGCTGCCCGGGACCGCGGACGGCTCGGAGATGGTCGTGTGGGTGGAGAGCCACGTCTCCCAGGGGGCGTGCGCCTACCCCATCACGTCCTCGACCAGCATGGGCGCGGGCTACCAGGCGGCACTGGCGGCGGGGAAGAAGAACCTCTGGAGGGAGCCGCTCTTCTTTCTGGAGCTCGAGTCGGAGCACTCCTCCGCGTCCACGTGCGAAGGGTTCGCGCTGGCCGGCGGGCGGGTCACCAACTTCACCTCGGGCCAGGGTCTCGTCCTCATGAAGGAGGTCCTCTACACGATCTCGGGCAAGCGCCTCCCCGCCGTCTTCCACGTCGGCGCCCGCGCCTTGACCTCGCAGGCGCTGAACGTCCACTGCGGTCACGACGACGTCATGGCGGTGGCGGACACCGGCTGGGGGATCCTCTTCGCGATGAGCGCCCAGGCCGCCGGCGATCTCGCGCTGATCGCCCGCCGGGCCGCGGAGGAATCGGAGACGCCGTTCCTCAGCGTGCAGGACGGGTTCCTCACGACGCACACGGTCGAGAACGTGCGGTTGCCCGAGCCCGAGCTGATGCGCGACTTCGTCGGGGACCCCTACGCCCTCACGCGGCTCCGGAACCTGATGAACCCCGCGAAGCCGATCATGTCGGGGGTGGTGCAGAACCAGGACGCCTACATGAAGGGCAAGGTGGCGCAGCGCTTCTTCTACGACCGCCTCCCCGGGATCCTCGAGCGCGTCATGGACCGCTTCGAGGACCTGACGGGTCGGCGGTACGGGCTCGTCCAGGGGTACCGGCTCGAAGACGCCGACTACGCCATCGTCGGCATGGGGAGCCTCGTCGAGACCGCGATGGCGGCGGCGGACTGGATGCGGGCCCACAAGGGCTGGCGCGTGGGCGCCCTCCACGTCACGGCGTTCCGCCCCTTCCCCGGCCGGCAGATCGTGGCGGCGCTCCGACACCTCCAGGCGTTCGCGGTGATCGAGCGCATGGACAACCCGGCCGCCCAGTCGAACCCCCTGACCGCCGAGATCAAGGCCGCCTTCGCCGACGCGCTGACCGAGGACCGGAGCCCCTCCGCCATCTCGCGCATCCCCGCCGTCTACTCGGGGGTCGCGGGCCTCGGGAGCCGCGACATCCGCCCGGGTGACCTCGTCGCGACCGTGGCGAACATGCTGCGGCGGGGGCCGCGAGTCTTCGTCCTCGGCGTCGCCCACCCGGCCGCGCTGCCCCGCGCCGAAGATCCGGACGTCCGGCCGCCCGGGGCCTTCTCGATGCGCGGGCACTCCGTGGGCGGCTTCGGCTCGGTCGCCACGAACCGGATCATCGCGACGGTCCTGGGCGACCTCTTCCACCTCCGCGTCCAGGCATACCCGCTCTACGGCTCCGAGAAGAAGGGCCTGCCGACCACCTACTACCTGACGGTCGCCGACGGCCCGATCCGCACCCACTCGGAGCTGGCCCACGTGGACTTCGTGCCGCTCAACGACGTCAACGCCTTCCGGCTCGGGGACCCGCTGGATGGGCTCGTCGAGGGCGGCATGCTCTTCATCCAGAGCACCGAGACGGAGCCCGCCGCGATCTGGGCCGGGATCCCCGGGCACGCGCGGAAACGGATCGTCGAGCAGGGCATCCGGGTCCTGGCGCTGGACACGATCCGGATCGCGCGCGAGGTGGCGACGCGACCCGAGCTCCAGCAGCGCATGCAGGGCATCGTGCTGCTCGGCGTCTTCCTGCGAGTGACCCCGTTCCGGGAGCGGCGCGACCTCTCCGAGGAGGCGGTCTTCGAGGCCGTCGAGCGCTCCCTCCGGAGGTTCTTCGGCAAGCGCGGCGAGCAGGTGATCCAGGACAACATGACGGCGGTGCGGCGCGGCTACCGGGAGGTCGTCGAGGTGCCCCGCGCGGTCATGGCGCCGGAGCCCGCGCTCGTGGCCGGGAGCGCCACATGATCGAGCCACAGGTGCGCGACTGGATGCACCTCGGCGTCATCACCTGCGGACCCGACACTTCCGCGGAGGAAGTGGCGGAGACGATGAGCGCCCACGACGTCAGCGCCCTCGTCGTCGTGGACCCGGTGGGGTACGCGCTGGGGCTCATCTCGCGCACGGACCTCGTGAACGCGACCTTCGTCCAGCCGTATCTCAAGCACTGGCGCGGCCTCGCCGCCCGGCACCTGATGACCTCACCCGTGGTCAGCGTCCGCGCGGACAGCCCGGTCCGCGAGGCCGCGCAGGTGCTCCGCGAGCGGAAGATCCACCGGGTCGTGGTGACGGTCGTCGAGGGGGCGTGGGAGCGGCCGATCGGGATCCTCTCCGTCACCGACCTCGTGGGTCGCCTGGCGGAGGCGTGAAGGGAGGCGGCATGGCCGACGTGACCACGTTCGATCCGTACGACGCCGAAGCGGCGGAGCCCGAGCTCGGGACCAAGACCCGCGGGGCGTCGAAGGAGAGCCACGAGGTCCAGCTCATCCCCTCGGGCGTGCTGGCGCTGGACGTCCAGGCGTACGTGGACGACTTCAACGCCCGCGTCATCGGCGCGTACGAGAAGGGCGCCGGCTCGCACGAGCTGCCCGCCGACGTCGGGGTGGCCCGGAGCCTCATCCCCCCCGGCACCGCCGCCCTCCGCGACTTCTCGTACCTCGCGCCGGCGATCCCCGAGCTCGACGCCGAGCGGTGCGTGGGCTGCATGACGTGCGTCACCGAGTGCCCCGACACGGCGATCCTCGGCAAGGCTATCCCCGCCTCGCGGCTCGAGGCGGCGCTCGCGAAGGTCGGCGACCCGGCGGAGCGAGGTTTCCTGGCCAGCCACTGGGCCCGGACGCGGAAGTACTTCGACGTGCCCGCGAAGAAGGGGCTCGAAGGCGCCCTGTTCGGGATCTTCGTGGACCCGACCAAGTGCAAGGGGTGCGCCGAGTGCGTCGAGGTGTGTGCCGACCTCGGCTACCACGCCCTCCGGATGACGCCGAAGAACGAGGGGACCCTCGCCCGCTACCGCACCGCCTTCGGGTTCTTCCGGCAGGTCGGCCCGACGCCGCCCGGGTACGTCAACGAGAAGGCCCTCGCCGACATGATGCTCGCCGAGCAGGCCGCGCTCCTCTACGTCGGCGGCGCCGGGTCGTGCATGGGGTGCGGCGAGGGGACGGCCATCCGGATGATGGTGGCGGCGACGGGCTTCGTCTACGGGCCCGAGGGGATGGCGATCGTGGCCGCGACGGGGTGCAACACGGTGTACACCTCCACCTACCCCTACAACCCCTACCTGGTCCCGTGGACGAACTCGCTCTTCGAGAACGCGCCCGCGGTCGCGATGGGCGTCCGCGGGAAGTGGGACCAGCGGGGGTGGCAGGCGAAGCGCCTCTGGGTCCTCGGCGGCGACGGCGCGATGTACGACATCGGTCTTCAGTCGCTCTCGCGCATGCTCGCGTCGGGCATGGACATCAAGGTCCTGGTCCTCGACACGCAGGTCTACTCCAACACCGGCGGCCAGGTCTCCACCGCCTCGTTCCCGGCGCAGGACGCCAAGATGGCCGCCGTCGGTCCCGCGTTCCCCGGGAAGGTCGAGCATCGGAAAGAGCTCGGCCTCCTCTGCCTCATGCACCCCGAGGTCTTCGTGGCCCAGACGACGGCGGCCCACGTCAACCACTTCTACCGGGCCATCATGGACGCGAACAGCTTCGCCGGCCCCGCCGTCGTCATCGCGTACACGACCTGCCAGCCCGAGCACGGGGTGGCCGACGACCGCGCGGCGGCGCAGGCGCGCGTCGCCGTGGAGTCGCGGGCCTTCCCCCTGTTCGTCTACGACCCGCGGAAGGGGCCGCGGATCGCCGACCGCCTGAGCCTCCAGGGGAACCCCGACCCGAAGGCGGACTGGGCGCGACACCCCAAGACCGGCGAGGCGATCGACTTCGTCACCTTCGCCCGCACCGAGGGGCGCTTCGCGCGCCAGTTCGACGCCGGTGGGACCCCCTCCCCCGCGCTCCTCGCCGCCCGGGCCGACCGGCTCGCCAACTGGCGGCGGCTCCAGGAACTGGCCGGCCTCCAGCCGGCGACGGGCGGCTGAGCTCTCCGCCTTGCGGACCACGCGCGGCGGACGAGCCGTCGGGACGCTCGCCGCCGCCGCGCTGCTCGCCGCTGCCCTCGGAGTGCCGGCGCGCCCGGAGCAGTCGGTCACGCTGTTCGTCACCTCCGAGAGGACGGACACCGTCAGCGTCTACCGGGGCGTCGTGCCCGACCTCAAGCCCGTCGCGGCGATCAAGGTCGGCCGGGAGCCGCACAACCTCGCCATCTCGCCGGACGGCCGGTGGGTGGCGACGAGCGACCGCCGCTCGGGCGAGGTGTCGGTGATCGACACTCGCACGCTCACCGAGGCGGCGCGGCTCAAGCTCGGGCGCCAGACGCACGACGTGGCGTTCACCTCGGGCAGCCGGACGCTGTTCGTCGGGCACGAAACGGAGACGTTCGTCGGCGTCGTGGAGATCGGCACCTGGCAGGTGAAGGCGCCGCTCCGGCTCGGCCGCGCCCAGCACGATCTGTCGATCAGCGCCGACGACCGGGAGCTCTGGTTCACGGTGACCAACCGGCCATACAAGCCCGGCGACCCGCGCGTCGGCGTCGTGGAGCTCGCGACCGGCGCCGTCACGCTCATCGACACCGGCGCCAACGCCCACGACGTCACGCTGTCCCCCGACGGCAAGCTCGCCTGGGTGACCAACTCCGGCTTCGTCCACCAGCCGGACCCGCGGGTGGACCTGATCGACGTCGCCGGACGGCGGCCCATCGGATCCATCACCGTCGGCAAGTACCCGTTCCACTCGCCCAAGCGCGGCCGCGACGGCAACCTGGTGCCGTCCACCGCAGGGGAGATGTGGTTCAGCGACCACGGGCTCCAGAGCGTCATGGCCGTGTCGCTCTCCGAGCGGCGGGTCGTCGCGACGGTGCCGGTTGGCGTCGAGCCCTACCACATCGCCGCGACGGCCGACGGTACGCTGTTCGTCGCGAACCACACCTCCCACACCGTCACCATCGTGGACGGCCCGCGCCGGGCGGTCCTGGGGACGCTCCGCGTGCCCCCGCGGCCGCACGGGCTCGCGGTGCTCGTGGACGCGCCTCGCTGACCGATTCGGAGGGGGCCTCGACGGCCCCCTCCGAGACCTCCCCCAGGATGGGGTTGCGGCGGCACAGCCGCCGCTCGGAGTGGAACCCTTTCCCGCTGGCGATCTGCCACGGCCCTGCGCCTCGGTCACCCAGACAGCGCCCTACCGGCGGCCGCCGCCGCCCTCGCGCTCGACTCACGGAAATGAGCCATCCGCCCCATTGTCAGGGTCGGGCCCGGCGCGAACATGACCTTGAGAGCGTGAAGCGAATGGGTCGGTGGCGTCAGCCCCGGCCGGACCGGGGCCCGCCGAAGGGAGGGTGAGGACAATGGAATGGGGCCTCACGCTCGTGTCGAGCTTCGTCGTGCTGCTCCTCGTGGGTCCGCTTGCGCTCTTCGCCGGTGGGGTGCTAACCTTCGTGGTGCTGGGCCACCTCATCCCGGCCGGGCCCGCCGTGGGCCGAACGTCCTTCGACTGCCCCTTCTCGCGCCGGCACGTGACCGCCGAGTTCGTGAGTCGGGCGGGGTGGAGATGGCCCGTCGACGTCAGCGCGTGCTCCGCCTTCCGGGATCCCCGCCGGGTCCGATGTGGGAAGGCGTGCCTCGCGCAGGCCGAGACGCACTGGGCCCCGTCGCCGATCGCGCCGCGCTTCGCGCTGATCGCCGGAGGCGTCAGCTACCGGAACGGCGGACCGGCGGCCGAGGCCGCCTGAGAGGGCGCCGCGGTGGCGAGCGACCGCGAACAGGAGGGCGGGGCGATCTGCCCGTTCCTGACGCCTGTGATGGCTGATCGGCTCTGGCTCTACCCGACCGGTGTCTACTGTCGCCCGCCCGGCGACCGGGTGCGGGTGCCGGCCGCCGAGACCCTCACCTGCATCTGCAGCACGCTCGCGTACCTGGTCTGCCCCCGCTACCTCACCACCCGGGACCGCGGGGCGGAGGAGGCGACGGCCGCGTCCGCCGCGTCGGCGAGCGCGACGGGGCCCTGACGGTGCCGGCGCCCGGCGCCGCGACGCCGTTCAGGCGGATCCTCGCCGCCGTGGACGGGAGCGAGCACGGCCTTCAGGCCGCGCGGGCCGCGGGGCAGCTCGCCCGCGCCCTCGGCGGGCGGCTCACGCTCCTCACCGTCTACCACGCCCCGTCCCCCGCCCTGGGCGAGCCCAACTACTCCGCAGCCCTCGGCGAGGCGCTCGCCGACGCCCGCGACACGATCGCGCGCGCCCGCCAGGCCGTCGTCGAGACGGGCGGGCCCGAGCCGGAGACCGAGTGGCTGGGCGGCGCGGCGGCCGAGACCATCATCTCGGCCGCGCGCGACGGCGGCTACGATCTCATCGTGGTGGGAACGCGCGGGCGGGGGCGGATCGAGGCCGCGCTGCTGGGCTCGGTCTCGAGCGCCGTCGCCGCCCGGGCCGGGCGTCCGGTACTGGTCATCGGCGACGACGCCTGATCCCCGAGGGGGGGCTTCGGCTCCCCGCATCTGTTCGAACGCCCACGCGATCTCCCGCAGCCCTGCCATCCCGCCCAGAAACCCGAACCAGCCTGGAAATCGACGGAATCTCCGCGGGTCTGCGGGTGGCAGGGTCCTCCGGAACCCTGGGGAATCCCCGCCTCGCTGGGGCGGCGGCGCCGCAGGCCCAGGCCCTGCCCGGAGGCCGCACGCGGTCGGGCGGCGACCCGGGCGGCGTCACTGAACCCTGCGTGGACCTTGGCGGAACGGGCTTCGGCCGGCCCCGGGAGTTGGGCGGTCTCCGCTGGCACACGCCTTGCTCAACCGACTGATGGGAATGGGCTATCCGACGCCCCTGGCGATCGGGGCCGCCACGAGCCCGGGCTCGAGCGACAGCCCAGGAGGGAGACACGATGAGGCGCGAGATCCTCGTTCCGCTGGACGGCTCCTCGGGCAGCGAGGCCGTTCTCCCGCGCGTGGCCGAGCTGGCCCGCGGGGAGCACGCGACCGTCCGCCTCCTGTTCGTCGCGCCGCCCGCCCAGGCCAGGGTGGCGCCGGATGGCCGCATCCTCGTCTATGCCGACCAGGAGGCGGCCCGCATCGCGGAGAAAGCGCGGGCGTACCTCATGCGCGCCGCGGCGGCGCTCGCCGGGATCGACGTGCAGCTCGCGGTGCGCTTCGGCGACCCGGCGACGGAGATCCTCGACGAGGCCGGTTCCGGCGGCGTGGACCTCATCGCGATGGCCACCCACCAGCGGACCGGACTGCGGCGGCTGCTCGAGGGGAGCGTGGCGGAGCACGTGGAGAGGCTGGCGCGCGTGCCCGTGCTCCTCGTCGGCCGCGGCGCGCCGGTTCCCGCCTGACCGGCGCTCCGGCGCCCGAGGAGAGGCCGATGGCGACCACGCGGATCATGGACCGGAGGGCGTGCCCGTTCCTCCGCCCGGACGCGATCGGGCACCCGGACGCGTCTGCCGTGGCGGTCTACTGCCGGCTGCCGCGCGGGCGCGTCAGGATCCCGTCCCGCGACGAGCGGGTCCGGTTGTGTGCGGACGGCTACTACGACTGCGTCGTCTACCGGCGGATGCGGGTACCCAGCATCATCGACTGCGGACGGCGGAGCCTTCAGGCAGGCTGAGGACGACGGAGGGAGCGATGGACGGGGTCCGACGACGCCGCTTCTGGTGCGCGTGGAGCCGGCGGGAGGTCGAGGTGGAGTTCGAGACACGCGGGCTCCCCGGATTCCGCCGCGTGATGACCGTGAGGAGCTGCAGTGCCTTCGACCCCCCGACCGCGATCGAGTGCCGCCGGCGCTGCCTCGACGAGGGGTTCCGGCGGCAGTGGGAGCCGCCCCTGCCCGTGCACGACGGGAGCGCGACGGGAGTCGAGCGGCGATGACCCCGATTCTCGTGCCCCTCGACGGCTCCCGGCTCTCGGAGGCGATCATCCCGATGGCCGAGGCCCTGGCGCGCGACTACGAGGCCGGGCTCCTCCTGGTGCGCGCGCTGCACCCCCGGGGCTCGCTCGACGCCGAGGTCGCGATCCAGAAGGAGGCCGAGGGCTACCTCGCGACCCTCGCCGGGGACCTCGAGGCGCGGGGTCTCCCGAACGTCCGGTGGAAGGTCTGGTACGACCACCCGGACCGCGCGATCGTGGACGCGGCCCGCCACAACGGCGCGACGCTGATCGCGATGACCACGCACGGTCGTGGCGGGCTGGGGCGGGTGCTCCTCGGGAGCGTCGCCGAGAGCGTCGTTCGCCGCTCGCCGGTCCCCGTCCTGCTCGTCCGCGGCGAGCTGTCGTGGACGCCCGGCGCCATCGGGCGGATCGTGGTCCCGCTGGACGGCTCGGAGCGGTCCGAGGCCGTGCTGCCGCTGGTGGAGCGGCTGGCCGGGCCATTCGACTTCACGATCGACCTCCTCCAGGCGGTGGAGCCCCTCACCCCGGCCGCGGCGGCGGAGCTGTCGATGGAGTCCAGCGACCACATCATGGGCCTCCGGCTCGCGGACGCGGACGCCTATCTCGCCAAGGTCGCCGCCGCGCTCGAGGCCAAGGGGCTCCGGGTCCGACCCGAGGTCCGCTTCGGCCCCGCCGCGCAGGTCATCCTCGAGTACGCGCGCCGGGAGCGCCCGGGACTCGTTGCGATGAGCACGCACGGCCGATCGGGCCTGAACCGCCTGTTGCTCGGCAGCGTGGCCGAGCACGTGCTACGCGGCGCGCCCGTGCCGCTCCTGCTCTGGAAAGCGGCGGCGGCCCACGCCACGGGAAGGTGACCCGGCGCGCCCGCGAGGCGGCCGGCGAGGAGGAGCAGCGATGCCGAAGAACAGCCTGAGCATCACGGACAACCGGACGGGGAAGGGGTACGAGATTCCGATCGAGCACGGCGCGATCCGGGCGACCGATCTGCGACAGATCAAGGTCGGTCCCGAGGACTTCGGGCTCCTCGCCTACGACCCCGCGTTCATGAACACGGCCTCGTGCAGGAGCACCATCACGTTCATCGACGGCGACCGCGGGATCCTGCGCTACCGGGGGTATCCCATCGAGCAGCTTGCCGAGCAAGCCACGTACCTCGAGACCGCGTACCTCCTGATCCACGGCGAGCTGCCGACCGGCCCCGAGCTGGACGCGTGGCGGTGGGAGATCACGCACCACACCTGGATCCACGAGAACCTCAAGAAGTTCCTCGACAGCTTCCACCACGACGCCCACCCGATGGGGATGCTCGTCTCGGCGGTCGCCGCCCTGTCCACCTTCTACCCGGACGCCAAGAACGCGACCGACGCGGAGACGCGGCGCCTGCAGGTGGTCCGCCTCATCGCGAAGATGCCGACCCTCGCGGCGTTCGCGTACCGTCACAGCCTCGGGATGCCCTACGCCTACCCGGACAACGATCTCTCATACACCGGCAACTTCCTCAACATGCTGCTCAAGGCCACCGAGGTGACGTTCCGGCCGAACCCGGTCCTCGAGCGGGCGCTGGACATCCTGTTCATCCTGCACGCGGACCACGAGCAGAACTGCTCGACGAACGCGGTGCGGAGCGTCGGGTCCTCGCAGGTCGATCCGTACTGCGCCCTGGCCGCCGGGGTGGCCGCCCTCTACGGCCCGCTCCACGGCGGCGCCAACGAGGCCGTGCTCCAGATGCTCCAGGCGGTCGGCTCCGTCCAGAAGGTTCCGGAGTTCATCCGGAAGGTCAAGGCGGGCGAAGGGAAGCTGATGGGCTTCGGTCACCGCGTCTACAAGAACTACGACCCGCGCGCCAAGATCATCAAGCAGCTCGCGGACGAGGTGTTCGGGGTGACGAAGCCGAACCCGCTTCTCCCCATCGCGCTGGAGCTGGAGCGGATCGCGCTCCAGGACGAGTACTTCGTCTCCCGCAAGCTGTACCCGAACGTGGACTTCTACTCCGGCCTGATCTACCAGGCGATGGGCTTCCCGGTCGACATGTTCCCCGTGCTCTTCGCCATCCCGCGGACCTCGGGCTGGCTCGCGCAGTGGCTCGAGATGCGCGCCGACCCGGAGCAGAAGATCGCGCGGCCCCGCCAGCTCTACCTCGGGCCGTCGGTCCGCGACTTCGTGCCGCTCGAGAAGCGGGGGCCGGACGAGGGCGACCTGGCATGAGCGCGACCGGGCCGATCCCCGTCGCATCTCGGCGTCCTCGGTCGTCGGCGTCCCTCAACGTACAGAGAGTACGCCTCGGGGCGCCTCCTCCCTGCGTCCTTGATCTGCTCGGGTCTCGACCCGGTCCGGCCGACGGGACCGGACGCGCAGTCCGTCCGAGGCGACCTCGCATGAGCGGGGGCTGACCCGGCGTGGGCCAGGCACACACCCTGGACCGGGCGCCTCAGCGCGTCTACTGGGAGCTGACGCGGGCCTGCGACCTCGCCTGCCGGCACTGCCGGGCCGAGGCGATCCCGCAGCGCGACCCCGGGGAGCTGACCACCGCCGAGGGGCGCCGCCTGCTCGAGGCCCTCCGCGAGTTCGGCGACCCGGGCCCGCGCGTGGTCCTCACCGGCGGCGACCCGCTCAAGCGCCCCGACTTCTGGGAGCTGCTCGAGCACGGCGTCGGGCTCGGGCTCGGCGTGTCCGTCGCCCCCAGCGGAACGCCCGCGCTCACACCCGACGCGGTCCGGCAGCTCAAGCGCGACGGCGCCGAGGCCATGTCGCTCAGCTTCGACGGCTCCGACCCCGGCCGGCACGACGGGTTCCGGGGCGTCCCGGGGTGCTTCGCGCGGACCGTCGAAGCCGCCGAGGCAGCCGTGGACGCGGGGATCGCCCTCCAGGTGAACACGCTCGTCAGCGCCGAGACCGCCGCCGACCTCCCCGCCATCGCCGACCTGGTCGGCCGCCTCGGCGCCGGCCGCTGGAGCCTCTTCTTCCTCGTGCAGGTCGGGCGCGGACGGGTCCTCACGCAGCTCACGCCCGCCGCGTGCGAGCGGCTCCTCGCCTGGGCCTGGGAGCGGTCGCGGTCGGCCACGTTCGCCATCACCACCACCGAGGCCCCGCACTACCGGCGGGTGGCCCTCGAGGGCATGCGGGCGAGCGGGGCGTCCCGCGACGAGGTCCGCCGGAGCCCGATCCGGCGCGGCTTCGGCATCCGGGACGGCAACGGGATCATGTTCGTCTCCCACGTCGGCGACGTCACGCCCTCCGGGTTCCTCCCGCTTGTCGCCGGGAACGTCCGGACCGCGAGCCCGATGGCGATCTACCGCGACTCCCCGCTCTTCCGGCAGTTGCGGGAGCCGGCGCGCTTCGGAGGGCGCTGTGGCCGCTGCGAGTTCCGCGAGATCTGCGGCGGGTCCCGAGCGCGGGCCTACGCCGCGACGGGCGACCCGCTCGGCGAGGACCCGCTCTGCCCGTACGAGCCCGGGCCGCGGGACAAGGAGGACGAACCGTGAAGCCGATGCGATCCGACGCGCCGGAGTTGCGGGGCACGCCCCAGGAGGAGCCCATGGACCTGGACAGGCTACTCTCCAACACCGCCGACGGGGTGTGCGCCATCAACGGGGACAACCGAATCGTGCTCTGGAACCGGTCCGCCGAGCGCATCCTCGGCCACTCCGCCCGCGAGGTCCTGGGGCGGCCCTGCTGCGACGTCTTCGTCGGCCGGGATCCCGCGGGCAACCGGCTCTGCTACAAGGGCTGCCACGTGATGACCCTGGTCAACCGCGGCGAGCCCGTCCAGCACTTCGACATGGCGACGCGGACGAAGGCGGGCAAGCCGGTCTGGCTCAACATCAGCATCCTGGTCGTCCCGGGCGCGCGGCGGGAGCTCTCGACGACGGTCCACCTCTTCCGCGACGTCACGGCAGCGCACGAGATCGAGACGCTGGTCCGCGAGCGGCTCGCGCAGGCGTCCCGCGGGACGAACGACGGGAACGGCCCCCCGGTGGACCTCAGCCGGCGCGAGATCGAGATCCTGCGGCTGATGGCGGGCGGCGCGAACACGAAGGCGCTGGCCGAGAAGCTGCACATCAGCCCCGCCACCGTGCGGAACCACGTCCAGCACATCCTCGGCAAGCTCGGGGTCCACAGCCGGCTCGAGGCCGCCGCCTACGCGACGCGCCACGGGCTCCTCTGAGTTCATCGGGAGGGGGCCTCGACGGCCCCCTCCCGGGCCTCCCCCAGAGGTTGCCGCGGCAAAGCCGCGGCTCGGAGCGGAACGCCACGGCCGCGAGGCGAATGACGGGAGTTTGCGAGAAGCCCGGGCGGGGAGAGTCGGGTTTCGGACCCGCCCGCCATTTCTTCACGGACTCTGACCGGAAGAGCTGGTCAAGGACACCTGGTCGGAGAGGATCGGTTCCGTCACCCACGCGGGCGCTCGCGGCGGGCGCTCCGCCTGCTCGAGGCGCCGCCGGGTGCCGCGCCCTGCGGCAGCGCCCGCCCTGCCCCGGACAGCTCCGCCGCTCGGTCTCACGCCCATCCATACGGGATGGGAGTCCGGTAGACCCGCCAGGCAAAGAGAGCTGCTCCCAGAATCAGCATGACGGTCACGGGGGCCCAGAACGGTGAGAAGACCTGGAGACCCAGCAGCACCGTGACAATGACCAGGAAGAGGCAGACCGAGGCCAGTCGTTTCCGTCGAAGACGCAGTGGCGCGATCTGGGCGGCGATGGGCTGAGGGATCGCCTCTCCCTGTGCCTGGGCCAGGAGCCGATCGATCCCGGGTTGGAGCGAGAAGTGGACTACCGAAAGCAGCCCCATGAGTGCCAGGAGCAGGATCAGCTTGGCCAGAAGAACCCAGTTGGTGACCAGCGCCAGCACCGATCCCCGCAGCACCACGAGGAGAAGGCCCGTGACCAGGGCGGTAAGCTGATAGATGTAACACCGGGTGGAGTTCCCCCTGATGATGCTCTCGAAGTACTGGTCCACCTCGAGGTGAGCCTTCCCAAACCTCACCCGCTCGTTGACCACGATCAGGTTATACAGGGGAGCCGCCATGAACACCACCGCCAGGATGTGGAGAAACTGGAGAACCTGGTAGACTTCCATCGGTGACCCCTCCTCCGCCCGCCGTGCGTGTGGGTGAATAGCCCGTGCGGTGAGCTCTCCGCACCTCGCGATGCCTTTTCAGGGTCAGGCGCATCAGGCCCGTCAGAAGGCATAGCGGGCGACCACGTAGAGATTCGAGTTGCCCTGGAACTGACCGAACTCGGTGCGATCCGGGCCGCCGAAGAGGTTCGTGCCGACGGCAACCCAGAGGGCGTCCGTCACGCTGTACTTGATCTCGGGGTTCACGTGGAAGTCGCCCTCGTTGGGGCTTGCGAGGGCGAAGAGGCCGAGCCTGAGCGTCTGATGGAGCAGGAGCCAGGTCAGCCGGAGGGTGAGGACATGCCGGGCGAGCAGCCGCTCGGGCATCCCCGCAACGCGCGTCCTCACGTACTCGGCGTGGTCCTCCATCACCTGGACGAAGTACTGGGCCGAGAGCACGAGGTCGGGCACGACCTCCCGCTGGTAGCCCAGCAGGACCCGGACGGAGGAGTTCTCCACGGCAGGGTCCAGCCCCGACCGATCCTGCCGCGAGTCGTAGTAGCCCGCCTCGAGGCCCAGCACGCCGCCCAGGACGGCCCCCTGGGCGCTGGCGCCGTACACGCTGAGGCGTGGAAAGAAGAAGCGGAGCCCGGGCCCCGGCTCCACCTCCGCCGCCGGGGCGTGGAAGAACCCCCGGTAGGCGTACAGGGAGAGATCCCAGCCGAGCACATTCCGAGACAGCCTGAGCCCGGCCTCGGTGTTCTCGAGCGCCGGTGAGGGCTCGTCAGTCCGCCGGCGCTCGATGTCGGCCAGCGGATCGTGGAAGCTGAGGCGCCCCCCGGCCTCCGGGACCGTGTCGGCCTCGAAGACGGGGATCAGGACGAGCTGGAGCGCGGTGCCCGCCCAGTAGCCGGTCGCGCTCACGGCATCGGAGCCTTTCTTCAGGTACTCCAGGGGAAGGCCCGAGATGAACGCGACCAGGTCCTTCGGGAACACGTCGTTGATGAAGATCAGGTCGCCGACGCCCCAGGTGATCACCTGCCGCCCGACGCGAAGGTCGAGCGCCGGAAACCCGAGATCCAGGTAGCCCTCCCGGAGCTCCCCCTCCCACTCGTCGCCGACCCCGTCGTAGATCAGCTCTCCCTTTGCCGAGAGCGCCCAGCGCTCCCCGCGCGGCGACAGCTCGAGCCCCACCCGTCCCTCGCCCAGCACGAACTCCTCCTCGCAAGCGAGCCGCTGCGTGGCCGGACAGCGGTCGGGCGGGATCAGCCGGTAGGCGGCGCCGGCCTGGACGAAGCCGTGGAGCGGACGCTGCTCAGCTCGGGACATCCCTGGAGCCGCGAGGACCGTCGCGAGCAGGACGAGCGCGGACGCGCATCTCACCGGACCAGTTCCGCCGGCGGCGCCCTCAACGCCCGCTCACTGAGAAGATCGGGCGGGAGCTTCTGGTCGTAGCGGACATCGCCGAAGGCCACTTCGGTCCGGTGGCCGGTCTGGACGTTCTTCATCACCCGCTTCGTGATCGTCCAGTGGCCCTGAACCTCCTTCAGCTCCTCGGCGGTGAAGACGCGCGCCAGCTCGCCCCGGCGGTCGTAGTACTCCTCCTTCAGGGGCAGCCAGGTGACCGTGTCGATCCAGGAGAGCTTGCGGCCGAAGTCCACGCTGCCGGCATCTTTCGGGATGCTCTCCACGAGGTAGGCCGGGCGCTCCCCCACCCGTTCCTCCTTCAGGAGCTTGTGGTGGTCTTCGTCGGGCTCGCGCCCCGACACATCCTCGTAGGAGAAGTCGGAGCCCGCAAAGCTCGACCGTTTGTCGTTGGCCGCGATCCGCCGGACCAGCTTGAGGGCCGGGACATAGAGCCAGCGGTCGTCGTCCCGTCCGGGGTACTTCCACACCAGGAACGTCATGTCGCGCACGTCCGGCGGCCGGTGGAAGTAGATGAAGTAGCGCTGCTCCCCACCCTCCTGGAGATCGCGTCGCGTCATCACGAACTCGCGGAGACGCTCCTTACCGTCCCGGGAGATGAGCCGCATCGTGACGCGTGCCCGCATGTCGTCGCCGGGGTAGTACGTGGCCAGGTGGGCGCGGCTCATGATCTGCTCGGCCGACGGCTGGGCCAGCGCCGCGCCCGCTGCAGCGAGCAGCGCGAGAACTCCCCCGACCACGATCTCCCGGCGTGCCCAGCGCGTCAGAGCCATCTGATCCCCCCCGACAGGATCAACCGGCCCCGGGCGCTCCGCCCGACGAGGGTGACCAGAGCCGGGAGAAAGAGAAGCGTCGCCACAAAGCTCCACGCCATCAGGGACGCGAAGAAGACCCCCACGGTCACATAGGGGGTGAGCGTAGCGAACACGAGCGGGAAGAAGCCCAGGGTGATGACGATGGCGTTCCGCGTGATCGCCCGGAGAGGCAGCCCGAAGGTGAAGCGGTGGGCGTCCTCCAGGTCCTTCCCTTCCTGGTAGCGGGATCTGAAGCGCTGGAGGTAGTGGATCGCGAGATCGATCGCGAGGCCCAGGGACAGGGACGTGCAGACCGCGACGGGCATGTCGTAGTCCTTCCCGACAAACCCCACCAGGCCGTACGAGAAGAGGATCGCCACGCTCAGCGGGGCCATGGCGATGAGCCCCAGGGTCACCGACCTGAAGAGATACACCATGAGCAGGAAGACCAGGACGAAGCTCCCCAGGACCGCGCCGAGCATCCCGCGGACCATGATCTTCTGCCAGACCACGTTGATGTAGGTGAGCCCCGACCAACGCAGCGTGACGCCGGAAGGGGGCGGGCTCGTTCTCGCGAACTCCCCCAGGGCGCGTTCGATCCGCTCCATCTCCACGTTGTCCCCGCGCTTGAGCTGGACCCAGATGTGGGCCTTCCGGGACTCGGCGTCGAGGAAGTTGTCCAGGTCCGTGGGCTTCCCGCTGGTGAGGAAGAGGAAGATCTCCTGACCGATCGCCTCCTGACTCGCGGGAAGGCTCCCGTCCGTCCCACCTTTGAGGACCCAGTCCACCCGCTTGACGACGTCCGCCACCGAGGAGGTCTTCCCGACCGGCTCTGTCCGCTCGAGCTGGCGCTGGAGCCGCTCGATGTAGCCCATGACCTCGGGGCGCGTGACCGCCTCGGGCGCTCCGCCGTCCACCACCAGGGAAGCCATGTACGTCCCGCCGAAGCGCTCGTTCATGACCCGGTCAGCGACCCGAATCTTATGAGACGGCCTAAACCAGTTCACCGGGTTGTCGTTGACGCGGATTCGACTCACCCCCCAGCCCGCGACGACGAGGGCCAGAAGCCCCAGGCTCAGCACGGCCCCGGCGCGCCGGACCACGAAGCCGCCGGCGCCCGGGACGAGACGGTCCATGAGCCTGTCGAGCCTCGGCGCCTTCCCGGAAGGACCCGCCAGCCCTTTCAGCCGCTCTTCACCGATCAGGGTGATCGCCGCGGGAATGAACGTGAAGGTCAGGAGCCAGGCCGCCATGATCCCGAAGGCGGTGAACGCCCCGAAGACCTGAACCGGCGGAATCCTGGCCAGGGTCAGGGAGCCGAACCCCACGGCCGAGGTGAGCGAGGTGTAGAGGCAGGGGGTGAAGACCTCGTCCAGGGTCCCGACGAGCGCCTCCCGCTTCCTCCCCAGGGCCCGGTAGCGTTCGTAGAAGTCGCTCAGGATGTGGACCGAGTCCAGGACCGCGATGGGCATGAGGAACACCGGGATCATGCTGCTCATGATGTGGACCGTGAAGCCGGAGCCGATCAGGGCCCCCATCGTCCAGAGGACCGAGGCCATGGCCACCGCCATGGGGATCAGGATGAGGGAGACCCGCCGGAACAGGACCCACAGGATGAGGAAGATGAACCCCATGGCGAGCGGGGCCGTCACGCCCATCTGGATGAACATCTCGAAGCCGAAGGTGTCCTCCGCCACCGGAAGGCCGGCGATGTGGTATGACTGGCCGGGGAGCTTCTCGCGATCCAGGATCGCCTCGATCTCCCTCGAGATCCTGTGGCTCTGGTCCTTGGACTGGATGGGCACATAGACGGCCAAGGCTGTCCCATCGCGATCGGCCAGCTTGTCGGCGAAAAGCGGATTCGTCGTGAGGGCCCCTCTCAGCACCTCCATCTCTTCGGGATTTCGGGGCACGCGCTCCATGATGGGACGGACCGAGAGGGCGTCCCGGGAGGGCCGCACGTCGTCGGTCGTGGTGAGGGAGAGGAGATCTTCCAGGACCACGCCTTTGATTCGACTGATTCCGTCCACGATCCTGGCGTACCGTTCGAGGACCTCGGCGCGGTAGACGCCCTGGGGATCCACGAGCCCCACCACCAGCATGTCGTAGATCCCGAACTCCTGCTTCACCTGACGGTAGAAGACCCGCTCGGGCTGATCGGCTTCGAGCATGTTCTCCGGGTCCGTGTCGATTCTGATCCGGGGAAACTGGGCAGCGAAGAGCAGGGTCACGATGAGGGTCAGACCGACGACCAACCAGGGACGATCAACCGAAAACCCGACAAGGCGGCGACCCATCACCCCCTCAGAAGGCGCCGATGACCCGATCGTGGGGAGCGACGAGGAGCTCGACGAGAGCGGGGTGGTGTACCGGGGCCGCGCCAGGTCCAGCCTGAAGTCCTCGCAGGGCGAGATCGTCTCCGAGGACGACGCACCGCGCGCCGCGGTCCAGCATCCGCTGGAGCGCAGCGCGCGCACCACTCGGGGAGCGATCACTCCCCAGGATGACGGCGTCCTGAAGGCAACAGAGGGTCAAGGCATGGCCCTGGCGGCACAGGGCCTCGGCCAGCGCCAGCGCCCGCTGCCCGGCCGCGGAGGTCGGCACACTGGAGAGGACGACGAGGACCGATGCCACGAGCAGTCTCAGAACACCAATGCCCGGTCGCTGTCCGCCACGGTCCGAGCGATCTCGTCGAGCGACGCGGGGAGCGCCCCCTGGATCAGGTCCGTCGTCGAAAGCCCCAGCGCGCCAAGCGCTTCTCCCTCGGCGAGAACGCGGGCCCGGTCTTTCCCCTCGTCCATGAACGCGGTCACCGCTTCCGCAAGCGACACCCATTCCCGGACCGTGGGCGACTGGCCGGGCAGGAGCGCCTGAACACTCTCCCCCAGGAAGGCCAACGCGACGACCCGCCAGCCTTTCGCCAAGGCGCCGCGGGCATGGCGGATCGCCTCGGCCGGCTCGAGGGTGCCGTACGGCGGGCGACTGACGAGGATGCAGAGCGAGCCGGGCATGGAGCGCTCCTAGCCCATTCGGAGGGGGCCGCGACGGCCCCCTCCGAGACCTCCCCCACGGAGCGGCGGCGAAGCCGCCGCTCGGAGTGGAACACTCCTCCGTTGGCGGTTAGTCACCACGTTGCGCCTCGTTTACCCAGACGGCCTCCTAGGGTCCGAAGGTGAGCACGGCGTGGCTCTCCGCGAGGAGGGCCATCAGCCGCGAGAGGCTTCCGATCCGCGCGTCCTTCAGGAGATCGTCGTCGGCGATTCCCCGGAATCGCAGGCAGGACCCTCAGAGGTCCACGACCCCGCCCCGCGAGAGGTAGGCCTCGGCCGCGGATCCGACATCGAACACGCCCGTCGGCTTCTGACCCCTGACGAAGCCGTAGACCCCGTCGCCCGTGGCGAAGATCGTGGTCGGATGGCCCGCGCCCAGAGCCGCCGTCGCGAGCTTCAGCACGGTGGCGGCCGTCTGGCCGGAGTAGGGGCTCGCTCTGAGGATGAACGTCAGTGGCGTCGCCATCGCCGATGTCCTCCTCCGGGGATGGTAGCCGCCACCAATAGGGATAATCAATGAGTCAAGGGGATCACCATTGGGAACACCGATGGGATGCCCGGGACTCTACCCGCGGGTCGGCATGCTGGCGCCGGGAAGGCGGGTTCCCCGCGAAGATCGCCCACCAACCGAGGGCGCCGAGTAGGTCCTGGCTCAGCGTTCTCGCCACCACAAAGAAAAAGACTTCGAAGGCCGCGAAGAGGGTGACGAAGGCGATAAAGATCGCGGGTTCGCGCTCGCTCGCCGCCATCATGCAAGCGGCGACGATGCCAAACCCGATGAAGGCGAGCACGTGAACGATCGAGTAGCCGATCACGGGCCCAGCGGCGATCTCGATGCTGAGAGGAGTGCTCACGCCGTAGAAGATGACGGTCCCGAGCAGCGCCGGCGTGAGCAGGGGTGTGCCGCGCCAGGCGTCGTAGATCAGAAACCAGAGAGCGACCGTCGCGGCGCCGATGACGCCGGCGATCACGCCCTCCCGCAGTACGGACCGTTGGGCCCGAGCCATGCGGCCTCAGTTCGCTACGGGGACCGGCGTCTTAGGATCGGAGCCAGTTCAGCATGGAGAAGCCTCCCCCCGTCTCGCCGGCGGGCGACTCCGTGACGCGACCGCCAGCTCCTCGACGCAGACCGACTCGAGCTCGCGCGTCACCAGGGCCTGGATGCGCGCCCAGACCGGGTGGACCGGGCAGAAGCGGTCGCGCGGGCAGAGCCCGGGGCGGACCAGGCAGCGGTTCAGGTAGATCGGCCCCTCGACGGCCTCGATGACGTCGCGAAGGCTGATCGTCCGCGGGGCGCGGAGGAGCGCGACCCCGCCGAGCGCGCCGCGCCGCGTGCGCACGAGGCCCGCGTGGGCGAGCGCCTGGACGATCTTGCCGAGGAAGGCCGCGGGCACCCCGGTACGGCGGCAGAGGTCGCCGCTTTTCACCGTCGCTTCCATGGGCTGCGCCGCCAGGTCCACCACGACGCGCACCGCGTAGTCGCCCTTGAGCGTGAGCTGCATTACCGGACCTTTCCGATCCGCTTCGTCCGTAAACATCGCCCACCGGGGGCGTCACCGACAATCGGCTGCCCGCCTCATTTTCATGATGCGTCCGCATCAGCTCACCGCGGCGCGCCGGGGCGCCGCGGGGTCGCCCCGAACGGGGCGGCCGCGCCCCGCGTGGGGCGGCGGCACCCCACGCGACGCGCGGCAACCGTCACCCTGGATCGGTGGTTCCCCGCGGAAAGCCGGCGGATTCACGCGCGTCGGTGTCCGTGGCACCGGCGATGCATCTGATCGCGCGACAAGCCCGGGGAAAGGGCCCCTCGAGCCCGGCCGGAGATGAGCGAAGCGCGGATAGACCTCAAGGTGCTGATCGTGGACGACGAGCCGGACCTGGTCGCCACCTGCGCGCGCCTGCTCAAGCGGCGGGGATTCGTCCCCCTCGTCGCCGGCAACGGGCAGACGGCCATCGAGCTCATCGACGCGGAGCGTCCCGACCTCATCCTCACCGACCTCCGCCTCCCGGGGATCGACGGCCTGGCCGTCGTGCGGCACGCCCGCCGGGGGGCCCGAAAGATCCCGGTCGTCCTCTTCACCGGCTACGCCTCGCACGCCTCGCGCCGCGAGGCGCTCCGCGACGGCGCCGCCGCGTACCTGCCCAAGCCCTTTACCGCAGCCCAGCTGTTCGCGGCGATCGAGCAGGCCGCGGCAGCCGGCGCCCGGCCGGCGGAGGATCCCGCACGGGTGAAGGGAGTCGACTGAGATGAAGCTGGTCCTCGTGATCTTCCACGAGATCTACCGCGAGCGGATCCGGGATCTCCTCGAGGCGCTGGGGGTGCCCGGCTTCACGGAGTTCCGGGAGCTCGGCGGCCGCGGCGAGACCGGCCGGCGGTACGACACGAGCATCTGGCCCGGGCGGAACGCCGCCGTCATGACGGTGGTGGAGGCCGCTCAGGCCGAGCGCGTGGTCAAGGAGCTGCGGGCCTTCAAGGAAGGGCTCGGGACCGCCGCCCGCCCGGGCGGCATCAAGCTGTTCGTCCTGCCCGTGGAGGCGGCGGCCTGCCGGGCCCGGACTGATGTTCCCTCTCCCCCGCCGGGGGAGAGGGCCAGCGTGAGGGGGCGTCTACCCGCTCTTCGCTAGCCGGATCGCGACAGTGAGGGCGGGAATGACCGCGTGCAGGTCGCCGATGATGGCGTAATCGGCCTTGGCGACGATCGGCGCATCGGGATCGGTGTTGATGACGAGGATGCGCCTGGCCCCCTTGCAGCCGACCAGGTGCTGGATCGCGCCGCTCACCCCGCAGGCGATGTAGAGCTCGGGGGCGATCCGGGTCCCGGTCTGGCCGACCTGATCCGCGTGCGGGCGCCAGCCGAGGCTCGTGGCCACCCGCGAGCAGCCGACCGCCGCGTCCAGGAGCCGCGCCAGCTCCTCGAGGATCTTGAAGCCCTCGGCGCTCCCGACGCCGCGCCCGCCGCTGACCACGATGCGCGCGTCCGTCAGCGAGACCGCGCTCCGGGTCGGCGCGATCCGTCCGGTCACCCGCACCCGCAGGTCGGCGTCCGTGAGCGCGGGCGTGACCGCGTGCAGCGCGACGGCCGCGGCGGCGGGCGCCTCCTCGGCCGGGACCGCGTGCGGGGCCACGGTCAGGAGCTTCACCGCCCCGGGAAGCCGCGCCTCCTCCAGGAGGCTCCCGCCCCAGCGGAGCCGGGTGACGAGGTAGGGTTCGCCGGGCTCGACCTCCGTGCAGTTGGCTGCCATCGGCAGCCCGGTCCGCGCCGCCACGTGCGCCATGACCTCGTTGCCGCGATCGGTGGCAGCCGCGAGGACCGCCTGCGGGCGGTCGGCCTCGATGAGCCCCACGACGCTCCGCGCCCAGGCCCCCGGGGCGTACTCCTGCAGCCGCGCGTCCTCGACGAGGTGGACGGCGGAGACCCCGTACGCCGCCAGCCGGGCGGCGAGGGGCCGCGCCTCCGGGCCGAGGAGGACGGCGTGAAGCGGCACGTCCAGGCGGTGCGCGAGGCGCCGCCCGAGCGTGAGCATCTCGAGCGAGCGCTCGTCGAGTCGGCCGGGGTCGTGCTCGACCAGCCCCAGAATCACGCTACAGCAGTCCCAGCCCGCGCAGGACCTCGACCGCCCGCGGCGCGGCCTCCGGACCCCGGCCCAGGATCTCGACCTGGCTGCTCCGCTCCGTCGCCGGCTTGAGCCGCAGTTTCGTGAGGCCGTCCCCGCGCCACTCCGGCCGGATCCGCTCGATGACCTGCTTCTTCGCCCGGAGCCGTCCGGGGAGCGACGGGTAGCGAGGCAGGTTGAGGCCTTCCTTGACCGTCAGCACGGCGGGCAGCGGGACCTCGAAGACCTCCCAGCCACCCGCCGCCTCCCGCTTCGCGGTCGCGCGCCCGTCCCGGACCTCCAGCGCCTTCACCCCGGTCACGCACGGGAGGTCCAGGGCGTGGGCCACGCGGATCCCGACCTGGTAGTCGCCCGTGTCCGCGGCCTCGTTGCCGAAGAGCAGGAGGTCGCCGGCGAGGCCGGCGGCCCGCCGCGCGCGGATCGCGTCCGCGATCGCCGCCGCCGTCGCCATCGGGTCCCACTCGTGGCCGTCGGTCTCCAGCAGCACCGCGCGCTCGATGCCGAGCGCCATGGCGTCGCGGAGCTGCTCGATGGCCGCCTCCGGCCCGAGCGTCAGCACGGTACTGGTCCCTCCGTGCGCGGCGACCAGCCGGACGGCCTCCTCGACCGCGCACTCCTCGTGCGGGCTCATCGTGAAGGCGAGGTGGCGGGTGTCGATCTCCTGCGCGTCGGGGGTCAGCGTGATCTTGCCGGCGACAGCCGGGACGCGCTTGATGCACACGAGGACGTTCATTCGAGACCCCCCGCACCCCCGCCCCCTCCCACCCTTCGGGGGGAGGGGCGACGGTGCTGCGCCGCGCCAACCCCCACACTCCTCGGCCACCCGTGCCGAGTCCCGGCGGGTCCCCCCGCACCCCCGCCCCCTGTTGTTCGGTTCGCCGGGACGGCTCGGGCTCGCGCCCTCGCGATGTCCCGCCCCTCCGGGGGCCTTCGGGGGGAGCGGGGCACGAGGCTATGGGCGCTGGCCGGCGAGCCGGGGCGTGAGATCTCGACCACGCTCACCGCTTCATCCGCGTGTTCTCCGGGTCGAAGAGGGGCGTCGCCCCGGCGACGGCGACGGTGACCGGATAGCGCTCGCCGAAGTACTCGACGGCCAGCCGCGTGCCCACCCGCGCCTGCTCGGGCGGCAGGTAGCCCATCAGGAGATACTGGCCCACGGAGGGGCCGGAGCCGGCGCTGGTCACGTAGGACCGGCGTCCCTTGCGGTCCACGAGTGGTGCACCCTCGGGCGTGAGGATCGGCTCCCGCCCGAGCATGTAGCGCGGGGTTCCCGACGCGGAGCGGTGGCTGTCCACGGTGAGCGTGCAGAGCACGGCCGCCGGCGGCTCGGCCCGCTGGCGGAGGTAGGCCTCCTTCCCGATGAACGCCTGGGGCTTCACCGTGGGCCGGGCCAGGCCGGCCTCGACCAGGTCGTACTCCTGCTCCAGCTCGTTGCCGTACGCCCGGTACCCCTTCTCGAGCCGCCCGGTGGTGCCATAGACGCCGATCCCGACGGGCACCACCCCGTGCGCCCGCCCGGCCTCCCACAGGACGTCCCAGAGCCGCTGGCCCTGCTCGATCGGCGCGTACAGCTCCCACCCGAGCTCACCCACGTACGAGATCCGCGAGGCCAGGACGGGGACCGGCCCGATCGTGATCGGCCGGCAGGTCGCGTACGGGAAGCCCGCGTGCGAGACGTCGTCCCCGGTGACCGCCTGGACCAGGTCCCGGGCCCGCGGCCCCCAGACGCCGAGGGTGCACCAGGCGGAGGTCACGTCGGCGAGCTGGACCGAGCCGTCGGCGGGGAGGTGGTCCACGAACCACTTCTTGTCCACCATGCCGAGGCCGCCGCCGGTGACGACGCGGAAGAGGCGCTCGCCGAGCCGCATGACGGTCAGGTCCGCCCTCATCCCGCCGTGGGCGTTGAGGAGCGGCGTGTACACCACGCGGCCGACGGGGACGTCGATCTGGTTGACCAGCAGCCGCTGCATGTAGTCGAGGGCACCGGGCCCCGCGACGTCGAACACGGCGAACGCGCTGAGGTCCACCATCGCGACCCGGTCGCGCATCGCCAGGTGCTCGGCGTTGATGATCGGAGACCACCAGCGCGCGTCCCACTCGGCCGGGCGCGGCGTCACGCGGTCCTTGTACTCCTCGAGGAGCGTCCGGTTCGACTCGTACCAGTGCGGGCGCTCCCACCCCGCGGTCTCGAAGAAGAAGGCGCCGAGCGCCTCCTCCCGCGCGTGGAAGGGGCTGAGCCGCACCTCCCGGTTGGAAGCCCATTGCTCGGCGGGATGCACGATGCCGTAGGTCTTGTTGTACCCCTCCCGGGTGCGCGCGTGGATGTGCGCCTTCGCGCGCTGATGGTCGTAGAAGCGGGCGATGTCGGAGCTGTGCGGGTCGATCTCCGGCACGCCGCTCGTCATCCACTCGGCCACCGTCTTGGCGATGCCGGGCGCCTCCTTGATCCAGATGGCCGCGGCCGCCCAGAGCCCGCGCACCTCGGGGCTCTCGCCGAGGATCGGGGAGCCGTCGGGCGTCAGCGAGAGCAGCCCGTTGATGGCGAGGCGGATCCCGACGCTCTCGTCGGCGAGGATCTCCGGGAACAGCTCGAGGGCCTGCTCCATCTGCGGGTCGAAGTCCTCCTTCGTGAAGGGGAGCTGGGTCGGGGACAGGGCCGAGGCCTCGAGCGAGGGGATGTCGTCGGGGTCCACCAGGATCGGCCGGTGGGCGTACGAGCCGATCTCGAACTCGGCCCCGTGCTGGCGCTCGTACATGTTCGTGTCCATGTCGCGGATGATCGGGTACTCGATCTCGCCCGCCGTCTTCGCAAAGAGCGGCACGGGCCCGACGTCGATCATCTGGTGGACCGCCGGGGTCAGCGGGACGGACGCCCCGGCCATGCGCGCGATCCGCGGGCTCCAGATCCCGCAGCAGATCGCCACCACGTCCGCGCGGATGCTCCCCCGGCTGGTGCGGACGGCCCGCACCCGTCCCTGCTCAACGTCGATCCCGACGATCTCGGCGTTCGGGAAGACGCTCAGCGCGCCCTGCTGCTGGGCGCGCTCGCGCATCAGCGTCCCGGCGCGGAGGGAGTCGACCACGCCGACCCCGGGGCAGAAGAAGCCGCCCAGGATGATCTTCTCGTTGATGAAGGGGATCCGCTGTTTGACCTCGGCCGGCGTGAGCAGCTCGGCCTCTTCCCCCCAGGCCTTCGCCGAGGCGAGCCGGCGCTTCAGCTCCTCGAGCCGCTCCGCGGTTCGCGCCACCTCGACGCCGCCGCTCTGCGTGAAGACGCCGAGCTCCCGGTACTGCCGGACGCTCTCCTGCGTGAACAGGGTCATCTCCTTCGAGTGGTCCACCGGGTAGATGAAGTTGGAGGCATGCCCGGTGGACCCGCCCGGGCTGGGGAACGGGCCCTTGTCCAGGAGGACGATCTCTTTCCAGCCGAGGCGCGCGAGATGGTAGGCGAGGCTGTTGCCGACGATCCCCGCGCCGATCACCACGACTTGCGCTCGTTCGGGCAGCGTGCTCATTGGATCTCTCCGTGTCTCCCCGTGGCTCGTGGCTCCCGGCGCGTGGGGCACCTCCGAGACGCGAGGAGAGGGTAGCGGAGACTCGGGCCTCCTGCAAGACGGTGTGCGCGCCATCTCGGTGTGCGGGCCCTGTGGGTGTGACGCGCACCGGAACCGCTCTCCCGCCGTGGGCGGTGGAGCCCGGGGCGCTCACGCCCGGGACCGAGGGCGGCGGGCCCGCGGGCTGCCGGCGCCGGCGGCGGTAGACGGACGCCGACGGGGGTAAGTGCGCCCCGCCCGCGGCCGGTGATCCGCTCTTGACGCGAGCGTATCCTTCCGGTGACGCCCCCGCGGGCGCCTCGCGGTCACGCTCGACAGCAAACCCGCGTCGCGAGGACGAGAGCTGGCCGCGTCCCCGCGGGCACGCCGCGTGCTACTACTCGGTGGCGCGAGATGCCGTATTGCCGAGTGTGGCCGGATGGCTTATCGTTGTAACCCACCGGGGGGGGAACGCAGGCATGGTCACCCTTCAGTTGCGCAACCCAGTGTGGTATGACGGCTTCCGCAGTACGGCGCGACCTAAGGGCCCGCGCGACAATAAAATGGACAATTCACAGCAGAA
This sequence comes from uncultured bacterium, assembly GCA_964416315.1. Lineage (GTDB taxonomy): Bacteria > Methylomirabilota > Methylomirabilia > Rokubacteriales > DASRDR01 > CAYQDR01. The sequence goes on from CAYQDR010000025.1 coordinate 43,986, forward strand.
CTCTGGAATCA
>CAYQDR010000026.1:0-43099 GCA_964416315.1 uncultured bacterium
ATCTCGCGCCACCGAGTAGCACGGAGCGTGCCCGCGGGGACGCGGCCGGCTCTCGTCCTCGCGACGCAGGTTTGCTGTCGAGCGTGCCCGCGAGGCGGCCGCGGGGGTGTCACCGGAAGGATACGGAAGCCTCACGCGGGCAAATAGGGGGGGCGCGCGAGGAGCGCGGGCTTCGAGGCGCCGGGTACGACGGGTCGGCGGCCAGGCCCAGACGGGACGAGGAGGGCGCGCGGCGAGCAACGTCGAGGGCGAACTTGACTCGACTCCCTGGAGTGGCTACATTGTAATCACACAGTGGAGGCTCGTCGCCATGAAGGCTCGTCTGGTTCGCATCGGGAATTCACGGGGAGTCCGGCTGCCCAAGCCGCTCATCGAAGAAGCTGGCCTCACTGACGAGGTCGAGGTTCGGGTTCGCGCGGGAGCAGTCATCATCGTGCCTGCCGCCCGCCCCCGATCCGGTTGGGCTGAGGCGGCGAAGCAGATGCGGCGGCGCGGCGAGGATCGGCTCCTCGAAGAGCCGACGCCGACGCGCTTCGATGACGAAGAGTGGAAGTGGTGACGCCGGGAGTAGTCAGGCGTGGCGAGATCTTCCTCGTTGATCTCGACCCCACGCGCGGCAGCGAGATTCGCAAGACGAGGCCGTGTGTGATCGTTTCGCCCGACGACCTCAATGATCACCTGCGGACCTTCATCGTCGCACCGCTCACCACCGGCGGTCATCCGTATCCGTTCCGAGTTCCATGTCGCTTCGGTGGAAAGGCCGGCTACGTTGTCGTCGATCAGGTCCGCACCGTGGATCACGAGCGGCTCTTGCGGCGGCTCGGGCGGCTGGCCCCGGGAACGCTGGGCAGGGCGCTGTCTGTTCTGCAAGAGATGTTTGCGCCGTAGGCAGCGGGCCGACAGGCCGATGCACCGGCTCAGGCCCGCTCGCGCCGGAGGAGCGCCAGGACCAGCAGGAGCGCCACCGAGAGCGCGATGAGGAGGCTTGAGACCGCGGCGATCGTGGGGTCGATCTCGAGCCGGATCCCCTCCCACATCTTCACCGGCAGGGTGCGGGCGGTGGCCCCGGAGATGAAGATGGCGATCACCAGCTCGTCGAACGAGGCGATGAACGCGAAGAGCGCGCCGGAGACGACCCCCGGCCGGATGAGGGGGAAGGTCACGCGCCGGAACGTCGTGAACGGGCTAGCGCCGAGGCTCTGCGAGGCCATCTCGAGGTTCCGGTCGAACCCCTTCAGCGTGGCCGACACGCTGATGACCACGAGCGGCAGGGCGAGGAGCGAGTGGGCGATCACGAGCCCGGGGATGGTGCCGATGAGCGGCATCCCCCACGTCTTGAAGGGGGCGTAGAAGAAGTAGAGGGCGATGGCCACGATGATGACCGGGACGACCATCGGCGAGATGATGAGGCTGTTCACGAGCTGCTTGCCCCGGAAGGTGCCGCGAACGAGCCCGAGCGCCGCGGTCGTCCCCACCACCGTGCAGATCCCCGTCACCAGCGCCGCCACGATCAGGCTCCGGACCGTCGCCCCCGTCCACTCCGGGTCGCCCAGGTAGTTCGCGTACCACCGGAGGGAGAGGCCGGGTGGCGGGAACTGCAAGTACCGGGACGAGCTGAACGACATGGGGACCACCACCAGGACGGGCACGATCAGGTAGGCGAAGACGGCGCCGCACAGCGCGTAGAGCCCCCACCGGGCGACCCGTCCGCCCCGGCTCATCGCCGCCCCTACACGCCCCCCCAGATGCGGTCGAGCCCCAGCACGCGGTTGAACACCCAGTAGATGACGAGCGTCACCGCGAGGAGGAGGATGGCCAGGGCGGCGGCGAAGTTCCAGTCGATGAGCACGCTCACCTGCTGCTCGATGAGCTGGGCGATGAAGGTCTCCTTGAGTCCGCCCAGGAGGGCCGGGGTGACGAAGTACCCGATGGAGAGCATGAAGACCATCAGCATCCCGGCGCCGATCCCGGGGTAGGTGAGGGGGAGGAACACCCGGCGGAAGGCCTGGGCCGGCGTCCCCCCGAGGTTCTGGGCGGCGGCCATGAGGTTCGGGTCGATCCCCTTCATCACGCTGTAGAGGGGGAGGATCATGAACGGGAGCAGGACGTGGACCATCCCGACGACGACCCCCGTGAGGTTGTACACGAGCGGGAGCGGCTCCCGGACGAGCCCGAGGCGCAGCAGGAGCGCGTTGACGACCCCGCTCTGCTGCAGGAGGACGATCCAGGCGTAGAGGCGCACGAGCAGGCTGATCCAGAAGGGGAGGACCACGAAGATCATCAGCAGGCTCGCGACCCGGGGCCGCGCGGTCGCGAGCAGGTACGCCACCGGGTAGCCGAGCAGGAGGCAGATCACGGTCACGTAGAGGCTGATCCGGAAGGTGTTGAGGACCACCCGCAGGTAGATCGTCTCGGTGACCGCGCGGACGTAGTAGGTGAGCGTGACGCTGCCGTCCTTGGCGTCGAGCAGGCTCCAGAGCGCGACCTTCCCGAGCGGGAGGACGAAGAAGACGGCCAGGAGGAGGAGCGCCGGCAGGACCAGCCCGAGCATCCGCAGGCGCCGGCCCGCGCGGGGGCGCGCGCCAGGCGCGCCCCCGCGATCACTCGGGGCGGGGGTCAGGACCTGTGAAGAAATCACTGGGTAGACAGCTCTCACGCTCAGTCATCACCGGCCAACGCTTGGTGTTCCGCTTCGAGCGGCGGCTCTGCCGCCGCACCCTCTCCTCGGGGGAGGTCCCGGAGGGGGCCGTCGAGGCCCCCTCCGGTGATCGTCAGGCGAGCTTCCACGCCTCCCACCGCTTGATCAGGGCCTCCTCGTTCTTGAGCCACCACTCCTCGTTGAAGGGCGCCTGGCGCTTGAGGTTCTCGGGGTAGGTGGGCAGGTCGGGCGCCTTCTTCTTGTCGATCAGGGCGATGGCCTTGCGGTTGGTGGGCCCGTAGGGGATCAGCTCGGCCGAGCGGGCCTGGCGCTCCGGCTTGATGGCGAAGTCGATGAACCGGAGGGCGTTGTCGCGGTTGGGCGCCCCCTTGGGGATGTTGTAGTACTGGTACTGGGCCATCCCCTGGTTCCACTCGACGTCCATCGGCGCGCCCTTCCACTTCTCGCCGGTGATCCGGCCGTTCCAGGAGGAGCCGAGGTCGGCTTCCTTGTCGGTCAGGAGCTGGGGCGGCTGGGCGCCCTTCTTCCACCAGACCGCGATGTGGGGCTTGACCCGGTTCAGGCTCTTGAACGCGCGGTCGACGTCCAGCGGGTAGAGCTTGTCCTTGGGCACGCCGTCGGCCATCAGCGCGAACTCGAGGTTGAGCTTCACCTGGTCCTGGAGGAACCGCCGGCCCGGCCACTTCTTGACGTCCCAGAAGTCGGCCCAGCTCCTGGGGTGCGGCTTGCCGGCGGGGTAGGTGAGCGTGCTGTAGGCGAGGACCGTGGAGAAGACGATGCAGCCGATCCCGACGTCGTCGATCGCCTCCTTGACCAGGTCCCGGGTGTCGATGCGGTTCCGGTCGATCTTCTCGAGGAGCCCCTCCTGCTTGCCGCGGAGCATGTCGGGCGCCTCCAGCTCCGCGACGTCCCACTCGACGTTCTTGCTCTGCACCTGCGCCTTGACGTGGGCGATGGTCGGCCCGATCTTGATCTCCACGACCTCGATCCCGGTGGCCTTGGTGAAGGGCTGGAGGATCGCCTCCCGGACCGCGTCCTGGTAGGCGCCGCCCCACCCCGAGTAGACCAGCTTGGTCGAGGCGCCCTTCGCCGTCGTGTGGACGAAGGGGCCTGCGGCGGCGGCCGCCGTGGTGGCGGCAACGCCCTTCACGAAGCTTCGTCGCGAGAGCCTTCCGGCTGTCATCCCGTACCCTCCTTGTCCTCGGAAAACACGAGCGCGTCCTCCGGCCTCCAATCGAGCCTGACGGCGGCCCCGGGGCCGTACGCCGGGGCGCCAGGCTTGGTCTGGACCTTGACCAGCAGGGTCTCCCGCTCGGAGACCCGCACGACGTAGCGGATCACCTCCCCCATGTACACCGCCTCGTCGATGGTTCCCGGGAGCCCGTGGGGATGGGCGCCGGGCTCGAGCGCGATCTTCTCCGGCCGGAGGCTCACCCGGACCCGGGCGCCCGGGGCCAGGGGCCCGGCGACCCGCACGGGGAGCCGGAGCTTCCCGGCCGTCTCCACGGTCGCGTGGCCGGCGCCGAACTCCGCCACCGTGCCGGCCAGGAAGTTCGAGTCGCCGACGAAGTCGGCCACGAAGTAGCTGGCGGGCGTGTTGTACAGCTCCGGCGGGGTGCCGACCTGGACGAGCCGGCCGTGGTTCATCACCGCGATGCGGTCGGACATGATCAGCGCCTCTTCCTGGTCGTGGGTGACGTAGACGACCGTCAGCCCGAGGCGCGCCTGGAGCCGCTTGATCTCGATCTGCATCTGGAGGCGGAGCTTGCGGTCCAGGGCGCCGAGGGGCTCGTCCATGAGGAGGACGGCCGGCTCGAAGACGAGGGCCCGAACCAGGGCGACGCGCTGCTGCTGCCCGCCGGAGAGCTGGCGCGGGTACTTGCGGCCGGCCCCCTCGAGCCGCACCAGCTCGAGCGCCCAGGCGACGCGCTCGGCGATCCGCCGGCGGTCCCACCCGCGGACCGACAGCGGGTAGGCGATGTTCTCGGCCACGGTCATGTGGGGGAACAGGGCGTAGTTCTGGAAGACCATGCCGACATTCCGGCGGTGGGGCGGCTGGCGGACGACCGACGTCTCGCCGATCAGGATGTCCCCGGCGTCGGGCTCCGCGAAGCCGGCGATCATGAGGAGCGTCGTCGTCTTGCCCGAGCCGCTCGGGCCGAGGAGCGTGAGGAACTCGCCGGGCCGGACGTCGACGCTGACGCCGTCCACGGCGTGGAACTCCCCGTAGGATTTCGTGAGATCGACCAGGTGCACCGACGCTCGGCCCGGCATCCGCGCCTCCGGTCCCCATGAAGCGTCAGGGCGGCGCCCAAGTCAAGCGCCGCCGGGCCGTTTCGGGGCGGTAGCGCCATCGGCCCATTGACAACCGGCCGGACACGCGCCCGGTCGAGGCGGCGCCTCAGGACCCCGGGCCGGCGGGAAGGCGGGCCCGGAGGCGCAGGTCGCCCCGCCGGAACTCGACCTCGGCGGCGCCGGCGTAGCGCAAGGGGTCGTACGGCTCGAGCGGCACCGCGGTCGACCCGTCCAGGATGAGCTCGCTCAGGACCTTTCCGTAGACGGCGGCCAGCGTGATCCCGCTGTGGCCCACCGCCACGTAAAAGCCCGGGACGCCCCGCACCGGCCCGAAGAAGGGCACGCCGTCCGGCGGCCACGGGCGGAGCCCCGCGAAGACCCGGAGCGCCTGCGCCCCCGCGAGCGCGGGGATCGTCCGGATGGCCCGCCACGCGACCTCGCGCGCCGCCTCGAGCGTGGTCCCCGTGTCGAGCCCGGCGAACTCCCCGGTCTCGCCGCAGAAGACGACGCCGGTGGCGGGGCTCTGCCGGACGTGGTTGAGCGGGTGATCCAGGAGCCGGGGCAGCGCCTGCGTGACCAGGACCTGGCCGCGGCACGGCACGATGGGCAGGGCGATCCCGACCATCCGGCAGATCTCGGGCGCCGCGACGCCCGCGGCGTTCACGACGTGGCGGGTGCGGATCAGCCCGCGCTCCGTCTCGACCGTGCTCACGGCGCCGTCGCGCCGCTGGATCCCCGTCACGGCCGTGCGGGAGAGGACCCGGGCGCCCGCGCGCCGCGCCGCGCGCGCGAGCGCGTTGACGAGCGCGAGGGCGTTGACGTGCCCGTCCTGCCGGCAGAAGCTCCCGCCGACGACCTCGGGCCCCAGCGCCGGCTCGAGGCGCCGGAGGGCGGGGCCGTCGAGGACCTCGATCTCCAGGTCCGCGGCGCGCCGCTGCCGCTCCGCCAGGACCGCGAGATCGGCGAGCTCGCGGTCCGAGAAGGCCACCCGGATCCCGCCCGGGCGCCGGTACTCGACGTCCTCGTCGAGGGCGGCGACCAGCTCCGGGTAGAGGTCGCTCGACAGCCGGCTCAGCCGCGTGTACGGCTCGGGGACCTTCGACTGGACCCAGACCAGGCCGAACGTGGCGCTGCTGGTCTCGGCGCACACGTACCGGCGGTCGACCAGGGTCACGGCCGCCCCGCGCCGGGCCAGGTGGCACGCGATCGACGTGCCGACGGCGCCGGCGCCCACGACGACCACGTCGCTCTCGGCGAGCACCGGCCGGCTCACCGGCGGGGTCCGGGCGCGCGGTGACGGCGCGGTACTGACACCGTCCTCACGATCCCGCCTCCTGTCCCGATCCCATCGAGTGGCGGAGCTTGGGGTCGAGCCGGTCCCGAAGGCCGTCGCCCAAGAGGTTGAACGCGATGATGGAGCCCGCGATCAGGAGCGACGGCCAGAGGAGGAGAAGCGGCTGCGCCTCCATGTGGCGCCGCCCCTCGTCCACCATCCGCCCCCAGCTCGCCGCCGGCGGCGGCGGCCCGAGCCCCACGAACGCCAGCCCCGTCTCCAAAAGGATCGCATGCCCGATGCCCAGCGAGACCTGGACGAAGACCGGGCCCATGACGTTGGGCACGATCTGGCGCCCGAGGATGCGGAGGGTCGCGGCGCCGAGCGCCCGGGAGGCCTCCACATAGTTGAGCTCCTTCACCGTGAGGACCGACGCGTAGACGACGCGCTGGAAGCGCGGGCTGTACACCAGGGAGATGATCAGCGTGAGGTAGACGGCGCTGCTTCCGACGAAGGCGACCATCGCCATCGCCACGAGGATCGGGGGCAAGCACAGGAGCACGTCGGCCGTCCGCATGGCGGCCGTGTCTGCGACCCCGCCCGCGTACCCGGCTACCAGCCCCGCGACCAGCCCGGCGGCCGCCGCCAGGAGGATCGACGCGATGGAGATCGACAGCGTGATCCGCCCCCCGTGGAGCAGCCGGCTCAGGACGTCCCGTCCGGCGTAGTCCAGTCCCAACCAGTGCGCCGTGGTGGGACCCGTGAAGGGGCGCCCGAGGGCGATCTTGTTCGGCGGGTAGCCCCCCAGACGGTCGGCCAGAGCCGCCGCCACGAGGAGCGTCAGAATCACCGCCACCGAGATCCGGATCCGTCGGGTGCCCACGGGTCAGGAGTAGCGGATTCGGGGGTCGAGGAGGCCGTAGCTCAGGTCGATGAGCAGGTTGATCAGGATGTAGATGAGCGAGAGCACCAGGATGACCCCCTGGACCACCGGGTAGTCGCGCTTGAAGATCCCGAAGAACAGGTAGGTGGACAGCCCCGGCCAGCTGAACACCAGCTCGGTGAGCACGGTGCCGCCGAACATGTAGCCGAGCTGGAGGCCGATCACGACGATGACCGGGATCAGGGCGTTCCGGAGCCCGTGCCGGTAGATCACGTTGCGGGGTGAGAGCCCCTTCGCGCGCGCCGTCCGGATGTAGTCCTCGCCCAGGACGTCCAGCATCGTCGTGCGGGTCATCCGCATGGCGATGGGGAGGACCGTCCCCGCGAGGCAGAGGATGGGAAGGAGGCCGTGGCGCGCGAAGCCGAGGGGGTCCACCGCCGGGTCCACGTAGCCGGAGACCGGGAGGAGGCGCCAGCGGACCCCGAGGAGGTAGGCGAGCAGGCTACCCGTGATGTACACGGGGAGCGAGTAGCCGAGGAGCCCCAGCGCGTTGGTCACGCCGTCCCACGCGGTGCCGCGACGGGTGGCGGTGAAGACGCCCAGCGGGACGCCGGCCAGGATCCCGAGGACGACCGCCGGGACCACCAGGTAGAGCGTCCGGGGAAACTTCTCCGCCAGCTCGCGGGTCACCGGCACGTTGGTGTAGAGGGACCGCCCCAGGTTGCCGGTCAGGAGGCCCCCGAGCCAGCGCGCGTACCGGATCGGCAGGGGCCGGTCCAGGCCGAGCTGCTCGCGGAGCTCCCGCGCGGCGGCGTCGTCGTGGCCCGGCCCGCCCGCCTCGCCGAGGATGATGACCACCGGGTCGCCGGGGATCGCGTTGATCACGAGGAAGATCAGCGACGCGACGCCCCAGGCGAGGAACGCCGCCCAGAGCAGCCGCCTCAGGACCCAGCGCCACACGGCCGATCAGAGGGCTGCCGCGAACCGCCTGCCGCCTGACGGTCGAGCCAATACTGAACGCCGCCGCACACCATCGGTCGTCGGCTCCGGATCGACGATCCTGGCACCGCGGCTACCGTCTCTGCCCATAGGTGCGACACGATTCTAGCGCATCCGGGTGGCCTGGGTCGGTCCCGGCTGGACCACGAGCAGCGGGCTATCGGAGGGCGGGCGAGGGATCGAGTGGGGCCGGTGGATCGCCGGGGAGAATCCAGGCGACCGGGGAGGGCGGCTCTGGCGTATCCTGGTGGAGACGCCGGGTCCCGATCAGCGGGGCGGGACTCGCGGGACTCGGCGGTGGGGCAGACTGATGGCCGAACGCTCGCTCGACTGGCTACGGCAGGCCGAGGCGGATCTCCGCCACGCCCGCAACGCGCGGGACGACGGCGACCACAACTGGTCGGCGTTCGCCTCGCACCAGGCTGCCGAGAAAGCCATCAAGGCGGTCTTTCAGCGGCGACATCTCGACGCGTGGGGGCATACGCTCAGCGTGCTGCTCGAGAGCCTGCCGGAGGGCGCGCGGCCATCGGCGGAGCTCGTCGATCGCGCGAAGGAACTGGACAAGCACTACATCCCGACTCGCTATCCGAACGGGTTCGAGCGGGGCGCGCCCGTCGACTTCTACACCCGGCGCGAGGCGGAGCAGGCCATCGCCAATGCGGAGGTCATCCTTGAGTGGTGTCGTCGTCAAATCGGTCGATGAGGCGGCGGTCCGCCGGGCGATGGACGCTTACGCGGCCCGCCTCCTGGCCGCGCACCCGCAGATCGAGGAGATTGTCGTCTTCGGGTCCTTCGCCGAGGGCACCTGGGCGCCGGGCAGCGACCTCGACGTGTTCGTCGTGCTGAGCCACTCGGACAAGCCGGTCCGCGACCGGATCCCGAACCTGCTACCGGGCGCCTTCCCGGTCGGCGTGGACCTCTTCCCGTACACCCGGGAGGAGGTGGCTGCGCGCGTCCCGTCGCCGCTCCTCGATGCGGTGGCGCGAAGCCGCTGGCGCTATGCGCGGAGCGGCGGTCCGCCCTCCCCGAGCAGGCGAGCGTAGCTCGCCCAGGGCAGCGACGCCGTCACGCACGCCCAGACCCGAGGGAGCGCTCAGCGCCGCTCGAGCCAGGCCGACTCCAGGAGGATCGGCGTCTGGAGCTGGAGCGGGCCCGGCATGGAGACGAACCCTTTGAGCGCCTGCCGGACCCCGAAGAGGTTTGGCCGCCAGGTGATGAAGACCCAGTAGGCCCCTTCCAGGGCGCGGCGCTCGAGCTGGCAGTAGATGGGCTTCCGCTCGGCCTCCCGGAGCAGCCGCCGCCCGTCCGCGAACAGCTTGTTGATCGCGGGGTCCTTGAACCCGGTGGGCCGGCCGTAGAACGCGCCGGTGGACTCGAAGAAGGTGGAGTACCCGTCGGGATCGTCGTACGGCAGGATGGTGCCGGTCCACAGCGCGTCGTAGTTCCCCTTGGTCCGCATCTCGGCCATGCCGCCGGTGTCGGTCGGAACCACCTTGACCTGGATCCCGGCCTCCTTGAGGTTCTGCTCGACCACGGCGAAGGACTGGAGGTAGGGCTGGAACTGGGCGAGCACGAGGTTCATGGTGACGCCCCCAGGATGCCCCGCCTCGCGGAGGAGCGCCTTCGCCTTGGCGGGGTCGAACGCGTACATGTCCGCGTTCTCCTTGCAGAACCAGGGGCTGTTCGACTGGAAGAGGCCGCTCGTGATGGGCAGCCCGAGCCCCCCGTGGCCGATGGTGTTGACGGTGGTCCGGTCGATGGCGTGCGCGACGGCCTGGCGCACGCGCTGGTCGGTGAAGGGGGGACGCGTGTGGTTCAGCACCATCGCGTTGAAGACCGTCCAGCCCTTCTCGAGCCGGAGCGCCGGGTTGCCCGTGAAGGCCGGCGCCTGCTCCCACGGCAGGAAGTCGGCCACGTCGAACTGCCCCGACCGCACGCCCTCGGCCCGCGTCAGCTCGCTCGCCACCACGCGGACCGTGATCTCGTCGAGGTAGGGGAGCCCCTTCTTGAAGTAGCGGTCGTTCCGGACCATCCGGTACCGCTCCCCGCGCACCGCCTCCGCCATCCGGAAGGGCCCGGTGCCGTTCCAGCCGTCGCGGTAGCTCTTGCCGCCCTCGACCCACGCCTTCGAGACGATCGGCACGTCCCGCAGCGCGACGAGCTGGAGGAACGTGGCGTTGGGATCCTTGAGCGCGATCCGGATCGTGTGCCGGTCCACGACCTCGATCCGGTCGACGAGCGCCTTGAGCGTGGCTCCGCGAGTGGCCGCCGCCTTCCCGCTCATGTAGAACTCGAACGACCACTTGGCGTCCTCGGCCGTGACGTCGCCCCCCTCGTGGAAGGTGACGCCGGGGTGGAGCTTGAAGGTGTAGACCCTGGACTCGGCGACGGTGTAGGACTCGGCAAAGTCCGAGACGAGCTTCCCGTCCTTGTCGAAGCGGAGCAGGCTGTTGTAGATGTTGCCGTTCACGAAGAACCCGGCGCCCCCGCCGTAGACGTAGGGCCCCGGCGAGTAGGGGTCCGTTCCCACGGCCACCGTAATCTTGCCCCCGCGGGTCGGCTGCTGCGCCGCGGCGTCCGGCGAGAGCGCGAGGCTCAGGCTCAGGAGCGCAACGGCAACCCACACCCCGATCCCGGTCCCCATCTTCCTATTCATGGCGTCCCCTCCTGGCTCACTTGACCCCTCTCCTCTCGGGAGGGAGAGGGGCAGGTACCGGACTTCGCTGCCATTCCCAAAGGGCGTCATGGGTACGGGCATTTCTGTCTAGCACTCGCCGTGAGCGGCGCGCGCAGCGCGTCCGCTCGACTGCGAGGTTAGACAGCTCGGACTTCCAGCGGAATGCCGAGCTGACCGAACCAAGTGGCTTTGTCCCAGTACCCACGCTGGAACTTGATCTTACCGCCCGTGACCTGGAAGAACCCACAGCCCTGCAACGTGAACGAGCGACCGTTGGGCGTCAGACCCGCGAACTCGTCCTGCCAAGTACCGCCCCCTGTCCACTCCAAGATGGCCCACTCACCGTCCTCGAACAGACTCACCAGACGAGTGTAGTTGTCCGGAAACGCCCGGAAGAACGCGAGAAGCTCCTTCAATATTGCCTGGCGGCCGATAGTTGGCTCACCGGCGGCGACCTGCGTGTTGACGGCCTCGTCGTGATACAAGGCGACCACTGCGTGGGCATCCCGTCGGTTGAAGGCATCGAGCCACTCCAAGACGACCTCACGTGGCGAGCCCATCGGGCCTCCTCGAGTTACATCTCATGGCTGCCTAACGGTCGCGGTTAGCGGTCGTGACGAACGCCGCCAGCCCCGGTCCGCTGCACGCGAGGTTCGACGCTCCGATGGTCGTCGCAGCGACGAAGTCATGGTGCGACCCCGCCACGCCGCCGCTGCGCTCGCGCATACCGCCTTTTGTCCTGGAGCGCGATTGACGAGAGTCGGGCCAACTCGACGAGAACCGCTTCGTCGGTCGCGCTGAATTCGCCGTCGTACCTGTCAGAAAGCTGGATGAGTCCGATGTTCCATCCTTCGCGTCCCGTCAGGGGCGCGGCCAGCCATCCGCGCATCGGCGGGTGCCGTTCGGCGGCGGCGCCGAATCCTCGCCACGCTGGATGCGCCTCGAGCTCGGTCTGCGTGAGCCGCATCGGGCGATTGAGCTGGCAAACCAGTCGGTAAATTCCTGATCCGTCCGGTCGCGTGTCATACGCCCGCCACGTGGCGTACTTATCGCTCAGGGACACGGCGTGGACCGCCTTCGCCCAGTTCTTGCCGAACACCACACTCGTGGTTGCCTGGTGGGCTCCCACAAGCTCCCGCGCCTTCTCGGTGATGATTTCAAGGAGTTCGACGATGGAGCGTGCTGCTCCGAAGGCGCCCGAAACGGCCGTGAGCGATTCGACCCGCGTCATGGCGTCCGCTCCGTCGCGTTAGTTAGGCTCCGCCTGGCGATAGCAGCGTTCCCACCTTGTCCAACACCTCGACCGTGGCCCGCGGTGATAGCCGACAGATGAACCGGGCCACCCGAGCCTGCCAGTCAAGGCTCTTGACCTGGTCCGACAGGACGACTCCGCTGACCTCGAGACCCGCGGGAATCCGCACCTCGAAAGGGTAGTCCTGACCCGGGTCGTAATCGGGCAGACCCACCTTCCCCTTTGTACGACGCGGGCGAGAGCACGAGCGCGGGCCTTCTCCCCGCCTGCTCGTGGCCTGTCTGAGGGGTGAAGGACAGCCAGACGACGTCGCCGCGGGCGGGCACGTATCGCCGGGCACTACCAGGATTCCCGGCCCGCCGGAGGACCCAGGTCCACCTCGCCGTGAAGATTGCGCCGGTTGACCTTGGCGAGAAGTTCTTTCAACGTGGCCTTTCGCCGCGGGGCCGCTGCGACCACGAGCCTGCCCTCCGAAACGGAGAAGTCAACGACAGTGCCCTCCCGGACATCGGCGTCTTCGGCGAAGGGCTTGGGGATTCGCAGCGCCAGGCTGTGGCCCCACTTCTCGACCTGCATCCGCATCGCCCGCTCCACCCGATGTATCTATGAAGAAGCTATACCAGGAAGCGACCTGAAATCCACCGCTGCGATCTTTGCCAAGAGCAGCTGAAGCCGCGGTTCGTGAATAGTCGGACCTAGCGCTTGCGCCGGGCCGACCGGCGCGCCCGGTAGCGATAGACCCGCCAGGCGTGCTCGGGGCTGATCTTCCCGTTCGCGAGGTCGGCGGCGATCCGCTCCGGATCGCGCCGCCGCGGATCGCCCAGGCCCCCGCCCCCGGGGCTCCGGAGGCTCAGGACTTCGCCGCGGCGCAGCGGAATGTGGGAGCCCTTGCCCGGCAGCCGCGACTCGCGCGCCGTCCCCGGGTTCCGCACGAGCCGGGCGGGCGCGCCCCCGCCGCCGCGCAGGACCCCCCAGGTCGGCCGCTTCTGCCCCTCGGAGCGGGGCGTGATGTAGCTTCCGTCGGCGAGGACCCGGATGTCCCGCCGGATCCCGAGGCCGCCCCGGAACTCGCCGGCGCCGCCGCTGTCCGGGACGAACGAGTACCCCTCCACGAGGAGCGGGTACTCCCGCTCCAGCACCTCGATGGGGAGGTTCCGCACGTTGACGAGATACACGTGGATCCCGTCCGGCCCGTCCTTCCCCGCCACCGCCCCCGCGCCGCCGCCGAAGGTCTCCAGGTACACGTACGGGCGCTTCCGGCCGGGGTCGTCGCCGTAGAAGATCCAGCACGAGTTCACCGCGTGGGCGCCGGCCACGGCCTGCTCGGGGGGCAGGGCCGCCACCAGGCTCCGGATCACCGCGTCGGTGACCTTCTGGGCCGTGTCGATCCGGACGCCGACGGCCGCCGGCATGCTCGGGTTGACGATGGTGCCGGGCGGCGTGTGGATGGACAGGCAGCGGAAGAAGCCGCTGTTGGGCGGGATGCCGGGGTCCAGCATCGCCTTGAAGGCGAAGTAGACGGCGGCCAGGACGATGCTCTCCACGCAGTTCATGGCGCCGGCCGCCTGGGGGCCCGTCCCGGTGAAGTCGAAGTGGATCGACCGGTCCCGGATCACCGAGGTCACCGCGATCGGGATCTCCGCGTCGCCGACGCCGTCCGAGTCCATCCAGACCGTGGCGGCGTAGCGCCCCTCCGGGAGCGTCGCGATGACCTCGCGGCCCCGCCGCTCGGCGTAGTCGAGGATCTCGTCCACGATGCGGAAGACCCCGTCGACCCCGTACCGCTCGACCAGCCCCGTGAGCGGCCGGCGGGCGATCTCGTTCGCGGCGATCTGGGCCCGGAGGTCGGCGGAGCGCTCGCGCGGGTCGCGGCAGGCGTGGCAGATCAGCTCCAGCATCTCCTCGTTGAGGACCCCGCCCTCCACCAGGCGGGTGAGGGGGATGCGGATCCCCTCTTCGTAGACCGTGCGGCAGTCGGGGGCCGTGGAGCCGGGGACGCGGCCCCCCACGTCCACGTGGTGGCCGGTGTTCACCGCGAAGAACGCGGGCTGACCCGCGGCGAAGATGGGCGTGACCAGCGTGATGTCCGACAGGTGGGAGCTCCCCCGCGTGTAGGGGTCGTTGTGGATGAAGACGTCGCCGTCCTGAATGCCGCCGCCGCTCCCGTACTTCTTCAGCACCTCCTGGCCCATGAAGAGGAGCGAGCCCAGGTGGGCGGGGTTGTTGTCGGCCTGGGCCACCAGGCGGCCCTGGTCGTCGAGGAGCGCGGCCGAGCAGTCCTGCCGCTCCTTGATGTTGGGGCTGAAGGACGCCTTGATCATCGTCTGGTTCACCTGCTCGGCCACCGAGAGGAGGTAGTTCCCCACCACCTCGGCGGTGATGATCCCTTCCCGACGCGGCGCCGGCGGCATGCTCAGGCTCCTCCCCCGGTCCGGCGGACCTCCACGATCAGGTTGCGGTAGCGATCCACCCGGGCGCGGTCGCCCGGGCGGAGCGCCGTGGTCGCCGTGAGGTGCTCCACGATGGCTGGGCCCGCGAGCTCATGCCCCGGGCCGAGCCGCTCCATGAGGAAGACCGGCGTCTGGACGGGACGCTCGCCCTCCCACACGACCGGGCGCCCGCCCACCCGCGCCGCGTCCACCGGGCCGGTGGCCGGGGGGAACTCGGGGAGCGTCGGCTTCGGGCTCTCGCCCAGGGCCGTCACGCGGCAGTTGATCAGCTCCACCGTGTGGGCGCGCAGCGCGTACGTGTACTTCCGCTCGTGGGCGGCGTGGAAGTTGTCGGCGATGACGTCCACGGAGCCGGCCGCGAGGGGCCCGGGCGGCACGTCCACGGTGAGCTCCCAGTTCTGCCCGACGTACCGCGCGTCCGCGTGCCGGAGGATCCGTCGCTGCCCGGGCGGGATGCCCTCGCTCTCGAGCCACGCCGCGGCGCGCGCCTCCAGCTCGCGGTAGCGGCGCTCGAGGTCCGGCATGTGCCCGGGCTCGAGCGTCATGATGCTCGTCCGGACGAAGTCCGCCCGGACGTCCGCGAGGAGTTGGCCCAGGGCCGACAGGACGCCGGCGTTCTCGGGGACGATCACCGTCCGCATCCCGAGCTCCTCGGCCAGGTCGCCGCCGTGCAGCGGTCCGCACCCGCCGAAGGCGACGAGGGCGTAGTCGCGCGGATCGTAGCCGCGTTCCACCGAGAGCTTCCGGATCAGCCGGAGCATGTTGGCGTTCACGACCCGGAGGGTGCCGTGCGCCGCCTCCACCGGGGACAGCCCGAGCCGCGCCCCGATGGCCCCCACGGCCCGGCGCCCCGCCTCCACGTCGAGGCTCATCCGCCCGGCGAGGAGCCCGGTGGCCCCGATCCGCCCGAGGACGACGTGGGCGTCGGTCACGGCCGGCTCGCGCCCGCCCCGCCCGTAGCAGGCCGGCCCCGGATCGGCTCCGGCGCTCTGCGGCCCGACCTTGAGCGCGCCGGCCAGGTCCACGTAGGCGAGGCTCCCCCCGCCCGCGCCGACCGTGTCCACCTCCACCATGGCGATCCGGGCCGGGTACGGGCCGACCATGCTGGACGTGGTCATCTTCGGCCGGCCCCCCTCGACCACGGCCACGTCGGCGCTGGTCCCCCCCATGTCGATGCTGATGACGTCCGGGAACCCCGAGATCCCGCCGACGTACGCCGCCCCCATGACGCCGCTGGCGGGACCCGAGAAGGCCGTCTCGAGCGCCCGGGTCGACGCGGCGCGCACCGACATGATGCCGCCGTTGGACTGCGTGATCTGCGGCACGACCCGGAGGCCCATCTCGGCCAGCCGGTCCGCCAGCCGGTCCATGTAGCGCTGCACCACCGGGCCCAGGTAGGCGTTGAGGACGGTCGTGGCCATCCGCTCGTACTCGCGGAACTCGGGGATGACCTCGCTCGAGATGGACACGTACGCGTCGGGGAGGCGGTCCTGCACGATCCGCTTGGCCCGGGCCTCGTGGTCGGCGTTCATGAACGAGAAGAGAAAGCAGACGGCGACCGCCTCCACCCCGGACCGGGCCAGCTCCCGCGCCGCCCGCTGGACGTCGGCCTCGCGGATCGGCCGGACCACGCTCCCGTCGTAGGCGACCCGCTCGCGGACCTCCTTGCGCAGGGCGCCCGGCACGATCACCGGGTGCTTGTCCGCGCGGAGGTCATAGAGGGCCGGCCGGGCCTGGCGCCCGAGCTCCAGGAGGTCCCGGAAGCCCGCCGTCGTGACGAGCCCGGTGCGGGCGCCCTTCCGCTGCAGGAACGCGTTGGTCGCCACGGTCGTCCCGTGGCCCAGGTAGGTCAGCGCCTCGGACGGGAGTCCCCGGCGCTCCAGGATCTCTTCGATCCCCCGGGCGAGGGCCAGCGACGGGTCCTCGGGCGTCGAGCTGACCTTCCAGCTCACGAGCTCCCCGGTCTCCTCCGAGAAGAGGACGAGGTCGGTGAACGTCCCGCCCGTGTCGATCCCGATCCGCCAGCCCATGCCAGCTCAGCCCCCGAGGAGCGCCATCAGGTCGCCGACGTCCGCCAGGGTCTCGAGACGCTCGGCCGCCTTGGCGATCTCCTCCGCCCGGTCCTCGCTGAACACCCGGGTCGCCAGGATCCGGTACTTGTCCAGCAGCTCGTCGTGGGTCATGGGGTTCTCGGGCTCACCCTTGGGGTAGTCCACGCGCTGGCTGACCACCTGACCGTCGCGGGTCTTGATGTCGACCACCGAGGACCACTTGTGCGGGAACTCCCGCATCAGCTCGTCGTCGTGGACGACCGTGACGCGCCCCATCATCTGGCGGATGGCCGGGTCGGCGAGCTTCCGGGCCATGTAGTCGTGCTCGAAGAGCCCGCGGATGCCGGGCCGCCCCTCCAGCACGGCCAGGGCCACGTTGAACTGCACGCTGAAGCGCGGCCCGTACATCCCCTTGCCCGCGCCCCACGGCTCCGGGTCGTCCACCCACTTGGCCCCCTGGGAGTAGATCCGGAGCGTGATCCCCTCCACGGCGCCGGCGACGATCCCGTGGCGCTCGGTGAGGTCGAGGACCGCATCCCGGGAGGGGTGGAGGCAGCGGCAGCCGGGGGCGGGCTTGTGGGCGACCTCCAGCACTTTGAAGTGGCGCCCCAGGTCCCCCGTGATGCACTCCGGCACGACGTTGTCCGCGTAGAGCTTCCAGAAGCCGTACTCGTTCTCGATCACGTCGGTGGAGCCGGAGAAGCCGCGCTCCGCCAGGAGGGCGGCCAGGACCCCGTTGGCCGCGGCCCGCCCGGGGTTGAAGTCCTTCGCCATCCCGCGCGAGCGGATGTGAGCGAAGTTGCCCGCGACCTGGGCCCCGGCCAGGCCGAGGGCGTGGCGCAGCCGCTCCCGATCGAGACCCAGCAGCAGGCCCGCCGCGACGGCGGCGCCGAAGGTGTTGATGGTGCCGCTCGGGTGCCACCCCTTGACGTAGTGCGTGGGCATGACCGACTCGCCGATCCGGATGGCGGCCTCGTAGCCGGCCACGATCGCGACGAGCGCCGCCCGCCCGCCGAGCCGGCCGCGCTCGGCGACGGCGAGGGCCGCCGCGATGACGCTGTCGCCCACGTGGGACTGGGTCTGGCGGTGGGTGTCGTCCAGCTCGGTCATGTGCCCCATCGCCCCGTTCAGGAACGCGGCGTGGACGCACGAGGTCCGGGGCGCGTGCGCGATCACCGTGCTCTCCGGCCGGCCGCCCAGGGCCAGCAGGATCTCCCAGAGGATCGCGGCCGGCTCTTCCCGGGCCGCGCTGCTCGCGTAGCCGAGGTAGTCCAGCACCAGCTCCTTGGTCTTGCTCACCGCGGCTTCCGGGAGCTGCTCGAACGTCAGGCCGTGCAGGTAGCGGACGAGAGTATCCGTGTACGCTGTCATCGCACGTGTCCTCCCCCCATCGGGCCGGGGTTCATCGTCCGACTGTCCTCAGCTGCGGGTCGAGCCGGTCCCGCAGCCAGTCTCCCAGGAGGTTCAGCGCGAGGACCACCGCCGTGATGGCCAGGCCCGGGAACGTCGAGGGCCACCAGGCGACCAGGAGGTACTCGCGCCCATCGCTCAGCATGCTCCCCCAGCTCGGGGTCGGTGGCTTGACCCCCAGGCCCAGGAAGCTCAGGGACGCCTCGAAGACGATCCGCCGCCCGACCTCCAGCGTCGCCAGCGCGACCAGCGGGCTCACCAGGTGCGGCAGGAGGTGGCGGAGCACGATCCGGCGGTCCGAGCTGCCCAGGGCCTGCGTGGCCTTCACGAACTCCCACTCCCGGAGGCTCAGGACGATCCCCCGCGTCACGCGGGAGAAGAGCACCCAGCCCGTGATGGCGAGCACCAGCACCAGGTTGAAGAGGCTCGCGCCCAGGACCGCCATGATGGCCACGGCGAAGACCATCATCGGGATGGAGAGCTGGACGTCGGCGAGCCGCATCAGCACGTCGTCCAGGACCCCGCCGTAGTACCCGGCGGCCAGGCCCAGCACCACCCCCATCGCGAGCGTCGCGGCGACCGAGAGGACGCCGACGATCAGCGACACGCGCGCCCCGTGGATGATCCGGCTCAGCACGTCGCGCCCGAGGAGGTCCGTCCCGAGCGGGTGGGCCCGGCTCCCCCCGGGGCTCCAGGCCGGCGGCGTGAGCGAGGCGCGGGTGTCCTGCCCCAGCGGGTCGTGCGGCGCGATCCACGGGGCGAGGACCGCCGCCGCGACGAAGAGCACCAGGACCGCCACGGCCGCCCCGAGCCCGACCTGCCGCCCGGCGCCCGCCAGCGCCCGGACGCCGCGGGCCCGCTCGGGCCGCGGGAGCGCGCCGACCTCGGGCGCCGCGGCCCACTCGGGGAGGGAAGTGTTGGCCCGCTCGTCGAGGGTCGCCACGTCAGCCGACCCGGACCCGGGGGTCCAGCCACGCGTAGAGCAGGTCCAGCAGCATGTTCATGGTCACGAACAGGATGCAGAGCACGAAGACGGAGGCCTGCACCACCGGGAAGTCCCGGCGGTAGATGGCCTGGATCATGAGCCGTCCGAGCCCGGGCCACGCGAACACGGTCTCGATGATCATGGCGCCGCCCAGCATCACGCCGAACTCCATCGCCGCCACGGTGACGACGGGGATCAGGATGTTCCGGAAGGCGTGGGCGAAGACGACGCGGCGCTCCGGGAGTCCTTTGGCCCGCGCGGTGCGGACGTATTCGCGTCCCAGCTCGTCCAGCATGCCGGACCGGATCAGCCGCGCGGTGCGGGCGGCGGAGTAGGTGCCGAGCGCCACGGCCGGGAGGATCAGGTGCTGGAGGCCGCCGCGTCCGGTGGGCGGCAGCCAGCCGAGGAGGACCGCGAAGACCATGATGAGGACGATGCCCCACCAGAAGGTAGGCATGGACTGGCCGACCAGGGTCCCCAGCATGGCCCCGAGGTCTACGAGCGTCCCCCGGTGCAGCGCCGCCAGGACCCCGAGCGGCACCGTGACCACCAGCGCCACGGCCGCCGCCGCCAGGGCCAGCTCGAAGGTCGCCGGCAGGCGCTCCAGCACGAGAGCCAGGGCCGGCTGGTCGAACGCCAGGGAGCGCCCGAAGTCGCCGCGGACGGCGTGGGCCAGGAAGCGGCCGAACTGGACCGGGAGCGGGTCGTCCAGCCCGAGCTCCCGCCGGACGCGCGCCACCTCGTCCGGTCCCGCGCTCTCCGGCAGGAGGAGCTGCGCCGGGTCACCGGACAGGTGCAGCAGGACGAAGGTGAAGAAGCTCACCCCCAGCAGGGCCAGCGCCAGCTGGGGGAGGCGCCGCAACGCGAACCGGGTCATGGAGCCCGACGGCGCGTCAGTTCTTCAGGACGGCCTCGTGGAGGAGGATCCACTCGTCGGCCCGCGGCGTCCACGACAGGCGCGCGCTCACGCCGTAGAGGTCGGCGTAGTCGAGGAGGAAGATCCAGGGCGCCTGCTCGTGGACGTGCCGGAAAATCCGCTGGTAGATCGCCTCGCGCTTGGCGGGGTCGGCGGTGACCTTGCCCTCCTCGATCCACGCGTCGAGCTGGGGCGTGTTGTAGTAGATGCCCCGGCGCTTGCTATCCATGTGGATGGCGATGTTCCAGTCCGGGTCGGCCACGATGTTGCCGACCGAGAGGAAGCCGAGCCCGTCGAACTTCTTGCCCAGGAAGCGCTCCCAGAACCGCGCGAACTCCATGGAGTTCGGGGCGACCTCGACCCCGATCTTCCGGAGCTGGCCCGCGACGGCCTCCACGATCTCCTTGTCGAGGGGGTACCGGGCGATGGGGCCGTCCAGGGTCGTCTTGAAGCCCTGCGGGTACCCGGCCTCGGCCAGGAGCCGCCGCGCCCGATCCGGGTCGTACGGGTACGCCTTGACCTCGGCGTTGTAGCCGAACACCAGCGGCGAGGCGGGCTGGCTGGAGCGGTACCCGTGGCCGAGGAACAGATCCCGGATCAGGGCCTCCCCGTCCACGCCGTAGTTGAGCGCCTGCCGGACGCGGACGTCGTCGAAGGGCTTCTGCCAGGTGTTGATCGCGATGAAGGCGGTCCGGAGGCTCCGGACCTTGGCGACCCGCAGCTTGGGGTCACGCTCGATCACGCTGACCTGCTGCGGGGGCACGTTCACCACGATGTCCGCGCGGCCCGTCAGGAGCTCGGCCAGGCGGCTCGAGTGCTCCGGCACGGGTTTCCAGACGACCCGCTGGATCTTCGGGGCGCCCTTCCAGTAGCCCGGGTTGGCCTCCAGCACCACGCGCTGGTCCTTGACCCACTCCACGAAGCGGAAGGGCCCGGTGCCTACCGGGCTCTTGGCGAAGCGCTCGGCCCCCATCCGCTCGACCACGTCCTTGGAGACGATGGGAATCTGCGCCAGGTGGTTCAGGGCCGGGGCGAACGGGTAGTGGAGCCTCACGACCGCCGTGTACGGGTCCGGCGTCTCCACCTCGGCCACGAAGCGGATCCAGTCCTTGAGGCGCGACTTGAGCGCGGGGTCCAGGATCCGGTCGTAGGTGAACTTCACGTCCTTCGAGGTGAACTCGGTCCCGTCGTGGAACTTCACCCCCCGCCGGAGGCGGAACCGGATCCGCTGGGGCTCCGGCTGCTCCCACGCCGCGGCCAGCTCGGGCACGGGCCGCATCTCCGGCGTCAGCGCCACCAGCCGGTCGAACATGTTCATGGCCGGCTGCTGGCGGGCGATGATGGTGTCGATGTTCGGGTCGAGGGTGAGGACGTCCACCCCCATCGCCACCACGAGCTCGCCGCTGGCGCCCGCCGCCGGGGACGCGCCGAAGACCGTGATCAGGATCGCTGCCGAGACCAAGGCGAATGCGAATCGCCGCATGGCGTCCTCCCTCCGCTCAGGTGGGCTCACCGGCTCTCCGGCTCGGCCGGACGCGACCGTGGATGGCGCCACCATAAGCCGCCGCCGGGACCAGGTCAAGGCTCGCCGTCGGCTCCCTCTCCCTCCCGAGGGAGGGAGAGGGCTGGGGTGAGGGTGGGGCGCCGCCAGCGTGATAGCCTGGGGGAGTCCACTATGCATGCGCTGCAGTCCTCAGAGACCACGACACCGGGCGCACTGAGAGACGACATGCTGTCATGCGGGTCCTGAAAGCCGGCGTACTCTGTTGAAGCGGACCTTCGTGCGCGTGTCGATCGTGCAGGTGAAACCCCACAACCTCCTCCATTTGACTCGGGGGACAAACGTCTATACACTACTCGTGTGCGGTTCGAGTGGGATCCTCTCAAGGCGGAGGCGAACCTACGGGCGCACGGGGCCAGTTTCGCAGAGGCGGTCACGGTCCTCGGGGACGACCTTGCCCTGACCCGTGAGGATGCCGACGCCGTGGAAGAGTCGCGCTTCGTAACCCTGGGCCTGAGCAACCTTGGAAACCTGCTCGTTGTGGTGTACATGTACCGCGAGCCTGACATCATCCGTGTGATCTCGGCTTGGAAGGCGAAAAAACGCCAGAGGGTGCTGTATGAAAAAAGTCGTGGCTGAGAAGTATCGCGACATCGACTTCTCGCGCGCCAAGCGTGGTCCCGTCGTCAAGCCCGAGCCGGGAAAGACCAAAATCTCGATTCGCCTAGACAACACCATCCTGGAGTACTTCCGAGATCTGGTGGACAGGGCTGGCGGTGGGAACTACCAGACCCTGATCAACGACGCGTTGCTGGAGCATGTCCATCGGCGCTCGACGCTCGACGCTGTGCGGCAAGTGGTCCGGGAAGAACTCTCACAGTACAGGGTCGGGCGGCGTCTCACATCGCCCTCCAGCGGACCGGCTGCTCGCGCTGCTCGCTCCTCGGCCGCTGAGCACCAGCATTAGGTTTAGGCGGCGCCATCGCGCAGATCATCGCAGGGACGCCTCATGAGTCTCAGGTCGGAATAGGACGCGATCGCAGCGCGAATCGGGGCGCTCGTGTCTACCGCCACCATCAATGTCGCGGTCTGTCCGGAACCGCCGGCTCGCGGCTAGATCGGCCGCCGGCAACCAGCCGCCGTAACTGACGAGCGCCCCGGAAACCAAGTTCAACGCGGGTCTCGCTTCGTATCGTGCTAGCTCCCCGCGATGGCATTCGGTATCCCCGGGTCGTGGCAACCTGACGAGCCCGGGCTCCATCCGTCCTCCGCCCCAGTGGCGGGACTCCGCGGGCGCACGCCCGGGTCGTGAGGCCCAACGCGTTCCGCCTCCCCTCTCGTGTGGGCTTGCGTCCGGCGCTCAGGCCGGGTAGGGTCGGGCTGGTTCGGCACGCGGCGGAGCGATCGGGAAATGAGCCCTGGCGCCAGGACGCAGCAGGCGGACGCGCTCGAGCGCGCGCGGCGCATTCACGCCGAGGAGCTCGTCGCGGATTCGCTGGCCCCCACCTTCACTTGCGAGATGATGCTGACGCCGGCCATGGTCGAGCTGGCGAAGCGGCTCCAGGCCGAGGGGAAGACGCGCTCCGCCATCCGCCTCGCGCTGGCCGAACACCTGATCGAGGCCGTGGGGCGCGACCGGGACACCCGCGCGGCCTACCTCGCCTACTGGCAGCGCGCCGGGGTCACCGCCGCCAGCTCCACCGTCTACGACTCCGGCCCGCCGGGCCGCGCCTGGGACGAGACGCTGACGGAGCTGGCCCGAGGGAACCGGCTCCTCCAGGGGCTGGGGGACGCCTTCTGCCTCGCGGCCACGGCGGGGGACGTCGAGCGGGCGCACCGCGAGCGTCGACACGCCGTGATCTACAACCTCCAGAACGCCGAGCCCGTCGGGGACGACCTGGGCCGCGTGGACGTCCTCTACAACCTCGGCGTCCGGATCATCCAGCTGAGCTACAACCTGCGCAACCGGTTCGGCGACGGGTGCGTCGAGCGCCGGGACGGCGGGCTCAGCCGGTTCGGGGTGGCGCTGGTGGAGAAGCTCAACGAGCGGCGGGTCCTCATCGACCTCTCCCACTGCAGCGACCAGACGGCGCTCGACGCGATCGCGCTCTCCCGCCAGCCGGTGGCCTTCACGCACACGAGCGCGCGGGCCCTCAGCCGCCATGCGCGTGGGAAGACCGACGAGGCCCTCCGGGCGATCGCCGCGCGGGGTGGCTACGTGGGCGTCCTGATCCTGCCCTCGTTCCTCCTGCCCGGCGACCGGGACCCGCACGCCGCCCCCGGGGAGCTTCCCGCGGGATGGGCGACGCTCGACACCGTGGTGGACCACGTCGAGCACATCCGGAACCTGGTCGGCTCGGACGCCGTCGGGATCGGCACGGACTGGGGGAAGCCCTACTACAACGTGCTCACCTGGTCTCCCGGGATGGTCCGCGAGCAGGCCTCGGCCTTCGACTGGGTCGGCTGGCGGCCGGAGGACCGGATGGATCCGAACCGGCAGACCAAGGATCTCGAGACCTGGGATCGCTGGCCGAACCTCACGGCCGCCATGCTGCGCCGGGGGATCCCCGAGGACGTCGTCGTGAAGATCGTCGGCCGGAACTTCCTCCGGCTGTTCCGCGAGGTCTGCGGCTGATGGCGACGGACGCGGTGACCCGGCTCGTGGCGGCGGGCGACTGGTTCGCCCAGGGTCGGATCCCGGACGGCGTCCGGGCCCGGCGGGAGACGGCGGCGGTGCTCGAGGCGCTCCGTGGGGCGGACATCGCCTTCGTGAACCTCGAGGCGCCGCTCACCCGCCGGGGCGTGCGCGCGGAAAAGCAGAACACGCTCCGCGCCGATCCCCGCCAGGTGGAGGATCTCGTGCTGGCCGGCGTGGACATCGTCAGCCTGGCCAACAACCACATGCTCGACTACGGGATCGACGGGCTCGCCGACACGCTCGCCGTCCTCGGGGAGCGGGGCGTGCGGCCCGTGGGCGCGGGGCCGACCCTCGAGGCGGCGCGCGCGCCGGTCGTCCTCGACGGCCCGGGCGGGCGCGTGGGGTTCCTCGCCTTCGCGTCCACGCTCCCCCAGGGGTTCGCGGCCGCCGCCGAGCGGCCCGGCATCGCGCCGATCCACGTGACGGCGGCCTTCGTGGTCGAGAACCCCCTCGCCCAGGAGCAGCCCGGGACCCCGCCGCCCGTCGTCACCTTTCCCCTCGGGCTCGATCTGGACGCCGCCTGCGCGGCGGTCCGCGCGCTCGAGCGGCGCGCGGAGTTCGTGGTCGTGTCCGCCCACTGGGGCGTCGCGGGACAGGACGCGATCATGGACTACCAGCGGGAGGTGGGCCGGGCCCTGGTCGAGGCGGGGTGCGACCTGGTCCTGGGGCACCATCCGCACCGGGTCCACGGGGTCGAGCTCCATCGCGGGAGGCCCATCTGCTACAGCCTGGGCAACTTCGTCTTCGAGCCGCTCCCGCCCGCCGGGAACACGCCGCACCTCTCCTTCCGCGGACGGATGACCGCCGCCAACGTGTACGGGGCGATGCGGCGGGAGGGCGTGCTGGTGGACGCCCGCCTCCGGGGCGGCGCACTCGAGCGGCTGGCCCTGCGGCCGCTCGTCCTCGACGACGGCGGGTACCCCATGCTCTGCCCCGAGCGGGCCGACCAGTTCGCCACGCTGCTCCGCGATCTGTCGCCGAACCTGGGCGCCCGATTCCGGGCCGAGGACGGAGCGGTGGTCGTTGAGCCGGCCTGAGGGCCGGACCGAACCAAACGCGCTAGCCAGTCAAGAGGGACCTGGAGAAGATCGCGAGCCATCCGTTCTACATGCCGCCCGCCCAGGTGCGGGAGTACGTCCTGAAGGAGGCCGACCTCTACCGGAAGCTCGTCGCGACCTTCGGGAACTAGGGCCGCCGGCATCGCGAGCGTGTGGGCCTGTGTGGGCCTGAAGAAGCGCGTGGAGCTGGCGGTGCTCTCGCTGGTGGCCATCACGGCCCTGGCGGAGGGCGTCCGCATCATGATCCGGCACGCGACGAGCCTGCGCGCCTTCGAGGCCGGCGGCTACCTGGCGCTCCTGGGCGGGCTGGTGGTCGGCCTGGCGATCGTGTACGGGATCCGAGAGCCGCCGGAGCGGTGGGAGGGCGGCCAGGGGGTTCGCTGGGTGCTCGTGGCCATGGCCCTCCTCGTAGCGTACGCGCTGGCCCTGCCGGTTCTCGGATACCTCGTCAGCACCGTCCTGGCCTTCGTCGCCTACCTGCGCATCTTCAGCTCCTACCGCTGGGTGTTCATCGTGACGTTCGCCTGCGGGATGTCGCTGGCCTCGGCATGGCTGTGGACATTCCTCGCCGTCATCCTGCCGCAGGGCATCCTGCCCTGGCCGTAGGTCCCCCGTGGGGATGTTCCTCGACGGAATCGTCGCGGCCCTCGCGCCGCAGAACCTCCTCTACGCCTTCGCGGGCTGCCTGGTCGGCACGCTCGTGGGCGTCCTGCCGGGGATCGGCCCGGTCTCCGCCGTCGCGATCCTCTTTCCCTTCACGACCTACCTCCCGCCCACCGGCATGATCATCGCCCTGGCGGCGATCTACTACGGCGCCATGTACGGGGGCTCCACGACCGCGATCCTGATGAACGTCCCGGGGGAGATCTCGGCGGTGGTGACGGCGCTGGACGGCTACGAGATGACCAAGCAGGGGCGGCCCGGCCCGGCGCTGGCCATCGCCGCCATCGTGTCGTTCCTCGCCGGGATCACCGGCGCCGTCCTCATCGCCCTCCTGGGGCCGTCGGTCGCCCGCCTGGCCCTCGCGTTCGGGCCGGCGGAGTACCTGGGGCTCGGGCTCTTCAGCCTCACCGCCATCGCCGGGCTCTCGGGTCGGTCCATCGTTCGGGGGGCCATCGTCGCGGTCGTCGGGATGCTGCTCGTCTCGGTCGGGTACGACGACTCCGCGGACTTCGGACGCCTCACCTTCGGGAGCACGAACCTGCTGCTGGGGTTCGACATCGTCCCCGTCATGATCGGGCTGTTCGGAGTGGGAGAAGTGCTGCGGATGTTCGAGGAGAAGGCCGGCCCGCTCGGCGGCGTCAAGCTGGGCAAGCTCATGCCGAGCTGGCCGGAGCTGCGCGACGGCCTGGCCGCCGGCGGGCGCGCCACCGCCATCTCCTTTCCCCTGGGGCTCCTCCCGGGCATGCTGCCCTCGGTGACGTCGTTCCTCTCCTATTCCTTCGAGAAGCAGCGCGCGCGGGAGCCGGAGCGGTTCGGCAAGGGGGCCATCGAGGGCGTGGCCGCGGCCGAGGCGGCGAACAACGCGGCGGCCATGGCGAACCTCCTGCCGCTCCTCACGCTGGGGATTCCCACCGGTCCCACCATGGCCCTCATCCTGGCCGCCCTCACGATCTACGGCCTCATCCCGGGGCCGCTCCTCTTCACCCAGCACGCCCAGTTCACCTGGACGGTGATCGGCAGCTTCTTCGTGGCCAACGTGATCCTCGTGATCAGAACCTCCCCCCTGGTCGGGCTCTGGGCGCGCCTCGCCACGATCCCCCAGCCGATCATCGCGCCGACGATCCTCGTGCTCTGCCTGGTGGGGTCCTTCAGCACCCGCTCCAGCCTGTTCGACGTCTGGGTGGGCGTGGTCTTCGGCTTCCTGGGATGGGCGCTGACCAAGGCGGGCTGGCCCTTGGCCCCGCTCGTCCTGGCCTACGTCCTCGGCCCGATGATCGAGCGCTCGGCCCGCCAGGTGATCGCGCTCTCGCCCGCCGTGCTGCTCCACCGGCCCATCTTCTGGGGGTTCATGGCGATGGGGGTCCTGGCCGTGTGGTTCACCCGGCGGCTGTGGCGAGCCGCGAGGTGATGGACCTTCACCTTCGGCGCCGACGTCGTCAGCAAGCAGGGCACCGGCTCGCACCTGGTCGGGCGCTGGACGCTGATTTTCGAGCAGCGCGAGGGGGGCTGGGTGGTCGGGCACGAGCACGTGTCGGTCCCGGTCGGTTGACGCCGGGCGCGCCGCGCGGGTAGCCTCTACGGCATGACGGCCGGGGGCTGGGACCTCAGCGGCAAGGTCGCGCTCGTCACCGGCGCGAGCCGCGGGATCGGCGCGGCCGCGGCGCTCGCCCTGGCCGGCGCCGGCTGCGACCTGGTCCTCGCGAGCCGGGACAAGGCGGCGCTCGAACAGGTCGGCGGGCGGATCCAGACGGTGGGCCGCCGCGCGCTCGTCCACCCGATCGACCTCCAGCGCCTCGGTGCCATTCCCGCGCTCTTCGAGCACGCGGTCCAGGAGTTCGGGCGGCTCGACGTCCTCGTCAACAACGCGGGGACGAACATCCGCCGTCCGGTGGTGGAGTTCACGGAGGCCGACTGGGACACGGTCGTGAACCTGAACCTCCGCGCCGCGTTCTTCTGCGCCCAGGCCGCGGGCCGGATCATGGTCCCCCGGCGGAGCGGGAAGGTCGTGACGATCTCCTCGATCGCCGGTCGCGTCGGGCTTCCGACCGGCGCGATCTACGCCGCGACCAAGGCCGGCGTCTCCGCGTTCACCCGGACCCTGGCCGTCGAGTGGGCGCCCCACAACGTGCAAGTCAACGCCATCGGCCCCGGCTACATCCGGACGAAGCTCACCGAGCCCCTCTTCGCGAACCCCGAGTGGGTGGAGCGCGTGACGCGGCGGATCCCGATGGCGCGGACGGGGGAGGTGGGGGATCTGATCGGGACGGTGCTGTTCCTCTCCTCCCCCGCCTCCGACTACATGACGGGCCAGACGCTGTTTGTCGACGGCGGCTGGATCATCACCTAGGGCGTGGGCGTCCCCGACCCTCAGTACGACGTCGTCGGCCTCGGCGAGGTGATGCTGCGCCTCGCCTGCCGGCCGCCCGCGCGGCTCGAGCAGGCGCGGGAGCTGGACGTCTCGTTCGGCGGCGCCGAGGCGAACGTCTGCTGCGCCCTCGCGCGGCTCGGCCTCCGGACCACGTGGATCTCGGCACTCCCCCAGAATGTCTGGGGCGAGCGGCTCGCGCGCGAGCTGCGCGGTCACGGGGTGGACGTGGCGCCCGTGGTCTGGCGGGACGGGAGCCGCATCGGCAGCTACTTCATCGAGTACGGCGTCGGAGTCCGGCCGATCCGCGTCCTCTACGACCGGCGGGACTCCGCGTTCACGACGCTCGGCGAGGGCGAGGTGGACTGGCGGGCGGTCCGCCGCAGCCAGGCCGTCCACCTGACGGGGATCACCCCCGCCCTCGGGGAGCGGCCGCGCCGCCTGGTCGAGCGCGCGGTCGCGGAAGCGGAGGCGGGCGGGAGCCTCGTCTCGCTCGACGTGAATTATCGGGCGGCGCTCTGGTCGCCGGGCGCCGCCCGCACGTGGCTCGAGGCGTGGCTCCCGCGCGTGGGACTCCTCTTCGTCGGGCTCGATGACGCCCGGCGGATCTTCGGGCTCGAGGGCGAGCCCGAGGTGGTCGCGGCCGCCCTGCGGGCGCGCGCGCCCCGAGCGACGGTGGCGCTCACGCTCGGGGACCAGGGGTCGGTCGTCCTCGCCGACCGACCGCACCGGCCGACGCGCCTCTACACCCTCGATGCGGTCGCCGACCGGGTCGGGGCGGGGGATGCCTTCGCCGCCGGGTTTCTCTACGGCTTCCTGACGAAGCGCGACGTCCAGTACGCCCAGGATTGCGGGACCGCGCTCGCGGCGCTCAAGTGTACGATGTGGGGGGACGTGGCGGTCGTGCGGCCCGGCGAGCTCGAAGAGCTCATGGCCCAGCCCGACCCCCGGATTCGACGGTGAGTGAGGTCAACCCGACAAGGAGGTCCATCGTGCCCGCGCGCTATCTCTACCTGAACGGCAAGCTGCTTCCCTACGACGAGGCCCGGATCCATGTCCAGTCGAACGCCGTCAAGTACGGCACCTCGGTCTTCGAGGGCCTCCGGGCCTACTGGAACCCGAAGCAGGGGGAGCTCTACGTCTTCCGCCTCCAGGAGCACATCGACCGCCTCTTCAACTCGCTCCGCCTCATGCGGATGGAGCACAGCCTGACGCGCGAGGAGCTCGCGTCGTCGATCCTCGAGGTCCTGCGGAAGAACGAGGTGCGGGAGGACGTCCACATCCGCCAGACCGCGTATCTCGACGCGGACGGCTCGATGGAGGCGACCGGCCCGGTGGGGCTCTCCGTAGACGCGGTTCCCCGCAAGCTCAGCCAGAAGGCCGGCATCGCCGTGGGATTCTCCTCCTGGACGCGGATCGCCGACGGGAGCATGCCGCCCCGGATCAAGTGCTCGGCCAACTACCAGAACAGCCGGCTCGCCACCCTCGAAGCACGCACGAACGGGTACGACACGGCGCTGATCCTGAACGGCCGCGGCAAGCTCTCGGAGGCGCCCGGGGCCTGCTGCTTCCTGGTGCGCGGGGGCGCGCCGGTCACGCCGCCGGTCACGGCGGACATCCTCGAGTCGATCACGCGGGCGACGCTCCTCGAGCTGTTCCGGAAGGAGCTCGGGCGGGAGCCCGTCGAGCGGGAGATCGACCGGACGGAGGTCTATCTCGCCGACGAGGCGTTCATCTGCGGGAGCGGCTGGGAGATCACGCCGGTCCTCTCGGTGGACAAGCTCACCCTCGGCGACGGCGCGCAGCCCGGCCCCGTGACGCGGGCGATCCAGGCGTGCTACTTCGCGATCGCGCGGGGGGAGAAGCCCGCCCACCGGAGCTGGCTCACGCCGGTCTGGGGGAAGTAGGACACAGCGCTGGCGATTCGCGGAGGCGGGCCATGGTGAGGTTCCTGCGCCGCCTTCTTTCGCCGGGGAGTGGAGCCAGCGAGAAGCCGCGCGCCGACGCGAGCGTCGAGTACAACGGGTACACGATCACGCCGGCCCCCGAGAAGGAGCCGGGCGGCTGGCGCCTCGTCGGGACGATCTCGAAGGGGACCGGCCGCGACCGCAAGGTCCATCAGCTCGTCCGCGCCGATACGTCCCCCGACCGCGAAGCGATCGTCGCGATGACGATCGCGAAGGCGAAGCGCATCATCGAGGAGCAGGGGGACCGGCTGTTTTCCGGCGGGTGAGCAGGGGCCGCGACCCGGCGTCCCCGCCGCCGAGTTGCCCCGGCGTCAGGGCGCGTGCCGCGGGTCGTCGCCCGGCGCCTGGCGCGCGGAGGGCAGGTGCCTCAGACCGGAGTGACCCCGAACCCCTCGCGCCGCGCCGCACCGCGGAGGCGCTCGTCGAGGCAGACGAAGCTGATCCCCTGCGGAGCCTCGTCACACCAGACGAGGGCCGCCGCGAGCTGCAGGGCGTCTGCCGCCCGCAACGGGTGAGCCGCGAGCAGGCGTGCCGCGCGCTCCCGTACTCGATTCGTCGGCGCGACGAAATCGGCATCCTCCGCGAGGGCCTGGAGCCGCGCGAGCGCTTCGCTCAGGACCGTTCGGGGCAGCGCGTCCTCGCGGTGCTGGCGATGGAGCGCGGACTGGCACTCGACCGGGCTGGCCCACCAGAACACCGGCTCCGGGTCGGACCGGAGCAGCGCGGCCAGGGTCGTCGAGCGGGTGTCCGGCACCAGGATCGGGACGACGGCGGAGCTGTCCCAGAACATCAGCGGGCCTCGCCTCGCTCGGCGACCAGGGCGTCGAGGACGCCTTTCCCGACCCGGGGGCCCCGGGGCGCGGTGAGGAGGCGCGCGCGGAGACGGCCCGAACCCAACTGGAGGAGGCCCGCCCGAGCCAGCCTGGAGCGGCGCGCGTCCCGGCGCTCGGCCTTGTGCAGAGGCACGAGCTTGGCCACGGGCCGGCCGTGCTCCGTGATCACGACCTCCTGGCCGCTCTTCACCTGATCGAGATAGCGGCTGAGGTGGGCCTTCAGCTCCGCGACGCCGGTCGGCTTCATGTGACCAGTATGGTCTGATTCGGGTGACCCGTCAAGCGCGCCGGGGCGATCCCTGGCCACCCGGCGACCTCCCGAGGCCCAGGCGTACCGGAGGTTCAGCGCCTGGACGTTCGCGTGGCCCGCCCCGGCCACGGCGAAGACCCGCCGGACGATGATCGTCACCCACGGGACCGTCGCCTGGTAAATGGCGGCGAGCGCCCGCACACCCTTCCACCTTGTGTGGCTGCTGGTAGGCCGGCCGGTAGACCCGCATTTTCCGCTTGACAGGATTCCTCGCAGGGGTCTGGGGCAGTCGCGGCCTGGGGCTCCCGTCCTGCCCTGCGAGGCACCCCGCCCCGCAGCCGCGGGAACAGCGGGCACCGAGCCGAAAATCATGCCCGACCGCTCGATCGGCCCTCGTGCGGCCTCCGAGATGGCCCGAGAATCGGGTGATAGCGTTCGAGCAGGAGGAGGACGCTATGCCGCCCGCCACGACGACTGGGACGGACCTCGACCAGCTCGGCGACCAGATCGCCGAGCTCTCGGCTCACCTCGACGCTGCCACCGCCCGGCTGCTGAGCTTGCTCCGCGAGTTCGACGCGCGAGGCGGCTGGGCCGAGCAGGGATGCCGCTCCTGCGCGGAGTGGCTGAGCTGGCGAGTCGGCCTGGACCTGGGGGCGGCCCGGGAGCGCGTGCGGGTGGCCCGGGCGCTCGGCGACCTGCCCGAGTTGGCCGGGGCCCTGGCCCGGGGGGAGCTGTCCTACTCGAAGGTCCGAGCACTGACCCGGGTGGCCACCCCCGAGACGGAAGCCCGGCTCCTGGCCGTCGGGCGGGCGGGGACGACGGCCCACGTCGAGCGGATCGTGCGGGCGTGGCGGCGGGTGGACCGGCTGGCGGAGGCGCAGGAGGCGGAGGTGCACCACGCGCGCCGGGCGCTTCAGGTGTATCCGGACGAGGACGGGATGTGGGTGGTGCGGGGGCGGCTGGAGCCGGAGGTCGGGGCGCTGCTGCGCCGGGCGCTCGAGGCGGCGCGGGAGGCGCTGTCCCAGCGGAGGCGGGCCACCGCGGCCGAGGAGACCGACGCCGAGCCGCCGACGCATGATCAGCAGCAGGCCGACGCGCTCGCCCTCGTGGCGGAGACAGCCCTGGCGCAGGGGCTCGATCCTGGCCCGGGAAGCGAGCGGTACCAGGTGATCGTCCATGTAGACGCCGCCGCGCTGGCCGACCCGGACCAGCCCGGGCAGTCCGCGCTGGAGGACGGCGTCGACGTTTCAGCTGAAACGTCCCGGCGCCTGGCCTGCGACGCGAGCCGGGTCGTCATGCGCCACGCGGGAGACGGTGAGGGACTCGACGTCGGGCGGCGGACGCGGACGATCCCGCCGGCGCTCCGGCGGGCGCTCCAGGCGCGGGACGGGGGGTGCCGCTTCCCGAGCTGCGGGGTGCGCCACGCCCAGGGGCACCACATCCATCACTGGGTAAACGGCGGCCCAACCCGGCTCGACAACCTGGCGCTGCTCTGTTGGCACCATCACCGGGCGGTTCACGAGGAGGGGTACCAGGTTGAGCGCGACGCCGACGGCACGCTTCGCTTCAGCCGGCCGGATGGGCGGCCGATTCCCGAGGTGCCGCGGGCGCCGGCGGTCCCCGGCGACCCGACCGACGCGCTGGTCGCGACCCACCGGGCGCGTGGGCTCACGATCGACGCGCGGACGGGGTGCCCGAGCTGGCTCGGCGAGCGCCTCGACCTCGGCTGGGCGATCGGGGTCCTGCACCCCGCCGCCCAGCCGGCGGCCCCTCTCGCGACGGGGACGCGGCCTGGACCCTGACGCGGGCCGACGCCCTCAGGGGACGATGCGGACCATCTCCTGACCCCGGATCGCGCGCCCGTCCAGGGTCTCCGCCTCCAGCTCCCGTGCCCCACGCCAGCAAGGCCGAGCCGCCCGAGGCGTGCAGCTCGGTCGCTGAGAACGTCTGTTGTCCCCGTAGGCGTGGCCGGCACGGTCGCCCGCCGCACCCCGTCAACCGGAGGGCCTGCCCCCCTTGATGGTGTCAATGAGTCCAGGGAGCGAGACGAATCGCACGGCCAGGTTCCCATAGCGCCGCGTGTAGGGACTATCGACGTCGGCCGCCACCACGAAGCTCGGCCCTTCCGGGTACCGGCCACGGAACGCCCGGAGGTTGGCGGCGTCGAAGTCGCTCGCCGACCACTTGCACTCGATCGCCACGGGTGGCCGGCCGCGCTCGGCCAGCACGAAGTCCACCTCGTTGCCGTGCTTGCTGCGCCAGTAGTGGATGGGGGGGCGTCCGAAGTGTGCCTGGAGCTCGTTCAGCACGAGGTGCTCCCAGAGCGTCCCGAGGTCTTCCCGGCGCAGTTCATGCCATCCCCGGTGGTAGCACACGAAGCCCGTGTCGAACCCGTACACCTTCGGTGCCGCGACGAGCTCCGACGCGCCGCCGGCCGAGAACGGGCGCACGACGTGCGCGACGAAGGTGGCCTCGAGCACAGACAGGTAATTGGTGATCGTGGTGCGGCTCACCTCCGCGGCGCGGGCGAAGCGCGTGGCCTCGAAGAGGCCGCCGCTCTGCGCCATCAGCAGCTCCAGGAGCCGCTGGAAGGAATGGCGGCGCTCCAGGCGGAACAGCTCGAGGACGTCCTTGGCCCAGTATGCGTCCACCCACTCCTGGAACGCCCGCTCGGGGACCGCGTCGGCCAGGAAGAACGGCGGCAGGCCGCCCCGGAGCAGACGGTGACGGACGTCGGTCTGGCGAAAGTCCTCGAGGTCCGCGAGGACCATCGGCGTCAGCCACACCTCTTCCTTGCGCCCCGTCAGCGTGTCCCGAAACCTGGCGGAGGCGCCGAGCGTCGAGGATCCGGTGGCGAGGACCCGCGTGCGGGGGAAGTGATCCGCGGCGATCTTCAGCACGGCGGCCGGGTCCGGCAGTCGGTGGATCTCGTCCAGGACGACCCGTCGCCCCTCGAGGCCCTCCAGGAAGTCCTGGGGGTCCTCGAGCAGTCGGCGGACCCGGGGCAGCTCGCAGTCGTAGTAGCGGACGGGGGCAGCGACTGGCTCAGAACCGTCTTGCCGACCCGCCGGACGCCGACGAGCCACACCACCGACCGCCGCCCCCAGGCGGCTTCGATCCGGCGCTGCCAGAATCGCCGCGCGACCACGCCAGCATGATGGCATTCGGTTCAACCAAATGCAAGACTGCTGACATCTGGCCGGGGCCCCGGCGGCGGCTCGACGGCGACGCGGGGGCCCGCGGGACGGCGCCCGCGGCCCCCGCGCCGGTTGCCGTCCCTAATTCGTCTTCGGATCGACGATGGCATCGAACGCGACCTGGCCCTGGGCGTGGAGGTCCCCGTTGGGCCGCCGCAGCTCCACGGTCAGCGTCACCCGGGCGGTGCCGGACTTTTCGCCCTCGTAGCGGTTCGAGCTCTGCACGAGCGTCTGCGTGCTGCCGCGGTCGGTCGGGGTATCGCTCTTCGAGGGGACCGACGCCACGAAGTCGGTCTTCGGGTTGACGATCCCGACGCCGCCGTCGCCAAAGACGATCTCCGGGCGGATCGTGAGGGTGAAGCCGGCGGACTCGTCCGCGGTGGCGAAGCCCCGGGTCACGATCACGTCCACGACGAAGACCCGGGAGGGGTCCTGCCGCGGGTTCTGGAGCCCGAGCTCGGCGAAGATCTCCTTCTCGGCGGGCAGCGCCTGCGCTAGCACCGCCGTCACACGATCCGGAGTGGGGAAGGCCAGCCGCAAGGAGACGAGGCTTGGGCTCGTCTATGAGGGCCGAGAAATCCAGGTCAGCCGTGATCAGCACCGCTCCTTCCCAACGGGCCAGATCGATGAGCTCCCGGTCGGTAGCGGTTGGGGGCAGGAATTCCGTGACGCGAGAAATCTCGTAGCCCTCGACCCGGAGCGCACCAATGGTGATCGGAGAGACGTGCACATCGGCCAGATAGCGCACCCGTCGCTAGCGGCCTTCGGGAGTCGGAAGGGGGCGAGCCTGTTCTCCGGCAAGCCACGCGGCGTACTCGGCCGCCTGGCTGAGATCCTCGGCTTCCAGTTCGGGGTAGGCCTTCAGAATGTCGGCGGGGCGCATTCCGCCCGCGATCTGCTTCATCAGGAAGGCGACCGTGATGCGCAGGCCACGAATGGTCGGCTGGCCCTGGCACACGTCGGGGTTCACGGTGATGCGATCGAGCTTCATGGCCGCCTCGACCGCCACTCTATCGAGTCCGACTCGTATCGTCAAGAATCTGGATTCGGCGAGATCGCGCGGGCACATCCAGCAACTGGCCCGCGGCCCCCGCGCCGCGCGCGGTCCCTAGTCCGACTTCTCGGGCACGATGGCGTCGAACGCGACCTGGCCCTGGGCGTGGAGGTCCCCGTTGGGCCGCCGCAGCTCCACGGTCAGCGTCACCCGGGCGGTGCCGGACTTTTCGCCCTCGTAGCGGTTCGAGCTCTGCACGAGCGTCTGCGTGCTGCCGCGGTCGGTCGGGGTATCGCTCTTCGAGGGGACCGACGCCACGAAGTCGGTCTTCGGGTTGACGATCCCGACGCCGCCGTCGCCAAAGACGATCTCCGGGCGGATCGTGAGGGTGAAGCCGGCGGACTCGTCCGCGGTGGCGAAGCCCCGGGTCACGATCACGTCCACGACGAAGACCCGGGAGGGGTCCTGCCGCGGGTTCTGGAGCCCGAGCTCGGCGAAGATCTCCTTCTCGGCCGGGAGCGTGAGCGAGCCCCCGCGCCGCGGGAGGCCGAGCCGGAGTCGCCGCAGCCCCAGACGAGCAGGGCGGCGAGGAGGCAGGACAGGCGCCCGAGGCGCCCCAGCGTGTCGCGCGATGGCATCCGCATGATCGGATCCTCCGTTCTCCCCCCGGTGCGCCCGGCCGCCGGGCCCTGGAGCCTTGGGCCGAAGCGTGACCGGATGCTACCTCACCCCCCCCGGGGGGGGTCAAGCCGCCGCGGCGCCGGGGCGCCGGGGCGCCACGGGGGTCGGACCGTCGCGGGGCTCGGGTTGGGGGCGTCCGGGGCGCGGACGCTCGAGGGATTCAACGCCGTGGTGGACGCCCGAAAGCGGCGGCTGGGGCCTGCCGGGCCGATCCCGACCGCCGGGGCGCCCCCGGTCAGGGGCGCAGGCCGCGGGCTTTCGGGCCGAGGCGCGTGGCCTCGAGCTCGTAAGCGAGCGCGACCCAGTCCGTGAGGATCGGCCGCGTGTCCCGCGGGTCGATGATCTCCTCGATCCCGGACGCCTCGGCCGTGCGGAACGGGCTCCGGAGCGCGTTGAGCCGCGCCTCGATTTCCCGGAGGAGCTTCTCCCGGTCCGGCGCTGCCTCGAGCTCCCAGCGGTAGGCGGCCTCGATCCCGCCCTCGAGCGGGAGCGACCCCCAGTCTCCCGACGGCCAGGCGTAGCGGAGATTCAGCGCCTGGACGTTCCCGTGGCCCGCGCCCGCGACGCCGAAGACCCGGCGGACGATGATCGTCACCCACGGGACCGTCGCCTGGTAGACCGCGGCGAGCGCCCGGACGCCCTTCCGCACCGTGCCCGCCCGCTCGGCCTGGACGCCGATCAGGAACCCCGGCTGGTCCACGAAGTTCACGACGGGCAGGTGGAAGGTGTCGCAGAGGTCCACGAAGCGCGCGAGCTTCTCGGAGCCCGGGGCCGTGAGGGCGCCGCCCGCGTGCCTGGGATCGTTGGCGATGACCCCCACCGGGTAGCCGTCGAGCCGCGCGAGCACCGTGACGAGCGAGGGGCCGTAGCGGGGGGCGATCTCGAAGAGGGAGTCGCGGTCCACGACGTGCCGCAAGAGCTGCCGCACGTCGTAGGTGTGGCGGCGGTTCCGGGGGACCAGCCGGATCAGCTCGTCGTCGCGCCGCCCGGGGTCATCCGCCGGCGTCGCGCGCGGCGGCATCTGCCAGACGTTCTCGGGGAGGTAGGCGAGACAGCGGCGGATCTCGACGAACGCCTCCTCCTCCGAGGCGACCTCGTTGTCCACGACGCCGCTCTCGCGCGCGTGGATGTGGGAGCCGCCGAGCGCCTCCTTGTCCACGTCTTCGCCGAGCCCCCGCTTGACGAGGGGCGGGCCGGCGATGAAGACCTGGGCGCTGCCGCGGACCATGAGCGAGAAGTGCGAGGCGGCGACCCGCGCAGCGCCGAGGCCGGCGACGGGCCCGAGTGCGGCCGCGACGACCGGGATCTCCGAGAGCGCGGCGGTGACGAGGTCCCAGGCCGGATTACCCGGGACGTAGGTGCGGCCGATCTGCTCGTAGGTCTTGACGCTCCCGCCGCCGCCCGTTCCGTCCACGAGGCGGATCAGCGGGAGGCGGAGCTCCCGCGCCATCCGCTCGCCGTAGCCCTGCTTGCCGGCGATCGAGGCGTCGGCGGCACCGCCGCGGACGGTGAAGTCGTCGCCGCCCACGACGACGCGCCGGCCGTTGATGCGCCCCGTGCCCATGACGAAGTTCGCGGGGCGGAAGCCGACGAGCCGGTCGCCCTCGTAGGTGGCGCTGCCGGCGAGGGCGCCCGTCTCGCGGAAGGAGCCCGGGTCGAGGAGCCGCTCGATCCGCTCGCGGACCGTGAGGCGACCGGCCTTGTGCTGCCGCCCGACGTTCTCCGGGCCGCCCATGGCCCGGGCCAGCTCGAGCCGGCGCCGCAGCTCGTCGATCTCGGGCTCCCAGCTCACGATTCCGGGAACAGCGCGAGGACGCCCGTGTAGTTGTGGAAGAAGTTGCGGCCGCCGACCGGGGCGAACTCGCCGTTGCCGAAGAAGCCCGCGAGCGGCCAGTCGCCGAGCCGCCGGCGGATCGCCGTGACGTCGTGGCCAGGGACGCCGTAGAGCCCCTGACCGCGCCCCGCGCAGTTGAAGTAGAGGCCGAACGCGGGGCGGCGGCCCGCGAGCGCCACCTGGACCCGGTCGAGCATGGCCTCGAGGTCCTCCCGCGCCGCCTGGGCGTCCCGGATGTGGAACTGGATCGTCTGGCCGATCCGCACGGCCTCGGCGACCGCGAGAGCGCCCGTCTCCCGGTCCACGCCGGCGAGGTTCCGGAGGAGGAAGTCGCCGCGCTCGAGGGGCGACTTTGCCGGGTTGATCGCGAGCCCCGCGAAGACGCCGGCCTGCCGCACGCGCCGCTCGAGATCGGGGACGGCGCGGAGCGCCTCCCGGAGCACCTCGAGCGGGCGCCGCCCCGCGATCGCGCGCACGACGTTGCCCTCGCCCCCCGTCACGACGTAGGGCTCGCCGATCGGCTGGCAGCCCTGGGCGACCCCGACGACCGGCCGCGCGCCCGAGACCGCGAGGGCGGGAAGGGCGCGCGTCGCGACGTCCGCGGCGTACAGCTCGAAGACCGGGCTCCCCGCCGCTACCCCACCGAGCACCGGCACGGGCCCGAGGCCGTCGGCGAGGGCCCGGAGCAGGCCGTGGGGGTCGAGGCTCATCGCGTCGGGGAGGATCAGGAGGCAGCCGCCCTCGGCGACGGCCGGCGCCGCGCGCTCGGCGAGGTCCTGGCCCGCTTCGGCGTCGAGCGCCTCCCGCTCGGCGAGCAGAAACGGGCTCGCGAGCAGGGGCCCGTCCGACCGGACGACGAGGACCGCGACGGCCGGCCCGCCCTCGGCCTCGCCGCGCTCGGTCAGGACGCCCGTGCCGCTCGCGCCGAGGACCGCGCGGGCGCCGGTCACGCGCCGCACGGCGTGGAGGAGGGCGTGGCCGAAGTGGTACGCGTCGGGGGTCGCGAAGACGAGGGCCAGGTCCGCGCTCTCCACGCCGCTCGCCGCCATCGCCTGGAGCGCCGCGTCGAGCGCCGCCTCGTCGGCGCGCCGGCCCGTGACGAGCCCGGACCCCGCCGCGATCATGGTGGCGTGACCCTAGCAGATCCGACCGATCCCCGCAACGGTGTGGGCCGTCTGGTCCCTCTTGACGGGCGGCGCAGGCTCCACCATAGTTGCCCCGTCTCCCTCGGGTCACCTCACGCAGCCACACAAGGAGGGCGCCATGGGTCGCAGGGTATCCATCAGGACCACGGTATGGGCGCTGCTGGTCGCGGGCGCGATGCTCGCCGGGCCGGTGGGTGCCGACGCGCAGCAGGTCGTGAAGATCGCAGCCGGCGTGCCGCTGACGGGCCCGCTGGCGAAGCAGGGCCAGGAGGTGGCGAACGCCGTCAAGCTCGCCGCGGAGGAGTGGAACAAGAAGGGCGGGGTCCTCGGGAGGAAGATCGAGGTGCTGGAGGCCGACGACCAGGGCAACCCGCAGGTCGGCGTGGCCGCGGCGGAGAAGGTCGCGGCCGATGCGGCCGTGCTGGGCGCGGTGTGGGGGATCACCAGCGTGACCTGCATCCCGGTCTCGGAGGTCCTCGAGCGGGTCAACCTGGTGCTGATCAGCCCCGGCTGCACCAACCCGAAGGTGACCGACCGGGGGCTCAAGAACACGAACCGCGTGTGCGCGCGTGACGACGCCCAGGGCCCGGCCGGCGCGATGTTCGCCGTGCAGGACCTGAAGGCGAAGAAGATCGCCATCTTCGACGACGGGACCACGGGGCCGAAGGGCGTGGCCGACGAGGTCGAGAAGAAGGCGAAGCAGCTCGGCGCCCAGGCGCTCCGGTACGTCATCCGCGCCGGGGACAAGGACTTCCGCGCGATCCTGGCGACGATCCCGAAGGATGTGAACGTCATCTACGCGAGCCTCTGGGCCCCCGACGCGGCGCTCATCGCCAAGCAGCTCCCGGACGCCGGCCTGAACGTCCGGCTGATCGGCCCGGACGGGCAGTACGAGCCGGTGGACTACATCCAGGCGTCGGGCGGGGCGGCCGAGGGCAACTACGTGAGCTTCCTCGTCCCCGACCTCAAGAAGGTCCCGCAGGCGGCTAACTTCCGTAAGGCCTTCGAGACGAAGTACGGGCCGGTGAGCTCGTACGGCCCCCTGGCCTACGAGGCCACCAACATCATCCTCGAAGCGATCAAGAAGGTCGGCAAGGCCGACCGCGCCGCCGTCCGCGACGCCGTGCGCGCCACGAAGAACCACCGGGGGATCCTCGGCCTGCCGGTCTCCTTCGACGAGAAGGGCGACGTCGCGGGCGGCATCATCTACTTCTACCAGGTCAAAGGCGCCGGCTTCGAGCAGATCAAGGCCATCACCGTCAAGTAGCCCTCGACGGGCCGGCGCCGGAGGATGGCGCTTCTCGAGACGGCGGGGCTGACGAAGGACTTCGGGGGCCTGCGCGCCGTCCACGATCTCGCCCTCCGCATCGAGGAGGGCGAGATCGTGGGCCTCATCGGGCCCAACGGCTCGGGCAAGACCACCGTCTTCAACCTGGTCACGGGACTCTACCCGGCGACCACCGGCCGGATCCTGTTCGACCAGGGGCGGCAGGAGCTCACCGGCCTGCGGGCACACCGCGTCACCGCGCTCGGGATCGCCCGGACCTTCCAGAACCAGCGCCTGTTCAACCAGATGACGGTGCTGGAGAACGTCCTGGTCGGCATGCACTGCCGGACGCGCGCCGGGATCGGCGGGATCCTCCTGGGGTTGCCGGGCCCGCGGGCCGAGCGCCGGCAGGCCCTGGCGCGGGGCGCCGAGCTGCTCGGGCTCTTCGGCGACCGGCTGCTTCCCCGCGCAGGCCGGCCGGCGTGGACCCTCTCCTACGCGAACCGGCGGCGGCTCGAGGTCGCCCGGGCTCTCGCGACCGACCCGCGGCTCCTCCTTCTGGACGAGCCCGCGGCGGGGATGAACCCGACAGAGACGCGGGAGCTGATGCGCGACATCGAGCGGATCCGGGCGCGCGGGGTCACCGTGCTCCTCATCGAGCACGACATGACGGTGATCCGCGGGATCTGTGATCGCGTCGTCGCCCTGGACCACGGCACGAAGATCGCCGAGGGGCCGTTCGAGGAGGTGCGACGGAGCCCCGCCGTCGTCGAGGCCTACCTGGGCCGCCGGGCGAGCGGTGCGTAGTACCTGCGCGCCCTCGGCTTGAGGGAATGACTGCTCTCGCGCGCGCGCCGATCCGCCGACGTCCGGCAGTTCGACTCCGCGCGGGTACCCGGCCCGCGCAACCCCGGGGGAGGATTCGGAGGGGGCCGTGAGCCCCCCTCCGACGAGCCAGCGGTGCTCAAGCTCACCGACGTCGTCACCCACTACGGCCCGATCCGCGTCCTGAGGTCGCTCAACCTCGAGGTGCACGTCGGCGAGATCGTCTGCCTCCTGGGCGGGAACGCCTCGGGGAAGTCCACGACGATGAAGACGATCCTCGGGGTCGTCCGGCCCACGGAGGGTCGCGTCGAGTTCGAGGGCCAGCGGATCGACGGGTTGCCCACCGAGGCCATCGTCCGCCGCGGCATCTCGCTCGTCCCGGAGGCGCGCCGGATCTTCGCCCGCATGACCGTGTGGGAGAACCTGGCCATGGGGGCCTTCACCCGGCAGAAGGCGCCGCCGGC
This sequence comes from uncultured bacterium, assembly GCA_964416315.1. GTDB lineage: Bacteria > Methylomirabilota > Methylomirabilia > Rokubacteriales > DASRDR01 > CAYQDR01. The sequence continues at coordinate 41,593 of CAYQDR010000026.1, forward strand.
CGAGCTGGCCGAGGATTTCGAGCGCGTGTACGCGCTCTTCCCGCGCCTGAACGAGCGGCGGGATCAGCCAGGCGGCACCCTGTCGGGCGGCGAGCAGCAGATGCTGGCCATCGGGCGCGCGCTCATGGCCCGGCCGCGGCTCCTGCTCATGGACGAGCCCTCGATGGGGCTCGCCCCCGCCCTCGTGGAGCAGGTCTTCGACATCATCCAGGCGATCAACGGGCAGGGGACGACCATCCTGGTCGTCGAGCAGAACGCGACGGTGGCCCTGGGCATCGCGAGCCGCGGCTACGTGCTGCAGGGCGGCCGGATCGTCGTGCACGACACGGCGACAGCCCTGCTGGCCGCGGACCACATCAGGCGCGCCTACCTCGGGGAGGACTGACCGTGGACATCCTCCAGATCCTGCCCCAGCAGCTCGTCTTCGGGCTGGCGCTGGGGACCGTCTACGGCCTCATCGCGCTCGGCTACACGATGGTCTACGGCATCCTGTTCATGATCAACTTCGCCCACGGCGAGGTCTTCATGATCGGCGCCTATGTCGGTTGGTGGGTGCTCACCGGGCTCCTCCAGGCGCAGGTGGGGGGCCTCCACCCGGCCTGGGTGCTCCCCCTCATGCTGGTCCACGCCATGCTGTTCGCCGGGCTCCTCGGGGTCTGCCTCGAGCGGTTCGCCTACCGGCCGCTCTACATGCGCGGGGCGACGCGGCTCGGCCCGCTGATCAGCGCCGTCGGCGCCTCGATCTTCCTCCAGAACGCCGTCATGCTCACCCAGGGGGCCCGCATGAAGGTCTACATGACCAGCCTCCTTTTCCCCCGCGGCTGGCGGGTCCAGATCGCCGGGGCCAACGTCTCGGCGCTGGTCGTCGTGATGGTCGTCGTGGCCGGCCTGATGATGTGGGGCCTCCACCAGCTCGTCCAGCGAACCAATTTGGGGCGCTCGATCCGGGCCGTGGCCGAGGACCGGGAGATGGCCGCGATCATGGGCGTCAACGTGCGGCGCGTGATCGGCGTCACCTTCTTCCTGGGCTCCGCGCTCGGGGGCGCGGGCGGCGTGCTCGTCGGCCTCTACTACACGCAGATCGACTTCTTCATGGGCTACTCCGCTGGGCTCAAGGCCTTCACGGCGGCCGTGCTCGGCGGCATCGGCAACATCCGGGGCGCGATGCTCGGCGGGATCGTCCTCGGCCTGGTCGAGAGCCTGGCCGTCACGTTCATGAACCCGGCGTACAAGGACGTCGTCGCGTTCGTCATCCTGATCCTCACGCTGGTCTTCAAGCCCACCGGGATCCTCGGCGAGACGGTCTCCGACGGGGAGAAGGTGTAGCGCCGTGCCGATCCCCGTCGCATCTCTACGTCCTCGGTCGTCGGCGGGCCTCAACGTATGCGGCATACGCCTCGGCCCGCCTCCTTCCTGCGTCCTTGATCTGCTCGGGTCTCGGCCCGGCGCCTGGGTGTAGCGCCGTGCCGATTCCGGCTTCGGGCTGGCAGCGCTGGCTCGCCTGGGC
>CAYQDR010000027.1:0-42194 GCA_964416315.1 uncultured bacterium
CGTCGCCCCGCACGGCGCGGCGAATCAGCTCAATGGTCGCGGCCGGCAGGCGGGAGAGATTCCCGAGGGTTTCGTGCTTGACCTTGCCGTCCTGGCGATAGGTGCGACGCAGGAGGTACGAGCGATAGCGCCGGCCGCCGTGCGTGCGCGTGATCTCGGCGACGTGACAGGCCCCGGAGGCGCGCCCCATGCCGGTACCCTACGCGGCGAGCCGGCGGGAAGTCAAGCGAAATCTTGGCTACATAGCTTCCCGATAACTATCACTGTATAAGCGGGTACACGTCTCGCATCTCGCGTATACTCTTGGCTACACATATCCAGCCGGAACCGACAGTTTTCGACGCGGTGATGCGGACTTACCTCGCGTGCTGGCGGGGGAACTTCGGTCTAGGCGATGATGGAAACCGTTCATAGGTTGACGATTTTGCACCGGTGGCTCGTCATTCTCGCGGGGTTCGCAGCAGTCCTCGGCCACGCTTCCAGCGCAGCCCAACAACGAACGCCCAGCGAGATTGAGATTCTCTCCAAGGCCGATGCGCTCAGACTTTTCGGCCTAACCAAGGAGCAGTGGCTTAGGAACGTGGCCGATGCTGTAGCCGCAGGCGTCGCTACGCAGACCTATCGTCAGCCCTCGCCAATGGTAGGCATGGCGACGACGACACCGGAGGGCGATCTACTGACGGTTAACCTCGACTACTCGAAAGGCGATAGCCGACCTGTCTTCATCCAGGTCATCATAGGCTACCGACCTGACCGCGCAGCCAGATTTGCCGATCAGATGGTCCGCGATGCAATTGCGGCTGCACAGCGCCAAATGGCGCCAGAGTTCGAGGTCCACGGAAATTCAGAGCGGATTGAAGGCGGTCTCGGTATCTTCTTCGCCATTCTCGATAGGCGTGAGGCTGTGGTCGTGACTCGGGATGTGACCTGCGGCGACTACGGCGGCTTCGCTGAGAGTCAGAAGGTTGGTTTGGCGTATGCATATCTTGAGGGCGTGCAGGCGGCCCTAGACAAGGACGTTGCTGATATTCTCGTCCCACCAACCGACGCTAGGCACGCCATGTGGTGGGTCTTACCCGCAGGGCTTGGGGAGAATCCAGCGAAAGGGCTGGCTGCAAAATTGGACTCACACTGTCGATCGCCTGCGAACCGACGGGAGGGACTCCTGGCGGCGTTTCTCTCGATGAGCCACCGAAAGGACGGGTGGCCTGCTCTTGGCATTTCGACTGATAAGCGGAAGACTGATCCGTGGAAGAGCATTCTGGGAGGCAAGGACTCGTCAGTCAGTTGCTCGGCCTATACTGCGAGTCGGGAGGAAACGAGGCAGGCAATCATCTACGGCTACTATCTCGGCACTGAAGCGCTGAAGGTTCGTCTCAAGAGCTCCGTGGATGTTGGAATAGTGTGGCCGTCAAAGATGAGCGCTCAGGCTGTCCGAGTAGAAGTCGATCAACGATGTCAGAAGGAAAAGGGGGCGACGTTGAGGGATGTCCTCTGGCTTACTACGGCCGAACTTGGTGTCAAAACTCGGTAGAAGACCCTCCAGACGCGCGAAGGGCCGTGGTGCCGACAGCGCGCAGAGAAGACCCTTTGGCTTCTATGGCGGGCGGTCTACCACTGCGGGGTCCACCGAGGGGTGTTGACGCGGCCAGCTAACAAAGCGTTGGAACGGACGGCGTCGAACGCCGCCGCTCAACGCTGGCGTTCGCCGCACGATTCGAATCGAACGCGGTGATGGAGCATGGCTGGCTTCGACTTCGAGGTTGAGATCAGTGGCAGCCAGAGGTTCCTGGTACGGGCACTGCTCCGTGAACTGCAAGCCTTTGCGCGTGCGCGAGGAGTCAGCGTCCGTTTTCGCACGAACGCCGTTGGCTATCACGTTGATGTCAACGGCTCACTGTTCGAGACGCAGGCGATCGTCGAGACATCCAGGCCCTTCCTCGTTGGGTTCGCGACTGGCCTTCCGAGGCCTCGAGGAAGGCGCACACGTTGTTCGATATGCGAGCGCGTCCTCGAATCCTTCGTAAGTAGCGTCAGCGAGATCTCGACGCTTGTTGACCAGGCGTCGGACCTGTTTGATGGTGTGCCGTACTCATATCGGTTCGACATTGGCGACGCCACTGACCTCGCTGGAAGCATGAAGGCGTTCTCTCGCGTGCTGGTTCTCTACCATAACGGCCACTTGGCTCCGGTACATCTCGCGGAGAGTGCCCATACGGCAATCGAAACTCTGCTGCGGCGGGCGCTCGGCCGAGATTCACGCGGGAAGTCGTTCGAGGCGATGGCGCACCGTGCCGTGAAGCGCGGATATCTGACGGCGGAGTCCGTTGGGTCCATCCTGGAGCTCAAGAACATCCGGCGGGACGCGAAGCACCGAGGTCAGGGCATCCGCCCTCAGAAGCTAGAACGACTGCTTGAGCCGATTCTCCGCGGGTGCCACGAACTCACGAGGGCTATGCGGCGGGAGCGCCGGCCAGAACAGACTAGCCGTCCGTTACCCGGCGTCGAACATCATGCTTCAGCGGCTGGGGCCTCGCGATGCTCGGACCCCGCCGCTGAGCATGAACGTTCGGCGACCGATAGGAGCGAACGCAGGAAGACATCACGGGCAAAGCTGGGAGCTAAGGCGTGACGAAGATGGGTCGTAACAGTCCCTGCCCTTGCGGCAGCGGAAAGAAATATAAGCGGTGCTGCGGCGATCGGCCCCAGCCCGGATTCGACTTCAGGAAGGTCGTCGGAGTCGCGGTGGACCCTCGCGAAAAGCAGGTCATCTACGTCACGAACGACATGCTGATCAACCAACTTCGGCGCGACGCACTGCTTATCGCCGATTCCTTCGACCGGCTACACGATGGCGATCTTCGCGAGATGAGCCAGCTTCTTGGCAGTGCGAGCTTTCTCTTGTTCACTGGCTTTCGGCATTCCGTGCAGCAGGGCGACGAGCTTCGCACCGTCGCCGCACAGCTCACCTTCAATGCAATCAATACTTTTCTGGGCGCGGCAACGCTCCTCAGGAACGGTTTCTATCTGCAGGCGGCAATTCTCGTACGCTCGATTGTGGAGACTCTCGCCGCCGTCCTACACCTCATCACCACACCCGCTGACTTGCCACGGCTTGCCGGGAGCACACTCGACCTGAAGACTACACTTTCAAGCGCGAAAACCATCCTCCCTCCGTTCGGAAAACTTTATGGGTTCTTCAGCAAGGGATTCGTTCACGTTGGCTCTCTGCACGGGCAGCTACAGCCTGTTGCCCCTTACGAGGGCAAGAGCGATGAGCTGGACGCAAACATCGGCTTTCTTCGTATGAGCATCTGGCTGATATATGTCGTTGTGGAGTTGCTGTTCGTGGACCTGAGCGACTCAGGAAAGTATTGGCAGCAGCTCGGGCACGGACGGGTCGCATATCAGCCGTCTGAGGAGACGATTCGTTGGCAAGAGTCGTTTCTAAAGGGAGCGACCCAGTCAGCGGAGGCTCAAGACGAGTAAAGAAGGGGAGAAACCACGCGATCGCCGAACATCGCGCTTCAACGGACCGGGCGCTCGCGTTGCTGGGGCTCCGGCCGCTGAGCGCGGCCGTTGGTGGACGAGCAAGGAGATGGGTCCATGCCAGCGTCAAGCTCGCTGAACGAAGATATCAAGCAGCACTACACGAGGCCTGACCTCGGCACGATCATTCTTACGGCCCTCGCGAGCGCGGGGAAAGACCTCGACGCCCTCAAGCCCGAGGACCTCGTGCCCGTCGACGAGTTCCACATTCGAGGGCGACAAGCGACACTCGAGCGTGCTCGGGCCGCAGGCGTCGACGCGAGTAAGCACGTCCTTGACGTCGGGAGCGGCATCGGTGGGCCGTCGCGCTGCAGCGCCCAAGAGTTCGGCTGCCGAGTCGCCGGCATTCGCTCGGGCGGGCCTCAGAGGAGCAAGTCTCGGGGACGAGCCACCTGACCGGCGTCTGTAGCCGACGGCCCGGCACCGAGCTTCGCCACCGTCGAGCGGCGGCAGCGCCACCCCGGGTGGCGCCGGGTGAGCCCCGCGGGGTCCCGGGCGGATGGGGGTCCCCTCGGAGTCCTTCCGCAATTCCCCGAATTGCGGAAGGCGACTGAGAAAGGGGCCCGGAGCCCGGGCGCGCGGGGCGAGCCCGGCGACAGGCCCCGGGGTGGTCCTCCAAGCTACTCGAAGGGGAGCGGGTCGCGGTTCCGGAGGGCGAGGAGGAGGTCCGGCGCCACCTCGCCGACGCAGACCTCCGCGACGGGCCCCTGGAGGCGGATCGCGTAGTCCGGGCGCACCTCGATGCCGAGCTCGCCGCCGGGCATGAGGACCGTGACCCGGCCATCGGTGAGCCCGTTGCGGACGGCGGCGGCGGCGACGGCGCACGAGGAGGAGCCGGACGCCAGCGTGTAGCCGGCCCCCCGCTCCCAGATCCGGATCTCCACGCGGTCGCGCCCCAGCACTCGGGCGAACTGCACGTTCGTCCGGTTGGGGAACGCCGGGTGGGTTTCGATCCGCGGGCCCCACGCGCGGACCTCGGCCTCGTCCAGCCGGTCGGTGAAGACGACGCAGTGGGGGTTCCCCACCGACACGCACGTCACCGTGAAGACCCGCTCGCCGACCTGGAGGGGGATCCCGACGACCTCGCGGTCGGGTCCGTGCATCGGGATCCCGGGGGCGCGGAACGTGGCGCCCCCCATCTCGACCGTGACCGCGGTCACCCGGCCCTGCGCGACGTGGCAGACGGCCTCCACGAGGCCCCCCTTGGTCTCGATCCGCATCGGGGACTTCCGGAGGCCCCCGCGCTCCCACATGTACTTGGCGAAGATGCGGAGGCCGTTGCCGGACTTCTCGGCTTCGCTGCCGTCGGGGTTGAAGATCCGCAGACCCACGTCCGCGACGGAGGAGGCCGTCCGCAGCAGAATGCCGTCCGAGCCGACCCCCCAGTTCCGGTGGCAGATCCAGCGGATGGCCGCGGGCGCGAAGGGGAAGTCGAGCTCGGCCTCCTCCAGCACGAGGTAGTCGTTGCCGAGGCCGTGGCCCTTCGTGAACCGGGCCACCCGGCTACCTCTTCGTGTAGCCCGCGGGAACCTCGAAGCGCGCCGGCGCCGGCGGCGTCACCTTGATGCTCTTGACCTCGGTGTACATGTTGCCCCTACCGTCGGTCAATCGGGACGTACGTCGCCTGCCGCGCGCCCGTGTACTCGGCGCGAGGCCGGATCAGGCGGTTGTTCGCCTGCTGCTCGAGGATGTGCGCCGTCCACCCGGAGACGCGCGAGCCCACGAAGATCGGCGTGTACAGCTCGGGGTCGATCCCCATCACGTAGTACGTCGAGGCGGAGTAGAAGTCGACGTTCGGGTTCAGCCCCTTCTGCTCCTTGACGACGCGCTCGACGATCCGCGACATCTCGTACCACTTGAGCTGGCCCGCCTCCCGGCCCAGGGCCTCGCTGAGCCGCCGCAGGTGGGTCGCACGCGGATCCTCGGCGTGGTAGACGCGGTGGCCGAAGCCCATGATGCGCTTCTTCTGGGCCAGCGCGCTCTTGATCCACGCCTCGGCCCGGTCCACCTCGCCGATCTCGAGGAGCATGCGGATGACGCCCACGTTCGCCCCGCCGTGGAGCGGGCCCTTGAGCGCCCCGATCCCGGACACGACCCCCGAGTAGATGTCGGAGAGCGTCGCCACGGTCACGCGCCCCGCGAACGTGGAGGCGTTCAGCTCGTGGTCCGCGTGGAGCATGAACGCCGTGTCCATGGCCTTCGCCGCGAGCGGCGTCGGCCTCCGCCCCGAGAGCATGTAGAGGAAGTTCTCCGCCAGGCCGAGCCGCGGGCTCGGCGGCACCGGCGCCTTGCCCTTCCGGAGGCGCGCCCAGGTCGCGACGAGCGTGGGGACCTGCGCCTGGATGCGCAGCGCCTTTCTCAGGTTCGCCTCCCGCGATTCGTCCCCGCCGTCGGGATCGTACAGGCCGAGCACCGAGACGCCCGTGCGGACCACGTCCATCGGGTCGGCCTTCTTCGGGAGCCCCCGCAGGACGCCCACGACCTTGGACGGGAGCCGCCGGCTCGCCGCGAGCTGCTTCGTGAACCGGTCCAGCTCGCTCCGTGTCGGGAGCTTGCCGTGCCAGAGCAGGTAGGCCGTCTCTTCGAAGCTCGCGTGGGCGACGAGGTCGTGGATGTCGAAGCCCCGGTAGAGGAGCCGCCCCTGGTCGCCGTCGATGAAGCAGATCTCGGAGGTGGAGACCACCACGTCTTCGAGGCCGGTGTTGGGGGCCGGGGTCGTCATGGGCCGCTCCCTCTCGAGACGGTTGGGGAAACACGCGCGGCCCCGCACAGGGGGCCGCGTTTCTGCCTCGACCGCGCCTCATTCTGGCACACGGCGGGGGACCCCGCAAGCCGGCTCCGCGAGACGCGTTCTCCGTCTTCTCCCTCCCGCGGGGAGAGGGGAATCCACGCGGTCAAGGCGAGACGGGTCGCTTCTGCGGGATCCCGTGCTTGCGCATCTTCGAGTAGAGCGTCGGCCGGTGGAGCCCGAGCTTGGCGGCCGCGGCCTGCTTGTTCCAGTTCGTGGATTCGAGCGCCTGGACGATCGCCTGCCGCTCCAGTTCCGCGAGGTTCAGGGTCGCGAGCCCCGCCTCCGCGGTCGGGGGCGCCGCCGGCTGGCGGCCGCGCGTCACGGGCTCGGGCAGGTCGCCGGGCGTGAGCAGCGGACCGCGGGCGACCAGGACCGCCCGCTCGATCGCGTTCTCGAGCTCCCGGACGTTGCCCGGCCAGGAGTACCCCAGGAGGGCCTGGTAGGCGTCGGCCGCGATCCCCGTCACCGCCTTGCCGTGCTTCTCCGCCGAGCGCGCGAGGAACTGCTCCGCCAGCTCCGAGACGTCTTCGGGACGCTCGCGAAGGGGGGGGATCCGGATGGTGACCGTGTTGATCCGGTAGTAGAGGTCCTCGCGCAGGCGCAGCTCGCGGATCGCCGTCTCGGGGTCCCGGTTCGACGAACAGATGAGCCGGAAGTCCACGTCGATGTCCCGCGAGGTGCCGAGACGGCGAAACTTGCGTTCCTCGAGGACGCGGAGGAGCTTGGCCTGGAGATCGGCCGGCATCTCGGCGATCTCGTCGAGGAGCAGCGAGCCCCGGTGGGCCTCCTCGAAGAGCCCCGGCTTGTCCGCCGTGGCGCCGGTGAACGCGCCCTTCGCGTACCCGAACAGCTCGGACTCGATCAGGTCCTTGGGCAGGGCCGCACAGTTGATCTTGATGAACGGACCGTCGGCGCGGGGGCTCGCGTAGTGGATGGCGTTCGCGACGAGCTCCTTCCCGGTGCCGGACTCCCCGACGATCAGCACGTTCGTGTCCACCGCGGCGACCGAGTCGATCAGCTCGAAGACCTTCAGCACCGCCTCGGAGCGGCCGACGATGCTGCCGTAGCCCGCACGGCCGGCGACCTGCTCGAGGAGGCTCTTGTGCTCGAGGGCGTTCGCGACGACCGTGAGGATTTTCTCGGGTGTGACGTCGTCGGGCTTCTCGAGGAAGGCGTAGGCGCCGGCCTCGCGGGCCGCGAACCCTTTCGGCCCGGTGCCGTGCGCGGTGATGACCACGGCCACGAGCGCCGGCCGGCGCGCCTTGAGTTTGCGCACCAGATCGAGCCCGTCCATGTCGGAGAGGACCAGGTCCACGAAGACCAGGTCCCAGTCCGCGCGCTCGACCTCCGCGAGGGCGCGACTCCCCGAGCTCATCGTCCGGACCGTGTAGCCCCGCTCGCGCAGGGCCACCCGGAAGGAGTCGGCGATGGACTCTTCCTCGTCGACGACCAGGATGCGTCCCTCGGCCATTACCATCGGAGGAGGGCTCCGCCCCCCTTCCGAACCTCCCCCCTCGATTGCGCGGGCAAAGCCCGCGCTCGGAGCGCTTCGGCTGGACGCGTCCTGACCATCATCGCCTGAGCGGCGTCTTCCGGTATGGTGGAAAGCCCGTCCGATGGATCCCGGATTCGAGCGCCCTGAGCCTAGCACACTCCGCCGGGGGGCGAAACGGGGGCGGCGGGTGCGACCTCAGTGCGGCCGGGACGTCGGCGGCTCGCGGCGACCCGTCTCGCCGCGGCCCCCGCGCGCCGCATCGAGCAGCGGGCTCAGGGCATCCGTGACGCCACGGAGGACGGTGCGCGGCACCGGGACGTAGGTCGGCGCGCCGGCGGTCCCGCCGACCCGGACGCCGAAGGCGGTGCGGCCGGCTTCGACGTCGAGGGTGAAGTCGAGCCGCTCGTCCTCGAGCCCATAGGTCCCGTGCCCCGCGACGCGGAAGCGGCGGCTCGTCATGACGACGTCCCGCACGCGGACGTCGCCGTCCCCGAGCGTCCCGGCGGCACGGAGCGTGTCGAACTCGAGCGGCGAGGCGAACAGCGACGTCGGCAGATCCACGTTCAGGATGGAGTAGAGCGCGGTGCCGACCCGCACGGCGCCGTCGACGAGCGTGAGGGCGGCCGGGCCGACGAGGCGTCCGGCGCCCATGCGCACCTCCCACTGCCCGCGCGCGGAGCGCCGGAGCTCCCCGCCGGTGCCCTCGAACGCGACCTCGCCGGTCGCGTCGAGCCGACCGGCCACGGCGTAGGGCTGGCAGAGGAAATCCACGAGCAGGGCCTGGACCGCCAAGCCCCGGAGTTCGATCGCCGTGAGGCGCACGCCCGGCAGCCCCGCGCGGTAGGTGAGCGTCGCCGCACCCCGCGCGGTGCCGCCCCCCAGCCGGAACGCGAACGGCTCCACGGTGAGGATGGGCCCGGCCACGCGGACCGGGAGCTCGACGGCTTCCACAGTCAGGGCCCGGGGTCCCGGGGGCGTGCACGCCCCCGGTCGGTGGACGATCGTCGCGCGGGAAAGCGCGAGACGGCCGTCCCCCGCGAGGTCACCGAGGCGCCCCTCGAGACGAAGCACCCCCTCGCCCGCCCCGCTGAGCGCGAGGGGCGCCGTCGCCGGCGGTCGAATCTCCTCCGCGCGGACGCGCACCGCGAGGCGAGCGGGCAGGGCCCCGAGGTCACCGGTAGCCTGAGCGAGCGGGCCGATCTGCCCGTCGACCTCGAGCGCGACGCCCCCGAGGACCCGCGCGCGCACGCGGACGCCGACGGGGGTGGCCCAGCCCAGGTCCTCCAGGGCGAGGTCGATCCGGTCCACGAGGTGGGCAGCGACGGGCTGTCCCGCATCGCCGGGGATGCGGATCTCCAGGCGCCCGTCGTGGAGGCTCACGCGCGAGACGAGCACGAACGGGGCCGCCGGCGCCGGGCGCACCGCCGCGGGGGCCAGGTTCCAGGCCCCGTCCCTCCGCTGCTCCACGACGACGCGAGGCGCGGTGAGCGTCACCTCGCCGAACTGGACGCGGCCGCGAAGGAGCGGGAAGAGCCGCACCCGGATGCGCGCCTCCTCGACGGCCAGCAGCGGGTCCGGGCCGAAGCCGGGCGGGTTCGCGATCACGAGGCGAAGGACACGGACCGCCGGCCGCGGGGTCAGGCTGAGTGCGACGCGGTCGAACCGGACCGGGCGGTCGAGCAGGCGGCTCAGCTCGGCACGGAGGAGCGCCTGCACGGCCGGGGCGTCAACCAGGATCGGGAGGGCGAGCAGGAGTGCGCCGGCGGTCGCGACGAGAACCGCCGCGACGGCGGCGAGGACGCGAAGGCGGCGGGACGGCCTCAGGCGCACGGACTCCCTGACGGCAGGCGGGACGATCGCCACTGCCCGCGGTCATCATACACCCGGGGAACGCCCCGCGGCGCGCAGCTCCTTCTTGAGGATCTTGCCGGTGGGGCTCTTCGGCAGCGCCGGCACGAACTCGACCGCGGCCGGCACCTTGTACGACGCGATCCGCTCCCGGCAGAGCGCGATCAGCTCGTCGGCCGTCGCCGTCTGGCCCTCCCGCAGCACGACGCAGGCCCGCACGACCTCCCCCTTGACGGGGTCGGGCGCGCCGAGGACGGCCGCCTCCCGGACCGCGGGGTGGGCGAAGAGCACCTCCTCCACCTCGCGCGGATAGACCTTGAAGCCGGCGACGTTGATCATGTCCTTGACGCGGTCCACGACGTAGAAGTAGCCGTCCCCGTCGCGGTAGCCGATGTCCCCGGAGTGGAGCCAGCCCCCGCGGAGCGTCTCCGCGCTCTCCTCGGGCTTGCCGAGGTAGCCCTTCATGACGTTGGGTCCCCGGATCACCAGCTCGCCGAGGGTGCCGTCCGGGACTTCCCGGTCCTGCTCGTCCACCACGCGCACCTCCACGTTTTCGATCGGCGTCCCGATGGAGCCGGGCCGGTGGGCGCGCTCGTGGTTGTAGGTGGCGAAGGGCGAGGACTCGGTGAGCCCGTACCCCTGCGAGATCGGCAGCCCCGACGCCGCCCGCCAGCGCGCCTCGACGTCGGCAGGGAGCATGGCGGCCGCGGAGAAGCTGAGGCGGAGTGACGAGAGGTCGTGCGCGGCGAGGTCCCCCGCGAGGAGGAGGATGTACATCGTCGGCACCGCGTAGAGGATCGTGATCCGATGCCGCGCGATCGCGCCGAGGAACTCGGGCGGGACGAAGCGCTCGTGCAGGACCAGCGCGCCGCCCGACGCGACGAGCGCGTTCATGATGAAGTTCTGCCCGAAGCAGTGGAAGAGCGGCAGGGCGCACAGCCCGCGGTCCTCCGGCGTCATCCGCAAGTGGTGGACGGTGGCGTAGGCGTTCGAGACGACGTTGGCGTGGGTGAGCATGACGCCCTTCGGGCGTCCCGTCGTCGCCGACGTGTAGAGGATCGCCGCCACGTCGTCGCGGTCGAGCTCGCGGGCCCCGAGCGGGGGATCGGCCGGGAGCGCGGCCCACGCCACGGCGCCCGGCCCGGGCACGCCGATCCGGACGCGCACGGATGGCGTGTCGGCCGGGGCCGGCAGGTTGGCCGCGGCCGGCTCCATGCTCAGGATCGCCGCGCCCTCGCTGTCGCGGGCGATGTACGCGAGCTCGTCCCGCCGGTAGGTCACGTTGAGCGCGACCGGCGTGAGCCCGAGCTTCAGGGCGCCGTAGTAGGCGAGGACGAACTCGGGCCGGTTGCCGAGATGGAGGCAGACGCGCTCGCCCGGCCGGAGACCCAGGCGGGCCAGGCCGGCGGCGACGCGCCCGGCCTCGCGGTCGAGCTCGGCGTACGTCCAGCGGCGGTCGCCGAAGACGAGCGCGAGGCGCTCGGGCAGATATCGCGCGCCGGCCTCGAGGAACTGCGCGACGTTCATGGCTTCGCTCCGATGCCCCCGCCGCGGGTCCTGTCGCCGGGCTCGCCCCGCGCGCCCGGGCTCGTCACCCGTTCGCCTCCTTCCGCGATTCGCCGAATCGCGAAAGGAAGCCGAAGGGGTCCCACTTCGCCCGGGACCCCGCGGGGCTCACCCGGCGCCACCCGCGGCGGGGATCCGGGACGGCCTTTCCGCCGCGGACCTACCCTTTGAGCAGGGTCTCGATGTGGTCGACCGCGGCCTGGCGCCACTCCTCCTTCCGCTCCTCCCGCATCGCCCGCCGCAGCTCGAGCTGCTTCTTCTCCATGTACTCCGTCACCGACGGCGGCCGCTCGACGAAGCGCGCCAGCTCGTTCATCCGGTCGTCGAAGAAGACGAACACGGGGATCGACCGGTAGAGGCTCTGGTTCAGGTACCGGTCCATGAGATCCGGGTTCCGGTCCCGCAGGAACACCCGCATCTCCACGTTGGGCGCGCCCTCGACCATCTTGGCGAGCACGGGGAAGTTCGAGAGGGCGTCGCCGCACCAGTCCTCGGTGATCACGAGGATGTTCAGCTTCTCCTTGCGGTTGACGAACACGGCCCTGTCCTCCGGCCGGACCCGGACCTCCGCGAGCTGCTGGAGGAACTTGTCCTTGTTCGTCGTCATCTGGTCCAGGTACTGCTGGTAGGTCATGCCCTGCTGGAAGCGCTCCCTGGTGACCATGCGTGGCTCCCGGTGTGGCGAGTGGACTACCGCATCTTCGCGAGGTCGAGCCGGGCGCGGAGGACCTCCCGGCGCTCGACGGAGTGCTGGACGACGAGGGTCACGGCGCCCCGGGGCGGCAGGCCCTCGATGGGGAAGACGTAGAGATTGCGCGCCGCGAACCGGCGTTCCTCCAGGCTCAGCGCCGTCCGCTCGTTCTGCGCCAGGGTCGCCTTCACGACCCGGTCGCCGACCTGGAGGGTCGGCTGGTACCACCGGGCGAAGTCCACTCGCGACCCGTACATCGTCACGAGGAGCAGGATCCGACCCTTCCCGCGGTCGAGCTGCTCCTGGCGCTGCCGGTCCGTCAGGACCTCGCCGCGGAAGGCCGCCTGGCGCGCGGCGTGCGCGAGCTGGGAGAAAGGCGTGGTGACGACGATCTCCTCGCCTCCCGGCAGCCGGATCCGCCACTCCTCCCCGAAGTCCTCCTGGGTGACGCCGGCCCGCCCGACCTCGAGCGCCTCCTCGACGTCGGCCGATGAGAGCACCGTGACAAGGGCCGGCGCCGGCGCGGGCGTGAGGCCGACCGCGAGCGCGGCCGCCGCGAGGCGAAGGGCGTCCCGCGGAGTCACCGCCGCGCCGGAGACCGCCGCACTACATCCCTCGGAGGGGGGCTTCGCCCCCCTTTCCAGCTCCCCGTCGCGTCTCGCGCAGCTCGCGCCGCGCGACCCGCGCCACCCCGCCGGGGGGCCGAACCTCCCCCCGGGAAAGGTTGCGCGGGCAAAGCCCGCGCTCGGAGCGCTCGGTGAGCGCTGCGCGGACAGGTCAGCCGTCATTGCCTCTTTCGGCACGCTTCTACGGGGTCAGACCGGCCTCGCGGAGGTTCGCGACCACGGCGAGGCTCATGAGATCGGGGTCCAGGTGAGCGCGGGCGACGCGCAGGACGTCGTCGACCGTGACCGCCTGGACCGCGCGTCGATAGCGGCCCGGGTAGTCCAGTCCCAGGCCGAACTGCTCGATCCCGAGGAGGAGCGAGGCGACCTCGGCGTTGGTGTCCATCCGCAGCGGGAAGCTCCCGACGAGGTACGCCTTGGCCAGCGCCAGCTCGTCGTCGCCGACACGCTCCCGCCGGAGCCGCACGATCTCCTCCCGCACGAGCGCGAGCACCTCGCGGGCGCGCGCGTTCTCGCTCTGGAAGCCGAGGAGGAACATCCCGCCGTGGCGGCCCGGGGCGAAGTAGGCGTACACGCTGTACGCGAGGCCACGCTCCTCGCGGACGCGCGTGTACAGGCGCGACGCGGATCCGCCCCCGAGGACGTGGGTCGCGACGACGAGCGGGTAATAGTCCGGGTGCGGCCGCGTGATCGTCGCCTTCCCGAGGTAGACGCTCGCCTGCGTCAGCTCGCGCTGGACGGTCTCGGTCTTCGCAGGCGTGCCGAGGGCGGCCGCACCCAGCACGGGCACGCCTTGCCGCGGGGCCGTCCACCCCCCGAAGCGCGCGCTCAGGGCCTTGCGCACGTCCGCCGCGGTCACGTCGCCGACGACCGCGATGACCGTCGTGTCCGGCCGGTAGTGCGCCGCGTAGAACGCGGCGACGTCGTCCCGCGTGATCCGCCCGAGGGATTCCTCCGTCCCGGCAACCTGCGCGGCGTACGGGTGGCCGGGGAAAACCAGGCGACGGAAGAGCCGGCCGGCGACGGCCTCCGGGTCCTCCTCCGACCGCCGGACGGACGCGCGCACCTCGTCGCGCTTCCGCTCGAACTCCGCCGCGGGGAACGTGGGCCGCAGGAGCACGTCGGCGAGCAGGTCCAGCCCGAGCGCGAGGTCGCGCTTCAGGACCGAGAGGCCGGCGCCGCTCGAATCCCGCCCGCCTTCCGTCCCGAGGCTGCCGCCGACGAACTCGATCGCCCGGTCGATCTCGAGCCCGGTGCGGGCCTGGGTGCCGCGCGTGAGGAGGAGGGCCGTCAGGTTGGCGAGCCCGGGCTTGTCGGACGGATCCAGGACGGCCCCGCTCCCGAGGGTCACCCGCACCGTGACGATCGGCAAGGCGGGGCGCTCGGCCACCAGGACGACGAGGCCGTTAGGCAGGACGAACCGGACGCCGAGCGACGGACCCTCGAGCCCGCTGGCCGGCTGGCCGGTGGCCGGCCCGACGAGGAACGGGAGCAGGGCGAGGATCGCGAGCGCCGCGGCGACGCGCCGCGGGGGGCGGGACGGCATGGCGGCATTATACCCGGGCGGCGCGCGGCTGACGACCGCGCGAGAAGACGCAAGGTCGCTGGACCAGAAGCAGCCAGCGGGAAGCTGGCACAAATTGTCAGCGCCAGACGGGAATCGTCACTCGACCAGGCCCGGGAGGACTTCACACGCCGCCGGACGCCGGGCGCGGGCGTGGCGACGACTCGTCAATTCAACGGGTTACAAGGGGAGACCGGGGCGTCGGCCCGAGCCCGGTTCCCGGTCGCCCCTGGCACACTCCTTGTACCCTACGATCGTCACCCCGGTCCTGACGGCGCCGTTCCACATCGTCCGGCTTCCGCGGGCCGACGGCCCCGTGGAACTCTCGCGCGACCCCGCGTGATGGGTTCCCGCCGCGAGCCCTGGTCCATTCGGAGGAGCGTCATGACGAGACGCCTTGTCGTTGCCCTCGCAGCCCTCGCCCTCCTGGCCTGGAGCCCGCCGGCCTGGGCCGGGCAGCTACACCCCGAGGTGGACGCCCGGCTCGCGACGCTCCCGCCGGGCGGCATGGCGTCGGTGATCATCGAGCTCGACGACCAGCTCGACCCCCACGCCGCCGCGGCGGTGCACCCGCCGCACGCGCGGCGCGCGCGGGGCCGCGCCGTCGTGGACGCCCTGCAAGATCACGCCAACCGGAACCAGGTCGCGATCCGGGCCCTCCTCGCGCAGGAACAGGCCCGGGGCACGGTCAGCCGCGTCGTCCCGTTCTGGGTCTTCAACGGCCTCGCCGTCACGGCCACGGAGCCCGTCATCCGCGCCCTGGCCGCGCGCCGTGACGTACGCGAGGTCCGCCACGACGCCACGATCCCCGCGCCCGTGCCGACGCCGGCGAGCACGAACCCGGCCGCCGGTCCGAGCGAGTGGAACATCGAGCAGATCGGCGCGCCCGACGTCTGGGCCCTCGACCCGAACTACACCGGCGTGGGCTCGGTGGTCGGGAGCTTCGACACGGGCGTGGACGGCACTCACCCCGACCTCGCGCCCCGCTACCGCGGCAACGACGCGATCAGCTGGTTCGACCCCTACGGCGAGCACGCCAGCCCCTTCGACGCCAACGGTCACGGCACGCACACGACCGGGACCGCCGTCGGCGGCGACGCGAGCGGGTTCAACATCGGGGTCGCCCCCGGGGCGCGGTGGATCGCCGCCAAGGCGTGGAACGACTTCGGGCTGGCTTTCATCTCCCGGTTCCACGAGATCTTCCAGTGGTTCCTCGCGCCCGGCGGGGACCCGGCCAACGCGCCGGACGCCGTGAACATGTCCTGGGGGCTCGCGGACCCTGGCTGCTTCACCGACTTCCTGCCCGACATCCAGGCGCTGCGCGCCGCGGGCATTTTCCCCGCGGTCGCGTCCGGCAACGAGGGGCCCGACCCCGGCAGCGTCCGAAGCCCGGGGAACTACGCGGACTCCTTCGCGGTGGGCGCGTACGAGCCGTTCTTCGACGACGCCGCATGGTTCAGCGGCCGCGGGCCTTCTCCCTGCGACGGCGGCATCAAGCCGGACCTCGCGGCGCCGGGGGTGAGCATCAACTCGACGTGGCCGGACGGCTACTACGTGGCGCTCGACGGCACGTCCATGGCGACGCCGCACGTCACGGGCTCGGTCGCCGTTCTGAGGTCCATCGATCCCGCCCTCACGGTGGACGAGCTGGAAGACGTCCTCCGGCAGGGCGCGCTCGACAAAGGCCTGACGGGCCCCGACAACGACTCCGGCGCCGGCCTGCTCGACCTCTACCAGTCGGCCCTGATCGTCCTGACGGGCACGGGACGTCCGACCGTCACGATCACCGCCACCACGCCGACGGCGACCGAGGCGCCGCTCGTCGCCGGCCTCCTCACGGTCACCCGGTCGGGCGCGACGGACGCGGACCTGACGGTCCGCTACACGGTCGGGGGCACCGCGACGCCCGGCAGCGACTACGTCGCGCTCCCGGGCACCGTGACGATCCCGGCGGGCTCCGCGACCGCGACGATCCTCGTCACGCCGCTCGACGACTCGGTGCCCGAGGTGGCGGAGACGGTGATCGTGACGCTCAGCCAGGACCCGGCCTACGTCCCGGCGCGCCCGAACAGCGCCACCGTGACCGTCGTCAGCGACGAGGTCCCGGGCGACCTCGTGATCACGTCGTTCTCGGCCCCCGCGACGGGCGCGGCCGGCGAGAGCATCAGCCTCACCGACACGACCAAGAACCAGGGAGCCGGCCCGACCGACCCCTCCACGACGCGCTTCTACCTCTCCAGCGACACGACGCTCGACGCCGCGGACGTCCTGCTGGGCAGCCGCGCCGTGCCCGCGCTGTCGCCCGGGGCGGCGAGCACGGCCACGACCACCGTGACCATCCCCGCCGGCACTGCCGCGGGCTTCTACCGCATCATCGCGAAGGCGGACGCCGACGACGCCGTCCCCGAGAGTGACGAGGGGAACAACAGTGCCCTCGCCTCGATCCGGATCGGCCCGGACCTCGTCGTCTACTCGATCTCCGCGCCCACGACGGCGGGGGCGGGCCAGACGATCTCGGTCTCGGACACGATCAAGAACCAGGGGGTGGGCTCGGCCGGCGCCTCGACCACCCGTTTCTACTTCTCGAGCGTGTGGATCCTGGACGGGACGGAAACCCCGCTCGGCAGCCGGGGGGTCCCGGCCCTGGCGCCCGGCGCGACCAGCGCCGGGACGACCTCGCTGACGCTGCCCTCGGGGCTCGCGGTCGGCATCTACTACATCCTCGCCAAGGCGGACGGCGACGGCGCGGTCGGCGAGAGCGACGAGGCGAACAACGTCGCCTCCCAGGCCATCCGGATCGGCCCCGACCTGCTCGTGTCGGCGCTGTCGGCACCGAACCCGTCGGCGGCCGGCCAGACCATCACCGTGTCGGACACCACGAAGAACCAGGGCGGAGGCCCGGCCGGCGCCTCGACCACCCGCCTCTACTTCTCGACCGACTGGGCCTTCGACGCGGGCGACACCTTCCTCGGGAGCCGGCCGGTCCCGGCGCTCGCCGGCGGGGCGTCCAGCTCGGGCACGACATCGGTGACCATCCCGGCGGGGACCGCGGTCGGGACCTACTACATCATCGCGAGGGCCGACGCCGACGCCGCCGTGACGGAGACCAGCGAGACGAACAACATCACCTTCGCCGCGATCCAACTCGGTCCCGACCTCACCGTCTCGGCCTTCTCGACGCCCGCGTCCGCCGGCGCCGGCGCGACGATCTCGGTCTCCGACACGACCAAGAACCAGGGGAGCAGCGGGTCCGCGACCTCGACGACCCGCTTCTATCTGTCCAGCAACAGCGTCGTCGACGCGGGCGACGTCGCGCTCGGCGGCCGCGCGATCCCGGCCCTGGCGGCAGGGGCCACGAGCTCGGGCTCGACCTCCGTCACGATCCCGGCCGGAACCGCCGCGGGCAGCTACTACGTCATCGCCAAGGCCGACGGCGACGGCGTCGTGGCCGAGACGCTCGAGACGAACAACATGGCGTTCGCCTCGATCCAGATCGGCCCGGACCTCGTCGTCTCGGCCCTCTCCGTCTCGGGGACGCCGATGGCCGGCGGGGCCGTCACCGTCAGCGACACGACGAAGAACCAGGGCGGCGGGACGGCCGGCGCCTCGACGACGCGCTTCTACTTCTCGACCAACACGATTTGGGACGCCGCCGACACCTTCCTCGGGAGCCGCGCGGCGCCTGCGCTCGGTCCCGGCGCGTCCAGCTCCGGCTCGACGTCGGTGACGATCCCGGCGGGGACCGCCCCGGGGACGTACTACCTCATCGCGAAGGCCGACGCCGACCTCGTGGTCGCCGAAACCCAGGAGACCAACAACACGGCGTCCGCCGCCGTCCTGCTCGGCGCGGACCTGATCATCTCGGCGCTGTCCGCCCCGACGGTCGGCGAGGCCGGCGGCGCGCTCGCCATCTCGGATACGACGAAGAACCAGAGCGGCACCGCCGCCGACGCGTCGACCACGCGCTTCTATCTCTCCACCAACGCCACGCTCGACGGCGCCGACGTGTCGCTCGGCAGCCGCGCCGTGCCCGCCCTCGGGGCCAATGCCACGAGCTCGGGGGCGACGACGGTCACGATCCCGGCGGGAACGGCGGCCGGCTTCTACTACCTCATCGCCAAGGCCGACGCCGACGGGGCGGTGACGGAGACCCAGGAGGGCAACAACACCGGCCTCGCCTCGATCCGCATCGGGCCCGACCTGCTCATCACCTCGCTGTCGTCGCCGGCCTACGCGGCGCCGGGTGCGACGTTCAGCCTGGGTGACACGACCAAGAACCAGGGCGGCGCCGCGGCCGGCGCCTCGGCGACCCGTCTCTATTTCTCGACGGATCCTTACCTCGACGCGGCGGATACGCTGCTCGGCAGCCGGGCGGTGCCGGCGCTCGCCGCCGGCGTCTCGAGCGCGGGCTCGACGACGGTGACGCTGCCCGGCGGGCTCGCCGTCGGCATCTACTACCTCCTCGCCCAGGCGGACGGCGACCAAGGCGTCGCCGAGAGCCAGGAGACGAACAACACCGCCCTGACGTCCATCCGGATCGGCCCGGACCTGCTCGTCTCGACGCTCTCGGCGCCGGGGCCGGTCGCGGCGGGCGGCACGCTCTCGGTGAGCGACACGACCCGGAACCAGGGGGGTGACACCGCCGCAGCCTCGACGACCCGCTTCTACCTCTCGACCAATACGGTGCTCGACGCCGCGGATGTCCAGCTCGGCAGCCGGGCCGTCCCGGCGCTGGCGGCGGGCGCCTCGAGCGCGGGGACGACGGCCGTGACGATCCCGGCCGGGACCGCGCCCGCGACGTACTACGTGATCGCGAAGAGCGACGCGGACAGCGTGGTCGCCGAGACGAGCGAGACGAACAACACCGCCTTCGTCGTCCTCCAGGTCACCACGCCCTGAGCCCTCTCGCTCCCCGGGCTTACGGCGTCAGCGGCTCATTCCGCCGGAGATCCAAGCTGAAGGCGAGCGCCTCGTCCGCTTCGCGGACGGCCTCGCGCGGCAACGCACCCAGGCGCCTTAGGATCGCCCGCTTCGGGAGCGTCACGATGGTCTCCATCTTGACCACCGACGCCGTCTTCAGGCCCGCCGCCTGGGCGACCGGCGACGGGTAGGCGATAGGGAAGTGCATCGGATAGCGCCGGGTCGCCACCGACGAAGAAATGAGCGCCACGATCACGGTGGCGCCGAAGCGGTTGCCGACGTCGTTCTGGACCACCAGAGCCGGCCGCGTTTTCGCTTTGCTGAAGTCGGTCACGTAGGGAAACGGGACCAGGACCACGTCGCCGCGGCGGACCTCCGGGACGCGGTCCACCTACTCCCCTCCC
Source organism: uncultured bacterium (assembly GCA_964416315.1). Lineage (GTDB taxonomy): Bacteria > Methylomirabilota > Methylomirabilia > Rokubacteriales > DASRDR01 > CAYQDR01. The sequence goes on from CAYQDR010000027.1 coordinate 19,455, forward strand.
AGCTCATCGAGCACCGCCAGATAGGCCTCCGCATCGGCCAGGTCTTCCGTTGCCATCGCCTGGTAGCCCTCCCGCGCCAACGCCGCCACTCGGCTCCGCTCCCACACGCGGATCGCTTCTTCCACGACCCGGCTCTTCGTGACCTTGGCGCGCTTGGCGTGCCGCTCGACCGCCTGGTACACCCGGGGGTCGATCGTCACGCTCAGCTTTTCCCGATGTCCCTGCTTCATCCTCGCCACCGCCTCTCCATCGGATACTTTATCTGCCATAATATCTGACGGCCTGTCGCCGGTCAAAAGCCCTCTCACCCCCGGTCCCCCGGCCGTACGCTCGGGCAAGGTGCTGATAAGTGACGGCGCCTGAGACTCCTCCCTCTCCCTCGCGCGGAGGGGGAGGAAGCCGGGGGGCCACCCCGGGTGGCGCCGGGTGAGCCCCGCGGGGTCCCGGGCGGATGGGGGACCCGGGGTGGCCACTCAGCTCAGTCGAGCGACTTGCGGAAGCGGAGGACCGACAGCGAGAAGATCACGACGCCGAAGATGACGAGGGGCCAGACGTCGGGCCAGAGGTGCGCGAGGCCCGTCCCCTTCAGGATGATCCCGCGGACGATCCGGAGAAAGTAGGTGATCGGCAGGATCATCGAGAGGTACTGAGCCGGCTCCGGCATCCCCTCGAGCGGGAAGAGCAGGCCCGAGAGGTAGATCGAGGGAAGGAAGGTCAGGAAGCTCATCTGCATCGCCTGGGGTATCGTCCGGGCGACGGTGGAGACGTAGAGCCCGATCCCCAGCGTCCCCATCATGAAGACAGCCGAGAGCGCGTAGAGGAGCGCGAGGCTCCCGCGGATCGGGACGTCGAAGACGTAGTGGGCCACCAGCAGGGCGAGCGTCATCTGCCCGTAGGCCACGAGCAGGTTCGGGACGATCTTCCCCAGCATGATCTCCCAGCGACGGAGCGGGCTCACGATCAGGGCCTCGAGCGTCCCGCGCTCCCGCTCCCGCACGATCGCCACCGCCATCACGGTGATCGTCGTCTGCATGAGCAGGGCCCCGACGAGGCCCGGGACGATGAAGAGCGCCGACTCCTGGTCCGGGTTGTACCAGGCGCGGATGCGGACGTCGAGGCCGAGCTGGTCCGGCCGGAAGGCGCCCCCGCCGGCCGCCCGCGCGAGGATGTCGAGCGAGCGCGAGAGCCCCAGCGCGTTCGCCGCGTTCACGGCGGAGACGGCCACCTGCGGGTCGGAGGCGTCCACGATCACCTGGATCGCGGCACCGCCGCGTCCCCGGAGGCGCGGGGCGAAGTCCGGCGGGATCACGATGGCGACCTTGGCCCGTCCCGTGTCGATCAGCCGCGTCACCTCGTCGTGCGAGCGCGCGTAGTAGCGGAGGTCGAAGTACTGGCTGTTCGCGAAGGCCTCGAGCAGAGTCTGGGCCTCGACGTCGCGCGACTGGTCGAAGACCACGGTCGCCAGGTGCTTGACATCGGTGTTGATCGCGTAGCCGAAGATGAAGAGCATCAGCACCGGCATGAACAGCGTGAGGGTGAGCGCCATCGGGTCGCGGCGGAGCTGGACGAACTCCTTCCAGATCATCCCGAGGAGCCGCACGCCGCCCCCTTCAGAACACCGCGAGGGGGTTGGCCGGGGACCCCGTCCCGCCGACCACCCGGAGCGGCGCGACGATCAGCAGAAACTCGTAGCGCCCCTCTGCTCGGCAGGCCTCGGCCAGCGGCGCGAGGAGGGCGTTGTCCACGAGGGCGACCCCGTAGGCAAAGATCGCGCCGTGGACGCTCCAGGGGATGTCGTAGCCGTTCGGGATGAGGTCCAGCATGTCCCAGACGAGCACCGCCGCGTCGTGGTCCCGGAGAAACGGCAGGCAGGAGGCATGGAGCCCGGGCCGGGCCGAGCCGACGGGGATCCCGTACGGCCGGTCCGGGTGCGCCGCCTGCCACGCCTCGCGGCCCGAGTAGACACAGGCGGCGTCGCCCGGCTCGAGCGCGACCCCCTCGGCCCGGGCGATCTCCTCGAGCTCCCAGCCGTGGACCGGCCGCTCGTGGGTGACGCAGGGCTCCCGGCGGTGCTTCGGGACGTCGAGGAGCACGCCCCGCGTGATGAGCCCCTCGCTCCAGTGCTGCACGCCCCCGAACCGGGCGCCGTCGAAGGTGATCTCGCGTGCCGGGTCGCGGCCGTTCCACATCCCCCCTTCGTCCCACGTGTGGCAGAGGGCGTCGAGGTGCGTCGAGACGAGGCCGTGGTAGTAGATGCCGTAGAAGTCGGCGGCGAAGCCCCCGGTGCCGCGCGGGACCGTGTGCATCCAGTGCTGGGCGGGCACCGGGTTCCCGGGCCCGGGTGTCTTGGGGAACTCGCGACTCAGAGAGACCGAGCGGCCGCTCCGCACGAGCGCGGCCGCCGCCACCCGCTTCTTCGCCGTGATCAGGTTCGCCGCCCCCACCTCGTCGTCCGCGCCCCAGCGCCCCCAGTTCCGGCGCTGCCGGAGGTAGCCCAGGACTTCGTCGCGCGTCGGCACTCGTCGCTCGGCCATCGCCCCTCCCCCTGCTAGCTGTCTGCCCGATTGGACCAGGCGCCTCGCGTCAGCGTCAAAAGGGGGGCGCAGCCCCCCTCCGGGTGAACTAGGAGCCCCGGAGCCCGGTCTCCGCGCTCAGGGCCCGCAACTGCTCCCGGAGCCGCGTCTTCCGCTCCCGGTCCACGAACGAGATGAAGAGGTCCTCGACCGACGGCGTCGCGACGTGGACCGAGGCGGGCTGCCCGGCGGCTTCGAGCCGCTGTCGGATCGCCTCGGCGGTCAGGTCGTCGCCCGCCGCGACCACGCGGATCACGGGCCCGTAGCGGACCACCTCCTCCGCGGCCGGCCAGTCGGCGAGGACGTCCGTGGCCCGGCGCGGGTCGGGAGTCTCGACCTCGAAGACGGGCTTGCGAAAGCTCTCCGCCTTGATCGCCGCGGGGCTGCCCTGGGCCATGATCTGGCCCTGGTAGATGAAGCCGAGGCGGTCGCAGTGCTCCGCCTCGTCCATGTAGTGGGTCGTGACGACCACCGTGACGCCGCTGTCGGCGAGCCGGCGGATCAGCTCCCAGAAGGTCCGCCGCGACACCGGGTCCACCCCGGCCGTCGGCTCGTCGAGGAACACGAGCCGCGGCGCGTGGACGAAGGCGCAGGCCAGCGCGAGCCGCTGCCGGTAGCCGCCGGACAGACGGCCGGCGCGGACGTCCTGGCGTCCCACGAGGTCGGCGAGCTGGATCATCCGCTCGATCCGCTCCCGCCGCTCGCGGGCCGGCACGCCATAGACCGTGGCGTAGAAGGTCAGGTTCTCCTCAGCGGTGAGGTCGTCGTAGAGGGAGAAGCGCTGCGACATGTAGCCGATCGCGGCCTTGATCCGCTCGGGCTCGCGCCGGAGGTCGAAGCCGAGGACGCGCCCGGTGCCCTCGGTCGGCTCGAGGATCCCGCAGAGCATCCGGAGGGTGGTCGACTTGCCGGCGCCGTTCGGGCCGAGGAAGCCGTAGAGCTCACCCGCGTGAACGACGAGGTCGATGTGGTCGACGGCGGTGAACTTGCCGAAGCGCTTGGTGAGCCCCTCGGTGACGACGGCCGGATCCTGCGGCGGCATGCGACCTACAGGCTCCGGGCGGTCTCCTGGATCCGCTCCCACGCGGCCTGGACGTGGCGGCGCTCCGTCGACGTCTGGCCGACGGCGAAGCGGATCGCGTACCGGCCCCGGACGCGGGTCTGGGTCAGGTAGAGCGCGCCGCTGTCGTTGAGGCGCTCGAGGAGCTGCTGGTTCAGGCGATCGAGCGCCGCCTCGTCGTCCATGCCCGCCGGATGGTAGCGGAAGCAGAAGAGCGCCAGCGAGGACGGAGCCAGCAGCTCGAAGTCGGACGCCGCCGCCACCTGGTGGGCGAGCTCTTGGCCCCAGGCGATGTGGCGCGCGACGATCTCCCGGAGGCCGGCGACGCCGTACGAGCGGATCACGAACCAGAGCTTCAAGGCGCGGAACCTGCGGCCCAGGGGGATGCTCCAGTCGCGGTAGTCGATGACCCGGGTTCCCTCGCGGGTCTTGAGGAACTCCGGGAGGATCGAGAGCGTGCGGACCAGGGCGTCGGGGTCGCGCATCAGGTGGGCCGAGCAGTCGAAGTTCGTCAGCAGCCACTTGTGCGGATTGAACACGAAGCTGTCCACGTACTCGATCCCGGCGAGCATCCAGCGGTGCTCCGGGAGGATCAGCGCACTGCCGGCCCACGCGGCGTCCACGTGGAGGAAGACGGAGTGCTCCCGGCAGAGCTCGCCGATCGGTCGCAGCGGGTCGATGCCGCCGACTCCGGTCGTGCCGAGGGTCGCGACCACGCAGGCCGGCGTCACCCCGGCGGCCCGGTCGGCGGCGATCGCGGCGTCCAGCGCCGCCGGCACCATGGCGAAGCGGTCATCAACCGGGATCTTGCGCAGATTCCGGCGGCCGAACCCCGCGATCTTCAGGCCCTTCTCCGTGGCGGAGTGGGCTTCCTCCGAGGTATACACGGCCAGCGGGCCGACGGCGCCGAGGCCCTCCTCGTTCACGCGCCAGCCCGTGGCCCGCTCGCGCGCCACGAGAAGCGCGCACAGCGTCGCGCTCGAGGCCGAGTCCTGGATCACGCCCGCGAACCCGGGCGGCAGGCCGATCATCCGGCGCAGCCAGTCCAGCACCCGCGTCTCCAGCTCCGTCGCGGCCGGCGAGGTCTGCCAGAGCATGCACTGGGCGCCGAGCGTGGCCGTCAGCATCTCCGCGAGCACCGAGGGGGGGCTCGAGTTCGCGGGAAAGTAGGCGAAGAAGCTCGGGTGCTGCCAGTGCGTGACGCCGGGCAGCACGTGGGCCTGGAAGTCGGCGAAGATCGCGTCCATCGGCTCGCCCCGCTCGGGCGGCGCCTCGGCGAGCCGGGCCGCGATCTCCCCGGGCTTCACCTGGGCCCGCACGGGGTAGCGCTCCACGTGGGCCAGGTAGTCCGCCATCCAGTCCACGAAGGCGTGCGCGTGGCGCCGGAACTCTTCGGGGGTCATCTCCCTCTCCGGCGACGCAGGCCGCCGGCGGCGGGCAAGGGCTGCACAGCTCGCAACAGATCGTGCGCAAGGATCGCGCACGATGCGGCGATGGTATCCTTATCCTCCATCGGTGCCGCGGCCCGAGCGGCCATCTGCGACCCTCGGTCAGTCGGCTCGGAAAACAGGACCTTCAAGTGTTCAAGGGCTTCTCGGGTAACTTCGGCAGCCTTGTCATCGGCCAACAGAACCTTGAACTTGCTAGTGAACACCCCCGCCGGAATGGCGCGCAGCAACCTGAGTACATCGAGAGCGTCCTTATCATCGGCGCGGCCAGAACCAGCCCGATCTTGAATCTTATGAACCTTTGCCACCAAAAGCGCAGTAGGGCCGGCCACCGCCAGATGAAACGATCGGGCGTCGTTTTTCCCCAGCGACGTCACCAGCATGGGTGCTCGATCAACAAGAGCCGCCTCCAATCCCCTTGCCTTACGTGCCACCCGACTGCCGTGCTCTCCAAGACGTGCTGCCCTCCGACCACCGCCACCAACCAACTCAGGAACGAGAAAGTCAACGGTCACCTCAGTAGGGACATCACCGAGTGAGCGGGATGTCGCCCAAATTCCGACCTCGGCGGTTCGTCGGAAGCCTGCATTCCGCAATATCTCCTCCAGCTTCGGGCTCGGACGAAGCTCAACGGGATCTATGACGATGTCCGCGTCCGTGGTGTAAAGGGCCGCGGCGAGTTCGGCTTCCCCCGTGTGTAGGTAGATCGCCTGCGCGCCCACGAGAACAATCGCATCCCTTTGCTCAGCAAGCGCTTCGAGAACGTCAAGCAACACCTGACGAGCGAGGACATAGACCGGTTCAGGATCGCCGGCGCCAGACACTTTCGTTGTCCGCCATCCATTTCATCAGCGCATCAGCTTCTGCAGGACCACGTCCTGGGCTACCCAGCAGATCGGCCGCCACCTGACTTAGGGCCGCAAACGTTATTCCCTCCTTCCGCCATGTACGTTCGTACACGATCGCATCGAGAGGCGAAGCAAGGAGCACATTCGCGCCGGTCTCGGTCCGGCGAAGGTCAAGATATTGGGCAGCACGTTCCCGATCGTTTACGTAGCAGATCATCAGCCGCGGGGGGGCAACAGGTGCCACTTTTGACGCGGCGAAAGAACCCGTGACCGCGTACTGAAGATCCGCTTTCCGAAACTTCTGGAGCAACGCTGATGCACCTCGTGGCTCAAGATACAAACCAACCCGCCTCGAATCGAAGGGGGAGTAGTCTTGCGCCCAACGGCGAATAAGGCCCTTCCAGTCAACATCTGTAACGGGGCCTCTAGGCATCCGCTTGATCAGATCCTCGCGATCAAGAAGGACGAGCGTCCTAGACACGTATCCTGCGTCAGTACCAGCCTTCTCTGCCAGCGTGCGAATCCCGAGTGGGGGGAAAAAATCGCAAAGAGCGCGCACGATCCGTCCCGCCTTTGCTCCCTTAACGGAGCGGGCTGGCCTTTTCTCGCGCCAGGGGTTTCGATCAACGCATCTGTCGTAGATGAAGAGTCCAGGACGATCGGCAACCAAACGGACGTTTCCGGCCAGATCCACGTAGTTTAGCCCGAACTCCTCTAGCCGCTCTCGCGTTCGCGGACTCAGGAACGAAGTGACGATCACACGTGTGGCCCGAGACCAGTCCGGCCTGTTCTGCGACCGATAACTGCGCAGGCGGCCGACGAGCGACGACACATCCTTCGGCTCAACTCGAGTCTTCACCTCGAGAAGCCAGGTCCTGGCTGTGCCGTCCGGGGCGATAAGTTCGACGACAGCATCGGGGCTGGGTCCCGCCAACCTATCCAGGGTAGGGGCTGTTAAACGCCAGCCTGGCGGAAGCCGGCTGGCCAAGTTCTGAATCGCCTCGGAGATCATAGGGACTCACCTGTTGCCAAGAGTAGCACTGTTGCACATTGTGTGCAACTCTCCTTTTAAGACAACAATATGTACCAAATGTACCAAAACAATACACAAGCTGGCCCTCTTCCCGTCATCGTGGGCGACCAGAATCGCTTACTCCGTGACGATGACGGCGTCCGCCGGCATCCCCGGCTTGAGCCGGCCGTCGGGGTCCACGACGGCGATCTTCACGCGGAAGACGAGGTTCACCCGCTCCTTCTGCGTCTGCACGTTCCGGGGCGTGAACTCGGCCTCCGAGGCGATCTCGGTGAGCCGCCCCTCGAAGGGCACGCCCGGGAAGGTGTCCACCGTGATGCGGGCGCGCTGGCCGAGGCGCACGCGGCCGAGCTCCACCTCCGGGATGTAGGCGCGGAGCCAGAGGTCCTGGAGATCCACGAGCGTCATGACCGGCGTCCCGGGCGTCGCCGTGGCGCCGGGCTCGAGGTTCTTCCGGAGGACGACGGCGTCGAACGGAGCCTCGAGCCGCGTGTCGGCGAGCCGCGCGCGGGCCTGGGCGAGCGCCGCCTCGGCCTCGGCGACCTGCGCCCGCGCGGCGTCCACCTGGCCCGGCCGGGGCCCCGCCTCGAGAAGGGCGAGCCGGTCGCGCGCCGCCTTCGCCTCCGCGTGGGCCGCCTCGACCTGGTTCGGGCGCGGGCCGGCCTCGAGAAGACGCAGCCGCTCGCGCGCCTGGCGGACCTCGGCGCGCGCCGCCTCGACCTGGTCCGGCCGCGCGCCGGCGAGGACGAGGTCGAGCTGCTGGCGGGCTGTGCGCTCCTGCGCGCGCGCGACCTCGTGGGCCTGCCACGCCCGGTCGCGCTCCTGCGCCGCGACGAGGCCCTGCTCGAACAGGCTCTGGAAGCGGTGGAACTCCTTCTCCGCCCACATCCGGGTCGCCTCGGCCGAGGCGACGGCGCTCCGCGCCTGCTCGATCTCCTGGGCCCGCGCGCCCGCCTCCAGGTCCCGGAGGCGCGCCTCCGCCTGCGCCACCGCCTGCCGGGCGGCCTGGATCTCCTCCGCCCGGGCCCCCGCCAGGAGGTCGGCGACCCGCGCCTCCGCCTCGGTGACCGCGGAGCGCGCGGCCGCGATCTCCTCCTTGCGCGCCCCGGCGAGGAGGTCCCGGAGCTGGGCCCGGGCGACCTGGACACCCGCCTCGAGCCGCGCCACCTCGGCGCGGATCTCCGTGTCGTCGAGGACGCAAACGAGGTCGCCGCGACGCACGCGGTCTCCCTCGCGGACCCGGAGCTCGCGGATCCGCGCGGTCGTCTTCGCCGCGATGTCCACTTGCGTCGCCTCGATCGTCCCCGTCACGGCGAGCACGGTCCCCCGGCTGTCGCGCCGGGAGAGCGCCCAGAGTCCGGCGCCCGCGCCCGCCACCAGCAGGAGCACGACGACCAGACTCCCCCGCCAGGCCTTCGCGAGGTTGAGCACGGCCGCGCCCTATCGGGCCGGCGAGGAGGAGGCCGGGGGGACGGGGACGAGGACCGCCGACGTCTGGCGGTCCCGGACGAAGTACTGCCGCGCCACGCGCCGGAGATCCTCACGCGTCACGGCGCGGATCCGGGGCAGGAACTCGTCCCGCAGGCGCCAGCCGCCGACCAGTTCGTGGCGCGCGACGGTCGAGGCCCGCGCGTGCACCGAGTCCTGCCGGAAGAGGAAGCCCGCCTCGAGCTGGTTCTTCGCGCGCTGGAGCTCCTCCTCGGCGACCAGCTCGTCCTGGAGCCGCTCCACCTCGGTCAGGAGCGCCCGCTCGACCTCCTCGATCGTCTTGCCGGGCATGGCGGTGGCCCAGAACGTGAACGTGTCGGGATCCACGCTGAGTCGCGTGTAGTCGCCGCCCGCGCCGAGCACGAGCCGCTGCTCGTAGACGAGCCGCTGGTAGAGGCGCGAGGTCCGGCCGGCCGAGAGGATCGTCGAGAGCACCTCGAGCGGGTACGCGTCCGGCGACCGGAGGTTCGGCGCGTGGTACCCGATGAAGATCACCGGGAGCTGCGCCTCCTTCTTGACCCAGACGCGCCGCTCGCCCCGCTGCTCGGGCTCCACCACCGTGACGGGCGGCGGCTCCGGCCCGCGGGCGATCGAGCCGAAGCGCGCCTGGATCTTCCCCAGCAGCTCGGGGGCGTTGAAGTCCCCGGCCGCGACCAGGATCGCGTTGTTCGGCAGGTAGTAGGTGTTGTACCAGGCCCGCAGGTCGTCGGCCGCGAGCCGCTCGATGTCGCTCATGAAGCCGATGATCGGCAACCGGTAGGAGTGGGCCTTGAACGCCACCGCGTTGAACTCCTCCGCGAGCGCCCCGACCGGGTCATCCTCCGTCCGCGTCCGCCGCTCCTCGAGGATCACCTTCCGCTCGGCGTCCACCTCGCGCGGGTCGAGCGTGAGGTGGCGCATGCGGTCGGCCTCGAGGTCGAGGAGGAGGTCGATCTTGTCGGCGACGACGTTGACGAAGTAGACGGTCGCGTCCTGCGAGGTGAACGCGTTCTGGTTCCCCCCTTGCTCCTCGACCAGCCGCGCGTATACCCGCGGGCCGTACCGGGGCGTCCCCTTGAACATCATGTGCTCGAGGTGGTGGGAGAGGCCCGTGAGCCCGACGCGCTCGTTGCGCGAGCCGACGCGGTACCAGATCTGCAGCGAGATCACCGGGCTCCGGCGGTCCTCCAGGAGGAGCACCCGGAGCCCGTTGTCGAGCGTGGCCTCGACGACCTGCTGGGCGCGCGCCGGGAGCGGCGCGGCGGCGAGGAGGCCGGCGAAGCCCAGGAGGAGCAGCCGACGGCTCGCGCTCACGCGCCAAGTATACACCCCGGGGATTCGGGCTCCCGGGAGGCGTCAGCGCGTCGCGACCACCTCCGGCTCCGCCCGGGCGGAGCCGAGCCGGAAGGCGGGGCGCACGGCCATCGCCACGGACACGCCGACGACGCCCAGCACGGCGGCGAGGTAACATCCGCCGGCGAACGAGCCCGTCCGGTCCTTGATCGACCCCGTCACGTAGGGGGCGAGCAGGCTCGCGACGAAGCAGACCGCGTTGAGGAGCCCGAAGGCGATCCCCATCACGCGCTGCGGGAAGAGCTCGGCCATCAGCGCGTACGCGGGCGCCCACACGCCCCAGGTGAAGAAGCTCGTGACGAAGACCAGGACGGCCAGGAGCCACACCGGCCCGCGCTGCTGGACGGTCAGCCCGACCGCCGCCACGGACAGGGCCATGCCGAGCATCGAGAGCGCCACGACGCCCTTCCGGCCGATGCCCTGCGCGAGCAGGCGGTCGGAGAGCGTGCCCATCGCGAAGAGCCCCGGGGGCGCGGCGATCCCGAGGAGGCTCGCGAAGAGCGCCGAGCGCCCCAGCTCCCGGACGCCGATCTCGGCGAAGAGCGCGGGCCCCCACGTCCCGATCACCCACTGCGTCCAGATCGGCGCCATCCCCGCGAGCCCGAGGATCCACAGGTCCCGGTGGCGAAAGACGGCGGCGACGGTCATCCCCTCGCCCGGGCCCGGCGCGCGCGCGGCCCGCCGGGTCGGATCCGACACGAAGCGCCCGATGAGCGTCGCCGAGACGAGCGGCAGCGCCGTGAGCACGAGGAAAACCTCGCGCCAGGGAAGCACCTCTCCGAGCGCGCCTCCCACGACGACCCCGAGCGCCGTCCCCAGGCCGAGCCCCGAGAACGACACGCCCTGGCCCACCGCGAGCCGATCGCGTGGCGTCGCCGCCGCGATGATCGGCCGGTCGTTCGCGAAGTACAGCCCCTGAGCCAGTCCCGTCAGCAGGCGCGCCAACCCGAGCACGACGAGCGTCCGCGCGAGTCCCGTGGCAAGCGCCCCGACCGCGACGAGGAGGATCCCGGCGATCAGCACCCGCTTCCGGCCGAAGCGGTCCCCCAGGAGCCCCGCGGGGATCTGCATGGCGACGTAACCGTAGAAGAAGACGGAGAAGAGGAACCCCGCCTGCGCGTGGCTCAGGCCGAACTCGGTCATGACGGGATCGAGGAGCGGCGAGAGCGCCATCCGGATCATGTAGTTGCCGATCCAGCCGAAGACGAGGAGGGTCCAGACCGTGTGGTAGGGCTGCCAGGGCATGGCCGACCGAGTATGGCGTCTCCGCAGGGATCGGGTCAACGCCACTCGCGGCGCGTCGGACTGCGCCACTCCCGACCGTCCACCACCACCACCACCATCGTCCCGCGGGTGAGATACGATCGGCTAACTCGTTGTTTTTTAGACGAATGTCGTTTGGCACCCCCATTGCTACTTCTTATGGTCACGGGCCGGCTCAGCGGACGACCCGGAAAGGGGGGTGGAACCCATGAGGCAGCGACTGACCGGCTGGTGGGGAATCCCGGTGGCTCTGGTCGCGATCCTGGGCCTCGGGGGATTCGCGCTCCGCGAGGGGACCGCCAATCACCCGAACCCGGCGGTCGGCGACCCTCTCGCGCCCTGGACGACTCACGTCCAGAAGGTGGACGAAGCGCTGGCAGAGAGGGACGCGAGCGCCGCCGCGCAGGCCTGGCACGAGGCGTACATGAACGCGCTCGGCAGCCGGCGCTGGGAGGGCATGATCGAGGTCGGCGACGCGTATCTGCGCGTCGGCCAGCTCTCGGCGTCACGCCAGGCGGTTGAGGCGAAGGCCCGCCACCTCTATCTGGCGGCGCTCTTCCGCGCGCGGGCTCAGGACTCCCTCGACGGCATCCTCCGCGCCGCGGAGGCCTTCGCCGATCTCGGCGACCGTGAGGTCGCCACGCAGTGCATCCGCATCGCCGACGACCTCTCGGCGCGGGATCGTGACCCCCAGGCGCGGGAGCGCGTGCGCGCCTTCACCGACCGCTTGACGGGCCGACTGCTCGCCTCCGAGCTGGCCGCGCAGTTCTGAGCCGGCACGCGCACGCTCGCACCGCGGACGCTCGGAAGACACGCGGCGATTGATGCGACGGGGCGTCAAGATCCAATACGACGACCGCCTGCGAATCGAGAGCCGCGTCGAAGAGGTCAGTCAGGGGCGCGGTCCGACCCTCCATTCGAGAGAAGTCGGGTCAGGGGTCGGCGAGGATGCTGTCACACTCCGCGCACCGAGGGGGCGCGGAGCGGTCGGGCGGGCGCGGCCTCGGATGGCAACTCCTGTCCCGCGAGCCTGGAGATCTCCGCGAAGACCCGCTCCTGGAAAGCTTGGCTCCGTTCGGGGGAAGGAGGACCCGGGCAGGGGGTGTCCGGGTAGACGATGGGCTTCCCCACATGGACCGTGACCCTCACCGGTCTGGGCAGGCGCCGGTGCCGGGGCAGGCTCTCGAAGCTGCCGCGGATCCCGACCGGGACCACCGGCGCCCCGCTCCGGGCCGCGATCCACGACAGCCCCGGCCGAAAGCGCTGGAGCCGCCCGTCGCAGGAGATGCGGCCCTCCGGAAAGATTCCAGCTACATCGCCCCTCGCCAGGATCCTGCAGACTGCCTCGACCGTGGCCTGCGGATCATCAGCGTGCATGGGCTCGGTGCCGTAGGCGCGAAACACGGCACCGACTTCGCGCTGAATCCCTTTCATTGGGTCCCGTTTGCCGTACTTGCTGTTTGCCGCCGCGGAATACCAGCCCTTCGCAGGGACCGCGCCGCCCGGCTAGCGCGGCAGGCCCACGCCGGCTAGTGCGGCAGGCTCACGCCGCGGGTGGCCGCGAGGTGTCGGGCGCGCTCGGCATACCGCGGAACGCCCAACGCCTCGAACAATCGATATGCGTCCCGGAGACGAACCGCGGCTGTGTCGCGGTCTTCCCGGGCGTGGGCGAGCTCGGCGAGGGCCAGGTGGGTCCGCGCGACCATGAACCGCGCCTGGACCGAAGTGAAGGTCTCGAGCGCCTCCGCCAGATGCCGCGCTGCCTCGTCGAGGGCGCCCGCGACCCTGGCGATCCGGCCGAGCGCGAGCCGGGCCCATCCCACCCCGTACCAGTACTTGACCTCCCGGGTGATCTCGAGCCCCCGGCCTACGAGCTCTCGTGCCCTGCCGATCTCACCGCTTAGGAGATAGGCTTCGCCGAGAAACGTCATGAACCGGCCCTCGAGCCTGAGGAAGCCGAAACGGCGCGTTTCCTCGACGGACCTCTCTAACAGGCGGATCGCCTCGGCCGGGTCGCCTTTCTCCAAGTACGCGTACCCCAGATGACCGAGGACCACCGCGGTGTTCACCGGATCCGGCGAGGACCCGAGACCGCGCTGGCACGCCTCGATCGCGGCCTCCCACTCCCCCGTCAGCGCGTGGATCCAGCCGGTGCTCCACGCGGCGTAACTCTGGATCCGCGGGTCTCCCAGGCTCTCCCCGACCGCACGAGCGCGCCCCTCCGCCTCCAGCGCCTCGTCGAAGCCCCCTGTGGTGATGTGATTGATGCCCACGATCCAGTGGGCCAGGCCGAGCCACCAGCGCTCCCCTGCCCGCTCCAGCAATTCCACGGCTCGCCGCCCGTGCTCCACCCCTTCGAGCGCTCCGCCCGACCAACTGCTTTCCTGGGCCAGGACCAGGTATGCCTTGCCCAGGGTCGCTTCGTCACCAGCGCGCTCCGCCTCCTCGGTGGCCCGGTGCGCGCTCTCGACCGCCCGCTCGTGATCACCGAGGTAGCTGTACGTATGGCTGAGCCAGAAGTGATAGGCGGCGGCCACCTTGGGCGCCTCGAGCCGTTCGAGGCGCGGCCGCTCCCGCAGAAGCAGGTCGAGAGTGTCCCGGAACCGCCCCAGGAACGACAGCGAGGCCGCGCGACGAAGGACCAGATCCAGCAGCACCCGGTCGCGGTCCTCCCGCGGCACCCGCTCGCCGTGGGCCATGGCCTCTTCGAGGGCCCTCACGGCTTCCAGGTGCGCGTAGCTGCGGGCCGCGTTCTCGGCGAAGCGGCTGAGATACTGGACGGCCCTGTCGAACTGCTTGGCCTTCGAGTAGTGGTACGCCAGGCGATCGTAGACCTGCCCGAGCCGATCGGCGTAGAAGGTCTCGAGGGCCCGGCCGGCCGCGGCATGCAGGGCCATGCGCTGCGCCGGGGGGAGACTCTCGCGCGCCACCTCCCGTGTCAGCGCGTGCTTGAAGACGTAGACGGGCTCCGCAGCACCGGGCTGCTCATGCAGAAACTCGAGTCGCGTGAGCTCACGCAGATGCTGATCGAGCCGTCCGGGCCCTTCCCAGATCGCCCCCAGCAGCCTGAGGGAGACCTCACGGCCCAGGACGGACGCGGTCTGCAGGAGACGCCTCACCTCCTCGGGGAGCCGGTCGATTCGCGCCAGGAGCACCTCCTGAACCGTGTCCGGCACCGCCGCCTCCGCACGGGACTCGCCGCGCCCCGCGATGGCGAGCGCCAGCTCTTCGAGGAAGAAGGGATTCCCCTCGGCTCTCCCCAGGATCACTTCGGCCAGCGAGTCCGGGATCGGCGAGGTCCGAAGGAACGACTGCACCATGCTCAGGCTGTCCTGGGGAGAGAGCGGCCGCAGCGCGATCTGGCTCGCATAGGACTTCTCCGCCCAGGGTGGCTGATACCCCGGTCGGTACGTCAGCACGAGCAGGACGCGCGCGCCCGGCAGCCGGTCGACGAGGGATGTGAGGTATTCCTCCGAAGTCCTGTCAACCCAGTGGCAGTTCTCAACGACCAGGATCAAGGGCTGCTGCCGACTCGCTCTGAGACTCATCTGCCGGAGCGTTTCGAAGGTCCGGGCCTGGATCGCCTCGGGACTGAGCGTCGCCACCCGCTCTGTGCCCTCCTTCAGGCCGAGCAGGTGGAGGAGATACGGGGCCCCTTCCTCGGGGTCCATCTCCAGCGCCCCGAGCGCCGAGCGCACCTTGTCGCTCATCGCCTCGGGGGCATCACCTTCGCTGATCCCGCAGGCGCCCTGGAGAATGTCCACGATCGGGAGGTAGGGGGTGCCGGTCCCGTACGAGACGCAATGGCCTTCCAGGTAGCGGACGCGCTCTTCCACCAGGCCCTGGCGGAACTCGAAGAGCAGGCGCGATTTGCCGATCCCGGGCTCGCCCACGATCCCGACGACCTGGGCGTCTCCCCTCATCACGGAGGCGAGCTGGCTCCGCAGGAGCGCCAGCTCGTGCTGCCGTCCCACGAAGCTCGCCATCCGCCGCCCCAGCTCGAGCCCCGTTCGCTCGCGGCCCGTCAGCCGGTACGCCCGACCCGGCGCCCGCTCCAGGACCACGACCGGCACGAGGTCGAAGCGGCGCTCGAGAAGCGGCGCCGTGGCTTCGCTGACGACGATGGTGTCCGCCTCGGCGCGCTCCCGCAGCTCCTCCAGGACGGCCCACGCCTCGCGTTTCGCGTCCTGATCGAGCTGGACCGCCCCCTCGAGCCGTCCCACCATGAACTGGCTCGTGTGGATGGCGACGGTGAGGCCGACCACGTTGGGGTCCGCGCGCCGGGCGCGCTCCCCGGCCTTCTGGATCGCCATCGCGGCATGCGCCGCCCGGCTGGGCGCATCCTCGGCCGGCTCGACGCCGAAGGTGGCCGCGACCCCCCGCGGGCTCAGCTCCTCGACCCGTCCGCCGAAGCTCCGCACCTTCTCCACGACGACCTCGAGCGCCCGGCTGGTGCCAGGCGGCCACGGCTCGCCTTCCGGGGCAGCCAGGGTCGCCCGGAGCAGCGTCAGCGATCGCTGCTCCCACCGGAGCCCGGCGGGCGCGGTCCCCGCGGCGGCTGCCGGGACCGCCGGGGCAGCGGGGGCCGCTGCGGCCGGGGGCTGAGCCTGGCGGGGACGCGGCGGCGCGGGGTGTCCGGTCCGGTGCAAGCCGTACTTCTCGATCCGGTAGCGCAGCGTGTTGCGTGAGATTCCCAGCAGCGCCGCAGCCTGCGAGACGTTCCAGTTGGTCTGCTGAAGCGCCTCGAGCAGCTCCTGCCGCTGGACGTCTGGAGCCGCCTCGTCGGGCGGGGCGGACCCCTGGCGTCGCTCGGGCTCGCGGGGCGGCGGCACGACCTCGGTCGGCAGCCCCAGCAGTGCCGCAGTCACGGACCGCGCCTCGGTGAGGAGCGTTATGCGCTCCATCACGTTGGCGAGCTCCCGGATGTTCCCGGGCCACCGGTAGCCCAGGAGCGCGGCGCGCGCGTCGGAAGTGAAGCTCTTCGGCGAGAGCGCGTAGTCGGTGCAGGCGCGCGCGAGGAAATGCTCGGCCAGGAGCAGAATGTCCTGACCCCGCTCCCGCAGTGGCGGCAGCCACAGCGTGAGGACCGCCAGCCGGTGATAGAGGTCCTCGCGGAATCGCCGGGCGCGTGTCGCCGTGAGCAGGTCTTCGCTGGTGGCGGCGAGGACCCAGACGTCCACCGGCTCGCTGCGCGTGCTGCCGAGCCGGCGAACGCTGTGCTCCTCGATCACGGTCAACAGCTTCGCCTGAAGGCCTTCCGGCAGGAGCCCCACCTCGTCGAGAAAGATCGTCCCGCGATGAGCCGCCTGGAAGAGCCCCGGCTTGGCCTGCCGCGCGTCGGTGAACGCCCCGCGCTCGAAACCGAACATCTCGGATTCCAGCAGCGTCTCGGGGATGGCGGCACAGTTGACGTCCACGAACGGGCCGGCCGCACGGGGACTGGCGCGGTGGATCGCGCGTGCCAGGAGGCCCTTGCCCGTCCCCGTCTCGCCCTGGATGAGGACTGCCGGAAGGCGGCGCGAGTCGGGCGGACGCTGCAGCAGCCGCCCGATCTGCTCCCGGATGGCTGCGAGCCCTGGGCTGTCCCCGATCAGCTCGGCCAGGGGCCTCATCCTGCCGCCACTGCGCCCCTTATAGCACGCGACCCCGATCCGATGCGACCCGCGCCGCTCTCTCGCGGCCGGCCGCAGCCCTGTCGCGGGGTGGACGCCGCGTAACGCACGGTCGTTGTTCATGTTTTCCGTGTGGCATCCCGATTGCTCATATCCCAGGGTGGTCGGAACGGAAAGCCAGTGACGTGACGACGGCGCCGTGCGACGGCGCCAGGGGGGAAACGTGATGGACGGTCGGACACGGCTCCGCGGCTATCCGAAGACATTACTCCTCGCGGCGCTGGTCCTCGCCGCGGTCTCGCTCGCGGAGGCGCGGCGCCCGGCCGCGGCCGAGGCGCCGTGGGGCGCGCCGCTCCGCGCCGTGGACGAGGCGCTCGCACGGAACGACGCCGCCGCCGCGCTCCGGGCGTGGCAGGACGCCCACCTCGCGGCGCTGGGGAGCTGGCGCTGGGAGCGCATGATCGAGGTCGGCGACGCCGCGCTCCGCATCGGTGAGGTCTCCGGGCTGCGCCCGGCGGCCAAGGCCCGCGCGCGCCAGGCCTACCTCACCGCCTTCTTCCGGGCGCGCGACCAGGGATCGCTCGCCGGCGTCCTCCGGAGCGCCGAGGCGTTCGCGCTCCTGGGCGACCGCGAGGTCGTCGCGCAGTGCCTGATCGCCGCCGATGGCCTGGCGGCGCGCGCCGCCGACCCGGAGGGGCGGGAGCGCCTCCGGAGCTTCGCCGCGCTTTGGACAAGCACCGCCTGG
This sequence comes from uncultured bacterium, assembly GCA_964416315.1. Lineage (GTDB taxonomy): Bacteria > Methylomirabilota > Methylomirabilia > Rokubacteriales > DASRDR01 > CAYQDR01. The sequence continues at coordinate 36,857 of CAYQDR010000027.1, forward strand.
GCGGCCGAGACCCCGGCCGCCCCGTAGGAACCGCCAGCGCAAAGGAGAGGCGCCATGCCACGCGTGGAGGAGATGCGGCAGGAGGGGACGCACGAAGGGATCGCGCAGCCGGCCGGCTCCCGTCTCGGCGAGGTCAGCAGCACGCTCACCCTGCTGCGGGCGCTCTGCCGGCACCCGCTGCCCCTGCGGCGGCTCGCGGAGCTCATCGGCAAGCACCCCCGGACGGCGCGACGCTACCTCGAGGCCCTCGGCAAGCTCGGGGCCCCGATCCAGAGCGACCTCCGGCGCAGCGGCAGTCGCTGGGTTCGTGTCTGGTGGATGCGCCCCGGCGCGGCGTGGGCGTGGCTCGTCGCCGAGTCGGCCGAAAGCCTCGCAGGCCCAGCGTCGGCAGCGGAGAAGGTCGAGCTGGGCGCCTGAGGCGTTCGCGCGTCAGGCCCGGAAGGCGGGGACGACCTCCTTGGCGAGCTGCTCCATCGAGCGGAGCACCTTCTTGTGCTCCAGGCCGCCGAAGTTCGGGATGGCAAGGAAGTGCGTGAGCCCGGCTTCGGCATACTTGCGCGCGACGCGCGCCACGTCCTCCGGGCTTCCGAAGGCGATCAGGTCCTTCTCGACCAGCGTCTCGTACGGGCGCTGCTTCGCGTACAGCCGGGTCCGCACGTACCGCTCCATGGCCTCGCGGGCGCCGGCCGTGGCCTGCGCGAAGGAGTCGGCGACGTAGGTGTGGAGCCCGAAGGGCACCGTGGCCTCGGCGGGATCCCGGCCCGACGCGACGAATGCCTCCCGGAAGGCGCGGATGGTCCCGGCGATCTCCGACAGCGCCTCGGTCGTCGCGTACGGGATCATCATGATCGGATAACCCTTCCGGCCGACGAACGGCGCCGCCTCGTTCCGGAGGATCGCGATCCAGACCGGCGGCCGCGGCTTCTGCACCGGGAGCACGTTGAGCTGGACATCCTGCACGCGGTGATACTTCCCCTCATAGGAGAACCGCTCTCCTCGCCACGCGCGCAGCACGATCTCGAGCGCCTCGTCGAAGCGCTCCCGCTTCTCCTCTGGACCGATGCCGAACCCCTCGAACTCGTGCTTGAGGTAGCCTGAGCCGGTGCCGAGGTTCAGCCGGCCATTCGACAGGATGTCCACCATCGCGTAGTCCTCGGCCACGCGGAGCGGGCTGTCGAACGGCAGGACGACCACGGCGGCCCCGAGCCGGATCCGGCGCGTCCGCTCGGCCGCCGCCGCCATCCAGATCGGCGGGCGCGGGATCCCCCCGTACTCGTGGAAGTGATGCTCCGCGACCCAGAACGACTCGAACCCCCACTCCTCGGCGGCCTGGACCTGCTCGAGCAGCTCGGCGTAGAGCTGCGCGCTCGTGCGCGGCAGCTCCTTCGGGTAGTGGTCGACGACCGAGAAGATCCCGAACTCGAGCGTCATCGCGATCCCCGCGCCGCGCCGCCCATCTCCCGCAGCCCATCGGCCCAGCTCGTCGCGTACTCCGGGACCTCCGCCTTCTCCGCCTCGGGCGCGACGCGGAGCGGGGCCACGGTCTCGACGAGGACGGCGACCTCGTTCGTCCCTGTCTTGGCCGCCGCCGCCTCGAACGCCCTGGGGTGCGGCCCGTGATGGATCCCCTGCGGGTGGAGGGTGAGCGCCCCCGGCGTGATCCCGTGACGGCTGAAGAACTCGCCCGCGTGGTAGAAGAGGAGCTCGTCGTAGTCGATGTTCCGGTGGTAGAAGGGGACGCGCTGGGCCTCGGGGTCCGACTCGAAGGGACGCGGGACGAAGGTGCAGATCGTGCAGCGCTCCGAGAAGAAGGTGGCGTGCACGGTCGGCGCCACGTGGTAGCGCGGGCTCATCACGGGACGCAGGTCGCGAACGTTGAAGCGCACGGGGGCGAGGTCGCCCTTCCATCCGACGACGTCCAGCGGGTGGTGCGGGTAGAAGAAGGAGGTGTACTCGCCGAGGCGCTTGACGCGGAGCTCGAACTCCCCGCGCTCGTCGTGCGGCTCCGGGTCCGGCGTCTGGACGATCGCGGGGTCGATGAAGGCGTGCTGGCCGAGGAGCCCCCGGTCGGGCCACGAGAACTCGTGCGTCTCGACGATCAGGAAGAAGTTGTCGGTGATCGCCGGCACGATGCGGTAGGTCGTCCCCTTGGGGAGCCAGACGTAGTCGCCGGGCTCGTACGGGAGCGGCCCGTAGTCCGTCTCGACGCGCCCGCGGCCGCGGTGGACGAAGAGGACGTCGTCGCCGTCGGCGTTCCGGTAGAAGTACGGCATCGGCTGGCTCCGCCGGGAGATCCAGACCGCGGCGTCATCGTTCCAGAGGACCCGCGCGGGACGCCCGTCCGGGTCCACGAGGTCCGCGGGCTGGATGCGCGCGCCGTCGATGCATCGCGGGCGGAGCGAGCCCTCGATGCGGGTCCAGCCCGTCGGGAGGCGCAGGTGGTAGAGGTGAGATGTGCGTCCGAAGAACCCGCGCCGCGCGTGCTCTTCCTCCCAGGTCCCCTCGGGAACGGCCACGTGGGCCTGTCGCGTGACCCGCCCCTTGATCTGTGGAAACCGCATGACTGACCTCCGATCCGTGGCCGGCCCCGGCCGGCACGTCATCTCATCCCGCTGGATGTCCCGGACCGCAGCGGTGTGAGATACGATACACCGCCGGGAGGCGGACGCGCGAGCCGGTCGCCGACGACCGGGGGAAGACGGGGGCGAACAGAGAAGGGCGGGCTAGGACCGCGGCGCGCCGGCGAGGCTCACGCCGGCTGGCTCCGACGCGCCTCCTGCTTGCGGCGCTCCTCGAGGCCTTTCAGGATCCGCTCCGCCTGCTCGAGGTTCCGCCGCGAGCTCTCGTGCTGCGGGTCGTAGGCGAGCGCGAGCCGCCACTGCGCGATGGCCTCCTCGACCCGCTCCTCGGCGAAGAATCGGAGCCCCGCGCTGTAGTGCTGCCGGACGAGTCGGTCGCGGGAGGCCTGGAGCGTCGCGGCGGAGTCCTCGTAGCCGGGGGCCAGCTTGGCCAGCTCCAGGAGGGTCCGGTAGGACTCGGCGTACCTCCCCTCCTCGAACTCGCGCTTCCCCGTGCGGTAGAGGGCGACCTTCCGGAGCTCGATCGCCTCCGCGTGCCGCGGGGTGGCGGCCAGGACCCGATTCGTCTCCGCGAGCACCGTCGGGTACTCGCCCCGCTCCAACGCCTCGCTTGCCTTCAGGAGGACTACCGCGTCTCCGCGCGCGACCTTCCGCGGGGCCGGGGCGTCGGGCGCCTTGGAGCTGGCCTTCGCCCCTTCAGGCGCCTTGAAGGCGGCCTTCAGCTCCTCGAGCACGTTACCCAGTCGGCCGACGAACTCCTCGAAAGGGGATCGGGCCGCGGGCGCCCCCGGGTTCCGGGGCACCGTGGCGCACGCGCCCAACGCCAGGGCGAGAGCCACGAGGAGGAGCAGGCCAGGACGCGTTCGCCTGCCGACAGGACACACGCGGGTTTCGTCACGGCTGCGCATACGATGCCTCCCGCGTCGGAGGTTGAGCAAGACCGGTACCAGACCGGGCCGTGGGCCGGGGCTCCCTTTTACCATCAACGGGTTCCGCCGTCGAGCCCCGACTTCGCGCCGGCCCCGGGGCCCTGCGCCCTGGCCAGTCGTGGGCCGGACGCGGGCCTCCCGCTGGCAAGAAACTGAGCGCCCGCGCAGGGCCGGAGCCCAGGTGCTACAATGGCGGCCGTCGCCGATGGACCCGGTCCTCACCCGCTTCCACCCCGCCGTCCGCGCCTGGTTCACCCGTCGCTTCGCCGGGCCCACCGACCCCCAGCGCCACGGCTGGCCCGCGATCGCGGCGGGTCAGCACACGCTCATCACCGCCCCGACCGGCTCGGGGAAGACGCTCGCCGCGTTCCTCTGGGCTATCGACGCGCTCGTCCAGGAGGCGGCGGCCGGGACCCTCCAGGACCGCATCTCCGTCGTCTACGTCTCTCCGCTCAAGGCGCTCAACAACGACATCCACCGGAACCTGGCCGAGCCTCTCCTGGGCATCCGGGAGGCCGCGCGGGAGGCGGGGCTCCCCCTCCCCGACCTCCGTGCCGCGGTGCGCACCGGGGACACCCCCGCCGCGGAGCGCGCGGCGATGGGGCGCCGGCCCCCGCACATCCTCATCACGACCCCGGAGTCGCTCTTCATCCTCCTCGCCTCCGAGCGGATGCGCGCCGCGCTCCGCCCGGTGCGCTACCTGATCGTGGACGAGATCCACGCCGTCGCGGGCTCGAAGCGGGGCGCCCACCTCGCGCTCAGCCTCGAGCGGCTCCACGACCTGGCCCCGGCCCCCCCGGTGCGGATCGGGCTCTCCGCGACCGTCGAGCCCGTCGAGGAGATCGCCCGTCTCCTGACGGGTTTTGAGACGCCGGGCGGCCCCCCCCGCCCGTGCCGCGTGGTGGACGTCGGCCGGCGGCGGGCGCTCGATCTCGCCGTCATCGCCCCTCGGCCCGACCTCGGCGCCGTCGCGACGAACGCCGTGTGGGACGCGACCTACGACCGTCTCGCCGACCTGATCCGCCAGCACCGGACCACGCTCGTCTTCGCCAACAGCCGCCGGCTCGCCGAGCGCCTCGCCGTCCGGCTGACCGAGCGACTGGGGCCGGACGTGGTCGCCGCCCACCACGGTTCGCTCTCGCGCCGACAGCGCCTCCACGCCGAGGCGCGGCTCAAGGCCGGCGAGATCCGGACGATCGTCGCGACGGGCTCGCTCGAGCTCGGGATCGACGTCGGCGCGATCGAGTGCGTCTGCCTGATCGAGCCGCCGCGGGCGATCGCGACCGGGATCCAGCGCGTCGGGCGCTCCGGTCACTGGCTCGGGGCGACGCCGAAGGGGCGCCTGTTCGCCCTGACCCGCGACGACCTCCTCGAGGGCGCGGCGCTCGTCCGCGCGATCCGGGCCGGACGGCTCGACCGGGTGGAGATCCCCCGGCAGCCGCTGGACGTCCTCGCCCAGCAGGTGATCGCGGCCGCGGCCGACACGGAGTGGGAGGCCGGCCGCCTCTTCGACCTCGTCCGCCGCGCGGCGCCCTACCGCGACCTCGCCCGCGAGGCGTTCGACGGGGTCCTCCGGATGGAGGCCGAGCGCCTCCCCACGGAGCCGAGGGGCGTCGCGCCGCGGCTCCACTGGGACCGGCTCCGTGGCCGCGTCCGCGGCCGCCGGGGCGCGCGGCTCGCCGTCGTCACCTCCGGCGGGACCATCCCCGACACGACCGACTACGACGTCGTCCTCGAGCCCGAGGGGCTCGTACTGGGCCAGGTCAACGAGGACTTCGCCCAGGAATCGATGCGCGGCGACATCTTCACCCTCGGCAACGCGCCGTGGCG
>CAYQDR010000028.1:0-41393 GCA_964416315.1 uncultured bacterium
CCCGGGGTCGTCCCGGAAGGCGACGTTGAAGTTGTGGAAGTCGCGGCCGGCCGCGCCGAGGATCAGCACGCGCGTGAGCATCCTGGCCTCCCGCTCACTGTGGCACGAGCGTCCGACCTGGGACGCCGGTGCCTCAGCGCTCCGGAGCGTGCGGCCCTAACTACCGGGATTCGTTGGGCGGGCCCGTGGCACCGCCGTTGCACGACCCGGCCGTGGGACCGTTACCCGAGTGTGTCAGCAAGGGGGGTGCCACCGCCAGGCCTGCGGGTCGGGGGGGTGGCTGGCGAGGGAGAGGCGATGGTGATCAGCATCCGAGGAGTCGCCGGTCGGGACCCCGTGCGTCGGCACGTCACGAAGCGGCTGGCGGCGGCGCTCGCCCGGCTCCAGGTCAAGCCGGTGGGCGCGCAGGCGCTCTTCCGGGACGAGAACGGGCCGAAGGGGGGGATCGACGTCCGCTGCACGTTGACGGTGCGGCTTCCCTACCGCCCCGTCGTACGGGTGGAGCACATGGGGGACACCCCCCGGCTCGCCTTCGACGCGGCCTTCGGGATCCTCGAGCGCCAGCTCGAGCGGTACGTGGAGCGCGACCGGGAGAGTCGTCGGTACCCCAAGAAGTACTTCGTCGCCAGGCGGGTCCTGGGCGGAGGGTCGCGGCCCCCGGGGGCGAGCGAGGGGCGGGCGGTGAAAGGAGGCGGCTGATGGCCGAGTACGAGTTCGAGTGCCACGTATGCAAGAAGGTGTTCACGCTCTTCATGCGTATCGCCGAGCGGTCGACGGCCAAGATCCGCTGCCCCGGCTGCGGCAGCGAGGACGTCGAGGCCCTGATGTCGCCGTTCGTCGCCAAGACCGCGAAGAAGAGCTAGGCTGGCGCGCGACCTCGCGCCCGAGGAGCCGAGATGAACGCGATCGAAGAACGCCTGCAGTCCGAGCTGCGGACCACGCGCGAGCGCCTCCGGCACCTGGGGCTCGGCGTCATGGTCGAGGAGGTGCCCGGCGTGGTCGGGGAGGACGCGGCCCTGACCGACACCGCCGACGTGGGCCAGGCGAACGAGGAGCGCGAGATGAACTGCGCCGCCTGGAGCCGGCTCGTCGACCGGGCGAAGCGGCTGGCGTATGCCCTCGACCGGCTCGCCGAGGGGGGTTACGGGGTCTGCGAGGAGTGCGGCGAGCCGATCAACCCGCGGCGCCTCGATGCCATCCCCGAGGCGACCACGTGCGTCCGCTGCCAGGATCGGCTCGAGCGGCAGGCGCGCCAGCGGGTCGTGGCGCACGCCCGCTCGAACGGGAGCGACGGATGATCACGGTCCGGCGGTCTCTCGACGCGCGGCTCGCGGACGAGTTTCGGGGGCTCCTGCGCGCCGCGCGCGTCCGGCTCCTCCGGACGGTCGCGATCACCGTCGACGAGCTCGCGACGCTGGAGGCGCACCAGCCCGGCGCCCCGATCGAGGACACGGCGCGGGAGCAGGTGCTGGCGATCCTCTCCCGGCTCGAGCTCCAGGAGAAGCGCGAGCTCGACGAGATCGACGCCGCGTGGGCGAGGCTCGACGCGGGCACGTTCGGCGCGTGCCAGGGGTGCAGCGGGTTCATCCCGCTCGCACGGCTCAGGGCCGTCCCCACGGCCCGGTACTGCCTGGCGTGCCAGGCGAAGCACGCGGGGAGAAGATGACGATCGGCACCCCGAAGTAGAGCGCCGCGAGCCACGAGCCGATCAACCCCATGTCGTGATAGAGCGGCAGCCAGCTCACGCCGATGTCGTCGGGCCGCACCCCGATCGCCTCGCCGATGGCGCGGATGTTGGCCAGGATGTTCGCGTGGGAGAGCAGCACTCCCTTGGGATCCCCGGTGCTTCCCGAGGTGTACTGGATCAGGGCGGGGTCGGCGGGGTGCAGCCAGCCCGGCGTCGCAACGGCGCCGGGCTGTGCCAGCTGCTCTGGGGTCACCACGGCGTGGAGCGGCGGGACGCGCGGCCGCAGGAGCCGTGCCACCCGCGTCGCCTCGCCGAAGGTGACGAGCAGGCGGGCCTGGGCGTTCTCGAGGATCTTCACCTGCCGAGTGGCGTACTCCTCGATCCGATCGGCACGGAAGGGCGGGTACATCGGCACGGGCACGCTCCCCGCCAGGAGGACGCCAAAGAAGGCCGGGAAGAACGCGGCTTCGGTCCGCAGCATGAGGGCGACCGTGTCTCCGCGCCCGAGGCCGCGGGATCGGAGTCCCACGGCGATGGCCACGGTCTGGTCCCAGAGGTCGCCGTAGGAGATCCGGCGCTCGGACCCGTCGTCCTCCCGCAAGAGGATGTGGACGCGGGCGGGGTGCGCTTCGGCGTGCCACCGCAGGGCGGCCGTCAGGGTGTCGGTCGCGGCTGGCGCCGGGACGCCCGGCTCCACGACGCGTGCGGCGGTCTCCTGTGGCACCTCGGGCGCGGCTGGCGCGGCGGCGCCGAGGGCCCGCGCCAGGTCCGAGACCCGCTCGGCTTCGGCGATCACCGCGTCCGGCAGGCGCACCCCGAACTCCTGCTCGAGCCGGACGAGCAGCTCGACGCTCCCCAGACCGAGGTCGCGGTCGAGCAGGCTGCCGGGCGTCACCGGCCGGCCCGGAGCCTCGCCCTCCAGCTCGGCGACGAGCGCGGTCACGAGCTCGAGGAGCCGTCCCTCGATGGTCTGGTGCTCCCCAAGCGCGGAGCGAGGGAGTGAGGTCGTCGCGTTCACGGCGTGGCGCTCCTGGCCGTCAGGCGAGTCCTCTTCCGGAGCGTGAGGCGAGTTACGCCAGGGTCTCGGCGGCGGCCTCGGCCCCCGCCGGAGTCGTGCCGAGCCGGGCCAAGCTAGCGAGCGCTCGCCCCCCGTGGACCCGGCAGAACTGCTTCGGTCGCTCGTCCCCGGCGATGCGCCGGGCGAGTGGGCGGAGACGAGTGCCTTTCCCGCCCTCAAGGACGATCCCCCAGCGATCGCGTTCCTGCCCGCACGGCATTGCCGCCTCCCCGCTAACGCCCGTGGGTGCAATCAGGCTGCCACGCTTGGTCGGGCCGCCATCGTCCGAGAACCCCCTGTCCTGACTGCCGAAAGCGCGTCCCCGCGTCGTCCGCGGTCCATCCCCCGGGTGGGGAGCGCCCGACCCACCGGGGCAGGCGGGCGACACTCGGCGCACCTCACCGGGACCGAAGTCCCCGGGAAGTCGGCGGTTTCGTACCGGATTTCGGTGACAGCCGGCTTGCACACACAACCCTGCGGGGGGCGTGACATGGCGGGGACGACGCGCTCGTGCTGGCGCTCAACCGAGAGGCGCAGGATTTCAACGCGTTCCCCGTCGTGGATGGCCGTGGCGTGCTCCAGGGGATCGTAACGAAGCTCGATCTCCTCCGAATGTTCCGACCGACCCGGTACCGATGGCTCCCCGAACTCCGGCCACTGGCCGGCGAGCGGGTCGCGGACATCATGACCCGCGAGATCGTCGGGGTCGGGCCGGGGGATCCCGTCGCGGTCGCGGTGGACCTGATGATCGCGTACCAGCTCCGGAGCCTTCCCGTCCTGGAGCGGCGCGAGGGTCGTCCGGCGCTGGTCGGCATCGTGAGCCGCACGGATGTCCTCCGGTGTCTGATGGACGTGTCAACCGACGGCGTGGGGCGCGCGCGTCTCGGCCTGGGGCGGGACGGCCCCAGGGCGGGGCGCTCCGGTCGGCCTAACCCGCCGATTCGCTTGGCGCATCCCGTGGCATCGCCATTGCACCTCGAGGCGTCGGGACTCTTGCGCCCGGCGCGGGCGGGGAGGAGAGCGATGTTCGCCAACCGGGAGGCGGCGGGTCGGGCCCTGGCGGAGCGGCTCGCGCCGCTCGTCGGGGCGCCGTGCGTCGTGGCGGGGATCCCGCGCGGTGGCGTCGCCGTGGCGCTGCCCGTCGCGGAGCGGCTCGGGGCGCCCCTGGCCGCGGTCTTCGCCCACAAGCTGAGCGCCCCGTTCGCGCCGGAGCTTGCCTTCGGCGCCATCGACGAGGATGGGGAGGCGATCCTCGACGCGGCCACGGTCGCCGTGCTCGGGCTCGCGCCGGAGGACGTCGAGATGGCGAAGGCGGGCGAGCGACGGGCGATCGAGCGGCGGATCGCGCGTTACGGCGCGCCGGCGCTCGCGCCGCTGCTTCCCGGTCGGGCCGCCGTGCTCGTGGACGACGGGCTCGCGACGGGCCTCACCATGCGCGCCGCGCTGGCCTACGTCCGCCGCCACGGGGCGCGCGAGGTCACGGTCGCCACGCCCGTCGCGTCGGGCGAGGCGGCTGCGCGCTTTGCCCGCGAGGCCGACCGCTTCGTCAGCCTGGTCGTGGACGACGCGTTCCGGGCCGTCGGCGAGTACTACGCGGACTTCGCACCCGTCCCGGACCAGGCGGTGGTGGCGATGCTGGCCCGCGCCCGAGAGGCCGTCCAGTGACGCACCCCGGGGTCAGTCCCGGGCGCCCGCCGGGCTCCGGAAAGCGCAGGCGCCCCTCCCCCCGGTGGGTGGGGAGGGGACGGGGGTGGGGGTGGACGCGATAGCCACGCCGCCCGGCGCCTTCGTCTCGGGTCCCGTCGTCCTCCGGGAGGCGGCCCTGTTCACCGACCTCTATGAGCTGACGATGGCCGCGTCCTACCTCCGCGAGGGCCTGACGGGCGCCGCCACCTTCAGCCTCTTCGTGCGGAAGCTTCCCCCCGGCCGCGGCTTCCTCGTCGCCGCGGGGCTCGAGGACGTGCTCGCCTACCTCCGCGGGTTCCGGTTCTCGGAGGCCGCCATCGACTACCTGCGCGACCTCGGGCGGTTCGACGCGGCGTTCCTCGAGTCCCTGCGCGAGCTGCGCTTCACGGGCGACGTGCGCGCCGTCCCCGAGGGGACCGTCGTCTTCGCGGACGAGCCGCTCCTCGAGGTGACGGCCGCCATCGCCGAGGCCCAGCTCGTCGAGACGGCCGTGATGAACGCCTGCCACTTCCAGACCCTGCTCGCGAGCAAGGCGGCCCGCGCCGTCCTCGCCGCCCGCAGGCGCCGCGTCGTGGAGTTCGGCCTGCGGCGGACCCCGGGCGTGGACGCGGGCCTGAAGGCCGCGCGCTCCGCCTACATCGCCGGTGCCACGACGAGCAGCAACGTGCTGGCCGGCCTCGCGTACGGGATCCCCCCCGTCGGCACGATGGCCCACTCGTACGTGCTGGCCTTCCGCCGGGAGATCGACGCCTTCCGGGCGTTCGCGCGCGCCTTCCCCGACGCGACGACGCTCCTCATCGACACGTACGACACGCTCGCCGCAGCGCACAAGGCCGTGGCGGTGGCCCGCGAGATGGAGGCGGGGGGACATCGGCTCGCGGGCGTGCGCCTGGACAGCGGCGACCTCCTCGCCCTCAGCCGTGAGGTACGCGCGATCCTCGACCGGGCGGGCCTCGGGGACGTCCGCATCTTCGCGAGCGGCGGTCTCGACGAGGACGAGATCGACCGGCTGCTCGAGGCCGGGGCGCCGATCGACGCCTTCGGCGTCGGGACCCGCATGGACGTGTCGGCGGACGCGCCGTATCTGGACATGGCCTACAAGCTCGTGCGCTACGCGGATCGCGACGTCTTGAAGACCAGCGTGGGCAAGGAGACCTGGACCGGAGAGAAGCAGGTCTACCGCTTCCGGGGCCCGGACGGCCGGTTCCGCGGGGATCTCCTGGCCCTGCGTGACGAGCCTGCCCCTCCCGGCGGAGCGCCGCTGCTGGTCCCCGTCATGGCGTCGGGCGCCCTCGTCGCCCGCGCCCCCGCGCTCGACGAGATCCGCGCCCGCTGCGCGGCCGAGCTGGCGGCGCTCCCTGACGAGGTGCGCCGGCTGCGGAGCCCGGGGAGCTACGCCGTGCGGCCGAGCGAGCGCCTGGTCGCCCGGCAACGCGCCCTGCGGGCCACGATCGAGGCGACCGAGGTCCGTCCGGCGCTGGAGCCCGCGGCGGCTGGGGCGGTGGCGCCGCAGCCTGGGGCGGCGGGGCCTCAGCCGCGCCCGGAATGGGAGCCGTAACTCACCGATTCGGTGGGCGAAGTCGGTGGCACCTCGGTTGCAGCTGAAAGGCGGCGGACAGGGTACGACTCTCTTCAGAAGGAGGACTGCCATGCGAGCCCTGACCCCGTGGACCGGCCTGTCGACCCTCAGGCACGAGATGGACCGCCTCTTCGACCGTCTGTGGGAGGGGGAGTTCCCCACGCTGCCGATGGCCGGGGAGTGGACCCCCGCGCTGGACCTGTCCGAGACGAAGGACGCCCTGATGGTGAAGGCGGAGATCCCCGGCATCGAGCCGAAGGAGATCGAGGTCTCGCTCCAGGGCGAGGTCCTGACGATCAAAGGGGAGAAGGAGGAGGAGCGGGAGGAGAAGGACAAGCACTACTACCGCAAGGAGCGCACGTACGGCGCGTTCGCCCGGAGCCTCCGGCTCCCGGTGGCGGTGGACGGGAGCAAGGTCACGGCGAGCTTCAAGAACGGCCTGCTCACGATCACGCTGCCCAAGGCGCCGGCGGCGAAGGGCGCGACCATCCCCGTCAAGACGGAGTAGGGAACCAGCCGGGAGGCTGCGGTGGGGCGGCACGCGTTCCTCGAAACCGTGGCGCTGGCCGACTGCGCGGTCGAGGTCGAGGGGACGGATCTGGACGACCTCTTCGAGACCGCGGCGCGCGCGCTGGCCGAGCTCATGGTGGACCCCGAGACCGTGCCGCCCGTTCTCGAGCGGCGGATCGAGCTCGCGGCCCCCGCGCTGGACCTGCTCCTCTACGACTGGCTGTCCGAGCTGATCTACCGGAAGGACCGGGACCGCGAGGTCTTCACGCGCGTGGAAGTGCGCGTGACCGGGCACGGCCCGGCGCGCCTCGCGGCCCGCCTGCAGGGCGGCCCGCTCGACCCCGAGCGGACCGCCCTGCGCGCCGATCCGAAGGCCGTGACCTTCCACCAGTTCGCCCTGGGCTGCCAGGGCGGGGTGTGGCGGGCGCGGCTCGTCATCGACATCTAATGCGGGCCCAACTAACGTCGCCTAGCGTCGTCCTCGGTCGTCGGCGAGCCTCAACGTATGCGGCATACGCCTCGGCCCGCCTCCTCCCTGCGTCCTCGCTATGCTCGTTACTTGGCCCCGCACCTTTGGCAACCCGGGTGGTTTCGCACTTGGAACGTATCTGATTTAGCTCGGGCGAGGGCGCGATGAAGCTCCTGCCGGTCGGCGACTGCGTGTGGGAGATCCCGCCGAGCGAGAAGCACGGGATGCGGGTGCCGGCGCGCATCTATGCCTCCGAGGCGCTCCTCGGCGGGATGGACCAGGGCGTGTTCGACCAGGTCACGAACGTGGCCTGCCTCCCCGGCATCGTCGGCGCGGCCCTGTGCATGCCCGACGGGCACTGGGGATACGGCTTCCCGATCGGCGGCGTCGCCGCGTTCCGCGCCGACACGGGGATCATCTCCCCGGGCGGGATCGGCTTCGACATCAACTGCGGGATGCGCCTCCTCCGGACCTCGCTCACCGAGGGCGAGGTGCGGCCACGGCTCCGGGAGCTGGTCGCCGCGCTCTTCGCCGCGGTCCCCGCGGGCGTCGGGGGGAGGGGGTTCGTCCGCCTCGCCGAGGCGGACCTCCGGCGGGTGATGCTCGAGGGCGCCGGCTGGTGCGTCCGGGAAGGGTATGGCTGGCCCGAGGATCTCGAGCGCACGGAGGGGCGCGGCTGCCTCGAAGGGGCCGATCCGACCCACGTGAGCGCCCGGGCCGTGGCGCGCGGGATCAACCAGCTCGGGACGCTCGGCGCCGGCAACCACTACCTGGAGATCCAGGTCGTGCGGCCGGAGGGCCTCGCGGATCCCGCCGTGGCCCGCGCCTTCGGCATCGAGGCCCCGGGCCAGGTCCTCGTGATGCTCCACTGCGGCTCCCGCGGCTTCGGCCATCAGATCGGCACCGACTACCTCCGCACCTTCGACCAGGCGATGCGGCTCTACGGCATCCGCGTGAGCGACCGCGAGCTGGCGTGCGCTCCGTTCGGCTCGCCGTACGGGCAGGCCTACTTCGGCGCGATGACGGCGGCGGCCAACGCCGCCTTCGCCAACCGCCAGGTGATCACGCACCGCATCCGGGAGGTCTTCGGGCGCGTGTTCGGCCGCGACCCCCGGGCACTGGGCCTGTCGGTGGTCTACGACGTCTGCCACAACACGGCCAAGCTCGAGCGCCACGTGGTGGACGGCGAAGAGCTGGAGCTCGTCGTCCACCGGAAGGGCGCGACCCGGGCGTTCGGCCCGGGCGCCCCCGATCTGCCGGACGCGTACCGCGAGGTCGGCCAGCCCGTGTTGATCGGCGGGTCGATGGAGACCGGATCGGCGCTCCTCGTGGGGACCGCCCACGCGATGGCGGAGACGTTCGGCTCGACGGCGCACGGCGCCGGACGGGCGATGTCGCGGGGTGAGGCGAAGCGGCGGGTGCACGGGGAGGCGCTCTTGCGCGAGATGGAGGCGCGCGGGATCATCGTCCAGGTAGCGTCGAAGAGCGGGGTCGCCGAGGAGGCGGGCGTCGCATACAAGGACCTGAACGCGGTCGTGGACGTCGTCCACCGCCTGGACATCTCGCGCAAGGTCGCGTTCCTCACCCCGATCGGGAACATCAAGGGGTAGACGGCGCGCTCGCCTCGGCCGTCAACGGTCGCCGTGGAGCTCCTCGAGATCGAGCTGAACCCCCTGGTGGCGCACCCCACGGGCGTCATCGCGGTGGACGTCCGGGCGACGCTGGCCGGAGAGGAGGGTGCATGAGGACGCACGGTCCCTGGCGGGTGCTGGTCGCCAGCGACGGCTCACCGGAGGCCCGCGCGGGCCTCCAGGCGACGGTCGCGTTTCCGTGGCCGCGCCGGACGCGGGCTTCGGCCGTCGTGGCGCGCGGGGCGGCCCCGGCGCGGCCTCCGGCCGCCGTGGCCCTGGCCGTGGACCGAGCGTTCGCCCGCGTAGTGGGCGAGGCCCGGCGCATCCTCGGGCGGCGCTGGCCCCGCGCCGGGGCTCGTCTGACCGACCGCTGGCCAGTCGAGGGCATCCTCGCCGAGGCGCGGCGCCTCGGAGCGCGCGTCGTCGTCGTGGCGCCGAGCGGACGGGGCCCGCTCGGCCGCCTCCTCCTCGGGAGCGTCTCCCGTGACGTGGTCCGGAGGGCGCCGGGGGCCGTGCTCGTCGTCAAGGGCCGGCCGCGCCGCCCCCGGCGGGTGGTGTTGGGCTTCGATGCCTCGCCGCACGCGCGCCGGGCCGTCGAGCTCGTGGCGCACCTCGTCCCTCCGGCACGTGGGGGCGTAACGCTCGTGCGCGTGGTCCCCCTCGAACGCCGGCCGCCGATGCCGTCGCACCTCCCCCCGGCGGCGCGCGTCATCGTCGAGAGCCGGATGGCGATGGTGGGCGCCGAGCGGCTGCGCGCGGCCCGGCCCGCAGCCGAGGCCGCCGCGCGGCGGCTCGCGCAGCGCGCCTGGCGGGTTCGCGTGCTGGTCCGCCTGGGGAACCCGCTCGCGGAGCTCCTCCGGGTCGCGGCGACGGAGCGGGCGGATCTCCTCGTCGTGGGGGCGCGGGGCGTCGGGCGGCTCAGAGGGCTCGTCGTCGGGAGCGTGGCCGACGGCGTCCTCAATCGTGCCGGGGTCTCGGTTCTTCTGGTCCGGTAGATCGTCGGAGGGGGCCTCGACGGCCCCCTCCGAGACCTCCCCCGGGATACGTTGCGGCGGCACAGCCGCCGCTCGGAGCGGACCACCATGGGCGCGTGGACGGGCGTCCCGTTGCGCCCGGTTAGTCTGACACGCTCGTTGCGCCCCCGTGGGGTGCCGCCGTCCCACGTGGTGAGAGCCGGCCCCACCCCGGGAGCCCGGCGACCGGGTTCCGCTCGGCGCCGCAGGGAAAATCCCCATGATCCCGGGTGGTTGGGCCTCGACACTGAAGGATGCGGCTCTGGCAGGGTTGTTGCTACGTCTTCCGGGTGGCATGCGCGCCAGGGTGCCGGCGGGAGCCTGGAGTCCAGTCGCAGTCCTGCTCGCGATTGCCGTGGTCGTGGCGGCAGGCGCCTGCCTCTTCGACGGCGGCGACCGGGTGGGCGAGGACCTCTGCCTGGTCCTCCTCACGACGAGCCCGGGACTCCTCCTCGGCTTCCCGCTGGCCCTGGCGGGCCAACTCCGGCCCGTGCCGGTGCGGCGATACGCCGGCGGCTCGCGAGACCTACCCGTCCCACCCCCTAGAGGCTGAGCGCGCCCCCCTCGTCGGGTCCCGGCCCGGGGCCGGGACATTCCTGAACCGCAACCGCGCTGGAGTCGAGGAGTCAGACGATGCGCTCGGTCATTCGAGTGGGACTGGTGATCACACTGGCCACCGTCTGGGCTTCGTGGGCGGCGTCCGCCCAGGAGGCGCTGACGAAGAGCGACCGCCGCGGCCCCGTGTCCGTGACCGTGACCCTCGCCGCGCCCCCGATGGTCGGCGCTCCGATCAAGGCGAAGGTCGTGCTCGACACGCACTCGGTCGGGCTCGACGGCATCGCCTTCGACTCGGCCGTCGCCCTCCGGGGCGCCGACGGCAGCGAGGTGGTGCCCACGGCTGTCCAGGCCACCGGGTCCGGGCACCACCGGGAAGCGGTGCTCGAGTTCCCGGCCCCGGCGGCGCCGGGAAAGCTCCGCATCGTGGTGAAGAACGTGGGCGGCGTCGCGGAGCGCAGCTTCGAGTGGGAAGCTCAGCCCGCGCGGTGAGCCGCGCGGCCGGGGGGAGAGTCTCATGGCGAAGGATCCGGTCTGCGGGATGACGGTGGACGAGAAGACGGCCGCCGCGACTTCGGTCTACCAGGGTAAGACGTACTACTTCTGCGCGGCCGCCTGCAAGGCGACATTCGAGAAGGCGCCCGCGCAGTACGCGAAGGGGTGAGCCCATGATGGGACCGGGGGACTGGTGGCACCCGATGTGGGGTGCATGGGGGTTCGGGATGGGGCTGGGGATGCTCCTGTTCTGGGGTGTCGTACTCCTGGGGCTGGTGGTCGTCGATCCGCGCGCTCCTCGGGCCGGGGAAGGCGTCAGGGCGGGACGCCGCGCTCGAGGTCCTTCGGGAGCGCTACGCGCGGGGGGAGATCAGCCCGGAGGAGTTCGAGGCGAGGAAGCGGGACCTGGCCGCATGAGCGTCGAGGCCCGCCGAGCCATGACCGGAGGCGCCGGCTGGAGCGATCGGCTGCGCCAGCGCTTCGGGAGCGAGGTGCTGGCGTTCGGGGTGCTCCGCAGCCTGACCCTGGTGGGGGGCGTGGCGGCGCTCTTTCTCGTCCCCCTCCGCCCGGAGCACGAGGTGCACCTGGCGCCGCTCCTCGCCGGGGTCATTGCGTACCAGGTCGCGCTGCTCCTCGTCCTGGCCCGCTGGGCCGCGCGGGCGCGCGAGATCCTCCTCGGCGCGCTCGGCACGGATCTGGGCGTCGTCTTCCTCCTGGCCTGGTTCACCGGGGGCGGGGAGAGCCACTTCTATCTGCTCTTCTACCTCCTCGTGGGGCTGAACGCCTATTACTTCGGCCCCGGCACCGCGACCGTGGCGGCGGCGGTCGCCACGACCCTGCTCGCGACCGCGAACTGGCTCGTGACTCCGTCCGCCCCGTGGACCCACATCGGCTCGCGGGCCCTGGTCCTCGGGCTCCTCGGCCTGGCGCTCGGGCACGTCGCGGCGCGGGAGCGCGCGGCTCGGGCGCGGGCGGAGCAGCTCAACCGGGAGATGGAGACGACGACGGCCCGCCTCGTCCGCGCCGAGCAGCTCGCCGCCGTGGGACGGCTGTCGGCGAAGGTGGCGCACGAGGTGCGGAACCCGCTCGGGGCGATCCACCTGAACCTGGATCTCCTCGGCGACCTCGTCCAGGAGTGCCCGGGCCCGGCCATGAGCGAGGCGCGCGAGCTCCTCCGGGGCATCCGGAGCGAGGTGCGAGGGCTCGCGACGCTGGCCGACGAGTACCTGGTCGCCGGGCGTCTGCCCCGCCCGAAGCGCGAGAAGGACTCGCTGAACGACGTGGTCACCGAGCTGGTCGCCTTCCTCCGGCCGGTCGCCGACCGCCAGGGCCTCGCCCTCGAGGCGGAGCTGGACCCGGCGCTCCCGGCGTTGGCCTTCGACCGGGCGATGGTCAGGCAGGCGGTCCGGAACCTCGTCAAGAACAGCCTCGAGGTCCTGCCGCGGGGGGGCCGGATCCGCGTCTGGACGCGTTGCGACGGCGACACGGCGTCGGTCACTGTCGCGGACGACGGGCCGGGGATCCCGCCGGAGCACGCCGCGCGGCTGTTCGGCTGGACGAGCTGGCGGGCGCCGGGGAGCTGATCGGGACGAGCCCCGCCCTCCGGCCCGTGCTCGACCTCGTCCGGCAGGTGGCGCCGACGACCGCGACCGTCCTCATCCAGGGCGAGAGCGGCACCGGAAAGGAGCTCGTCGCCCGCATGCTCCACGACCTCTCGCCGCGGCGCGGGAAGCCGTTCGTCCGCGTCAACTGCGCCGCGCTGCCCGAAACGCTGCTCGAGTCCGAGCTGTTCGGCTACGAGCGGGGCGCGTTCACCGGAGCGGTGGGCCGGAAGGAGGGGCGCTTCCAGCTCGCGGACGGTGGCACCGTCCTGCTCGACGAGGTAGGCGATCTCTCGCCCGTCACCCAGTCGAAGCTCCTCCGCGTCCTCCAGGAAGGGGAGTTCGAGCCGCTCGGGGCGACCCGCACCGTCAAGGTGGACGTCCGGGTCGTCGCCGCGACCAACCAGGACCTCGGGCAACTGGTGCGGGAGAAGCGGTTCCGGGAAGACCTCTACTACCGGCTGCAGGTGATCACGGTGACGGTCCCGCCGCTCCGCGACCGGCGCGAGGACATTCCGCTGCTCGCCCAACACTTCCTGCGCCGCTTCGCGGCCAAGAACCACCGCGAGCTGGACGGGTTCACGGAGGCGGCGCTCGCCCGGCTGCTCGACCACGCGTGGCCGGGCAACGTCCGCGAGCTCGAGCACGCCATCGAGCGCGCCATGATCCTCGCGCGTGGGCGTCTGCTCGACGCGGGCGACCTGCCGGAGGCCATCGCGGGCGCGGAGCCCTCGGCCCGCGTGGTTCCCATCCCGATCGGCATGCCCCTCGACGAGGTGGAGCAGCGCCTGATCGACGAGACCCTCCAGCGGACCAAGGGGGACAAGGAGCTGGCCGCCAAGCTCCTCGGGATCGCGAGCCGAACGATCTACCGGAAGCTCCGAGAGCGCGAGGGCGGAGAGAGGGGAGACCATGAGCCAGAGAGGCAAGGGTAGGGCGACCGCGCCTTCGCCGCCCCGACGGCGCTGGCGGCTGATCGCGCTCGGCGTGGTGGTTCTCGGGGCGGTCACGGGCGGCGCCGTCTGGGGGTGGCTCGGGCGCGAGGAGGCCGGCGCGGGGACGCCCCGCCTCGCCGTGGACCGGACCGCCGTCGACCTCGGCTACCGGCGGTTCGACACGCCGGTGCGCGTGGATTTCCTCCTGACCAACGCGGGGGACGGGTCGCTGCGGCTCCGGGAGGTGCCCCGCGTCCGGGTCGCGGCGGGCTGCTGACCGCCGGAGGCGGTCGTCGGGCAGACGACCATCAAGCCGGGCCAGTCCACGACGCTCACGCTCGAGTTCATGATGCACCCCGGGATGGGCGGCTACCACGAGTTCTGGGTGCCGCTCCGGACCAACGATCCGGCGGCGCCCGAGCAGCGGCTGATCATCCGCTCCACCTGGGGGCCGTGAGGCGGGCCGACAAAGATGTCGAGGGCCTCGACGATTTCGACGATCGGGCGGGGCGGCCTGGCCCGCGAGGGCCGCAACTCCGCGGAAAGACGATCCGGCCCCGCGGCGCCCCTTGGCATCGTTCGTGCTCTGGAATAGGGCGATGAAGACCAGAGATGGGAGGAGGTGAGAGTCGATGAAACGACTTCTGCTGCTCGCACTGCCCCTGGGCGTCCTCGTCCTGCTGGTCGGCGTGGCCTTTGCGCAGATGGGGCCGATGGCCGGCGGCATGGGCGGTCGGATGATGGGGCCGGGCATGATGGGTGGCCAGGGTCACATGATGGGCGGTCAAGGTCAGGCCGGCTGCCCCGGCATGACCGCCACCGGCACCACCGCGCCCGCCGCGATCACCGAGGAGAAGGCCAAGGAGCTCGCCCAGGAGTACGCGGACAAGTACCTGAAGGGCTTCACGGTCGAGAAGGTGCTCCCGTTCACCGGGATGCACGGAACGATGTACAGCGTCGAGTTGAAGGGCCCCAACGATGAAGTTCGCGCCTTTCACATCAACCCGTGGGGGAACGTGATGCCGTTCGGCGGCCCCTGGCGCCGCGCCGGCTAGCGACCCTCCCTGCCATCGCCGACCCCCGGGGGTATAACGCCCCCGGGGGTCGTGCGTTTTCCGCGCCCGCCGACCTGCCGCGCCGAGCGAGGACGCGCGTGTCGCGAGCCCCGGGTGTCCGGCGCTGCGTCTCCCGATGAGCATGTGGCGCCCACCACTGGGTCGGAGCTCGGAAGCGGACCCAGCCGGCCTCGCCTGACCGATTGTCACGCGAAAGAGCGCGTCACTCGCCGCGTTTGCCAAGATGTCGCACCGCCACGCCGGGCGGCCCGACCGGCGCTGGCGGCTGCGTCTCGTAACGAGTGGAGTTTTCGGCACTCCCCCTGATTGGCTGACAGAGTGTCCGGCCCTCGGGCGGGGCTCCACCGTGCGCCGTTCGCGCCAGGGGAATGAGGTGGCCGTCTCATTGCCCCGCCCCGCTGCCGCGCGAACATAGGAGAAAGGCGACGGCCTGAAGCCGCGACCGCCGCAGAGGGGGGAACGATGGCGCCGCAGGACGTCGAGCAGTGCCCGTACCTGGTCGCCGTGATCGCCGACCACCTCTGGCTGTATCCGACGAGCGCCTACTGCCGCAGGCCCGACGGGCGGGTTCGGGTCCCGTCGGCGGCGACGCTGACGGCGGTCTGCGCGACGCCGGCCTACCGGGCGTGTCCCGGCTACCGCGCCAGCGCGGACCGGCCTGTGCCCGCCGCGGCCAGCCACGGCGAGCAGGCCGTGTGAGTAAAACGAGGCGCAGGGCGGTGACCAACCGCCAAGGGAAAAGTGTTCCACTCCGAGCGGCGGCTTTGCCGCCGCAATCCGGTCCTTGGGGAGGTCTCGGAGGGGGCCGTCGAGGCCCCCTCCGACTGGGCGTCACCCTGCGGTGAGGGGCCGGCGCCCCAGGTGGGGCGCCGGGGCCGCCACACCCCGCGAAGCGCCGGACGGAACCGTTCGGATTCACTGCCGCCAGGGTTGCGGTGGACCCGGCACGCGGCTTGCCTGTACGACTCGCGGGAGTGTCGTCGGCGTCCGTTCGCCCTCCCGCCGGTCCGCGACGGTGGGGCGGGAAGGAGGGGCCGGAGGTCCAGCCCTCGCCGGGTCTGGACCAGTCGGTGGAGGTGTCCCCCTGATTCCGGGCTGGCTGGACGAGATCGAGGAAGAGGTCGCGCGCTGCCTCTGCGGCGGCCGGGCCCTGTCGGCCCGCGAGCTGGCCGAGGCCCTCGGCGTCTCCGAGGCGTCGGCCATCAGCTACATCACGCTCCTGGCCTCCGCGGGGCGTCTCACCATCGAGCGGGTCGGGCTCCCCGGCGGGGCGAGGCGCGCTGCGAGCGAGGACCGCGAGCCCGTGCTCAGCGCCGCCTGACCCGCCGGCCCCCCGATGGGGACCTCGCGCCCCGGTGGGGGAAACCCAGGGGCAGGGCCGAGCCCTGCGGTCCTTTCGAATCGCGCAGTTTCCCTCCACGGGCTTGGCAGGCCGCTTGCTCCTGGACCGAAGTGAGGGCCCCACCGTGTTCGGGCGGGCCCCCCGAGTGGAGGCAGGCCATGAGAGAGCCGAGCCCGTACGCGATGGCGCTGGCCCAGTACGACCGGGCGGCGAAGCACCTGTCCCTGAAGCGGGGGATCGAGGCGCACCTGCGCGCGCCGCGGCGCGAGCTCACCGTGAACTTCCCCGTGCGCATGGACGACGGGTCGGTTCGGATCTACACCGGGTACCGCGTCCACCACTCCACCGCTCGGGGCCCCACCAAGGGCGGGATCCGCTACCACCCGGACGTCACGCTGGACGAGGTGCGCGCGCTCGCCATGTGGATGACCTGGAAGTGCGCCGTCATGAACCTCCCCTACGGCGGCGCGAAGGGCGGCGTGGTCTGTGACCCCAAGCGCCTGTCCGCACAGGAGCTGGAGAACCTCACGCGCCGCTACGCGAGCGAGATCGCGATCCTGATGAGCCCCGAGGGCGACATCCCGGCCCCGGACGTCAACACCACGCCGCAGATCATGGCGTGGATCATGGACACCTACTCGATGCAGCGCGGCCACGCGGTGCCCGCGGTCGTGACCGGGAAGCCGATCGCCATCGGGGGCTCCCTCGGCCGCACGGAGGCGACGGGCCGTGGCGTCACGGTCGCGACCCGCGAGGCCCTGACCGCGCTGGGCCGGCCGCTCCAGGGGGCACGGGTCGCCGTCCAGGGATTCGGCAACGTCGGCAGCGTGAGCGCGACGCTCCTGCACGATGCCGGCGCCCGCATCGTCGCCGCGAGCGACTCGCGGGGCGGGACGCTCAACCCCCGGGGGCTCGACCCCCCCCCTGCTGCGGCACAAGCGGGAGTCGGGACGACTCGCCGACTACCCCGGCGGTGAGCCGATCGACAACGCCGGGGTCCTCGGCGCGGACTGCGACGTCCTGATCCCGGCCGCCCTGGAGCAGGAGATCACCGCCGCCAACGCCGAGCGGGTCCGCGCACGGCTCGTGGTCGAGGGTGCCAACGGCCCGACGACCCCCGAGGCGGACGCCATCCTCGACGCGCGCGACGTGCTCGTGGTCCCGGACATCCTGGCCAACGCCGGCGGCGTGGTCGTCTCGTACTTCGAGTGGGTGCAGGATCTCCAGGCGTTCTTCTGGAGCGAGCCGGAGATCAACGCGCGACTGGAGGCGCTGATGGTCCGGGCTTACGGGGAGGTGGCGGCCGCGGCGCGGGAGCGCGGCACCAACTACCGGACGGCGGCCCTGATCCTGGCCATCCGGCGGGTGGCCGAGGCGGTCATGACCCTGGGGATCTTCCCGTGAGCGACCCCCGGCCCGATCCCCGTCGCATCTCTGCGTCCTCCAGCTCGCCGGGACGCGCTCGGCCTGCGGCCTCGCGGGCGTCCCGCCCCTCCGGTGGGGTCGTCGGCGACCCTCAACGTACAGCGAGTACGCCTCGGGCCGCCTCCTCCCTGCGTCCTTGATCTGCTCGGGTCTCGGCCCGGTCCCACGCCGCGAGATGGTGGGGTGGCTTCCCTGGGGATCTTCCCGTGAGCTGCGGTCAGCGCGCGACCGGCGTCCGCTCCCCGAGGAAGATGAGGACGCCGAAGGCGTCGCGCGGGTGGACGAAGGCCTCCTTCCACCGGCTGCCCTCGAGCACGACGTCCTCCGGGTAGGTGCGCGGGCCGAGGACCTGGAGGCCGGCCGCGCGGAGGTCCGCCACCGCCTGATCGAGTCCCTCGACCATGAAGGAGACCTGGTAGACGCCCTCGCCCCGCTTGTCGAGGAAGCGCGCGATCGCGTTGTCCGGCCGGTAGGGCTGGAGCAGCTCCAGCGTGAAGTTCGCGATCGTGAACGGCACGTAGCGGTAGCCGTCCACCTTCACGTCTTCGACCTCGCCGAACCGGGCGCCGAAGTGCCGCTCGAAGAACCCCCGCGCGGCCTCGAGGTTCCGGACCGCGATCGAGATCCGGTCGACCCGCGTGACCTGTACGGTCATCGGGTCCCCCCGCACCCCCGTCCCGTATCGTCCAGATCGCCGGGACGGCTCGGACCTGCGGCCCTCGCGACGTCCCGTCCCTCCGGCCGCCTCAGGGGGGGAGGGGAGCCGGCTGCCTCAGGTTGTCTCACGGGTGTCTCTCCTCAGGCGGGGATGGCGGCCTCGAGGCGATCGAGCGCCGCGAGGAGCCGCTCGTGCACGCCCGGCCCCACCACCTCCTGCTCCACCTCCGCGTAGCGCTTGGCGAGGGCGGCGTGCTCGTCGGCGCTCAGGACGCCGTCGGCCATGGGGAAGAGCACCTCGTTCTCCCGCTCGATGTGACCACGGAGCATCCCGACGTAGCGGCGCGCGGCCGCGGCCCGGTCGGCCGGCGGCGCGCCGCTCTGGATCGTCCGGAGGTACCCGCGGCCCTCCTCGTGCTCCTCGAGGAAGGGGGCGAGCACGCTCCCGATCCCCTTGTCCCGCAGGACGGGGAAGAGCGTGTGCTCCTCCTTGCCGTGGTGGCACTTGTCGGCGAACGTGCGGATGAGCTCGACGAGCTCCTGGAGCGCGGCCTCGTCCCCCGGACGCCCGGACGCGAGCCGTTCGCCGGCGCGCTCGAGGACGGCCAGGGCCCGGAGGATGACGTCGTGCTCGTGGCGGAGATCCGCGGTCGCCGGGCCGAAGTTGCTGGCGGTGTTCTGCTTGAGTCCGGTGTGGCAGGAGCACATGGAGGGGTTCCCCCTGTCGGTCAGAGCTTGAAGAGCTTGCGCGCCGTCTCCCGGAGGAGCCAGGCGCGCGCGTCGTCCTTGAGGTCCAGCGCGCCGACCTGCGCGAGGGCGTCGGCGTGCCGGAGGACCGGGTAGTCGGTGCCGAAGAGCACCTTCCCGATCCCGCGCGAGTTGAGGAAGCGCACGAGGGACGGGTCCCAGTGCCGGGGCGCGTGCGCGGAGGTGCCGATGTAGACGTGGCGGTGCTTCCAGGCGAGCGCGATCAGCTCCTCGACCCACGGCCAGCCGGTGTGGGCGCCGACGATCCGGAGCTCGGGGAAGTAGAGCGCGACGTCGTCGAGGAGCAGGGGCCGGCCGAGCGCGCTCGGCATCGACTCGGCCGAGTGACCGACCTGCACGACGAGCGGCACGTCCAGCTCGACGCACTTGGCGTAGAAGGGGTAGTACGCGGCGTCGTTCAGCGGCAGGCCGAAGCCGTAGGGGTGCAGGTGCGCGCCGACGAACCCCCGCCGGCGCACCGCGTCCTCCAGCTCCCGGACGCCGTCCATCCGGGTCCAGGGGTCGATGCCGTAGAGCCCGGCAAAGCGGTCCGGCGCCGTCTCCACGAGCTCGGCGACGTCCCGGACCGGGACGTCCCAGAGCGGGCGCTGCGTCCGGAACGAGCGCATCCTCGCGGCGGGGACCAGGACCATTTCCACGCCCGCTTCGTCCATGAGGCGGAGAAACTCCCTGGGCGCATGGCCTTTGAGGTGGTCCTCCATCCGCCACCAGCGGAAGACCTCCCGGAGCTCCTCCTGGTCGAGGAAGCAGCTCTGAATGCCTTGGGGAGTGAAGAGGTTGCACCAGTAGTCGATGACGCCGGTCATGCTCGCGTCCTCCGGGTGCCTGGCGTCCCCGTGCCGCTCACGATCGCGCGCCCTCGGCACGAAGATCGAGGACCCGCTTGGCCTTGCCCGCGCTCCGCTCGATCGTCTTCGGGGGCACGACGGTCACGTCGGCCGTGATCCCGAGGACATCGTGGAGCTTCCGCCGCGCCTGCGCCCCCAGCGCCCCGATCGCCGCCTCGCCGGCCGCGGCGACGTCGGGGCGCGCCTCGACCCGCACCTCGAGCGTGTCCAGCATGCGCTCCCGGCGCAGCACCAGGAGGTAGTGGGGCTCGAGTTGGGGCACCTGCATGAGGGCGTGCTCGAT
The DNA here is from genome assembly GCA_964416315.1 of uncultured bacterium. Lineage (GTDB taxonomy): Bacteria > Methylomirabilota > Methylomirabilia > Rokubacteriales > DASRDR01 > CAYQDR01. The sequence goes on from CAYQDR010000028.1 coordinate 19,618, forward strand.
CTGCGACGGGAAGACGTTGACGCCGCGGATGATCAGCATGTCGTCGCTGCGCGCCATGATGCGGGCGATGCGCGCGAGGGTCCGGCCGCACGGGCAGCGGGCGAGGTCCAGCGACGTGAGGTCCCGCGTCCGGTAGCGGAGCACCGGCAGCGCTTCCTTCGTGAGCGTGGTCAGGACCAGCTCGCCGGTCGTGCCGGGCGGCACGGGCTCCAGGCTGACGGGGTCCACCACCTCCGCGAGGAAGTGGTCCTCGGCCACGTGCATCCCGCGCCGCTCCGGGCACTCGACCGAGACCCCGGGGCCGATCACCTCCGAGAGCCCGTAGATGTTGAGCGCCATGAGGTTGAGGCGGCCCTCGATGGCGTCGCGCATCCCCTCCGTCCACGGCTCGGCGCCGAAGAAGCCCACGCGCAGCTTCAGGCTCTTGGCCGGGATCTTCGCGTCCTCCAGCGCCTCGGCCAGGTGGAGGCTGTAGGACGGCGTGCAGCAGAGCACGGTGCTCCCGAAGTCCGCCAGCGCGGTGAGCTGGCGCTCGGTGAAGCCGCCGGACATGGGAATCACCGTCGCCCCGAGCCGCTCGGCGCCCTGGTGGAACCCGAGCCCGCCGGTGAAGAGGCCGTAGCCGTAGGCGTTGTGGACGACGTCGGCCCGCCCGACGCCACCGGCGAGGAGCGTCCGCGCCATGACGTCGCTCCAGGTGTCGAGGTCGCGGCGGGTGTAGGCGACGACCACCGGCTTGCCCGTCGTTCCCGACGAGGCGTGGATCCGGACCACGTCCTCCAGCGACACCGCCAGGAGCCCGAAGGGGTAGGTGTCGCGGAAGTCCGCCTTGGTCGTGAAGGGGAGCCGGCGGAGGTCGGCGAGCGAGCCGATCTCGTCGGGCCGGACGCCGGCCTGGCGGAACCGCTCCCGGTAGAGCGGCACGCGCTGGGCGACGGTGGTCACGAGCGTCCGCAGCCGCGCGAGCTGCAGGCGCTCGAGCTCCGCGCGGGGGAGGCGTTCGGTGGCCGTGAGGTCGTCCATCGGATGTTCTCCTCAGGCGCGGCCCAGGTAGGCGCGCTTGACCTCCTCGTTCTCGATCAGGGTCTGGGCCCGGCCCTCCAGCGTGACGCGCCCGTTCTCGACGACGTAGCCGTAGTCCGCGATCCGGAGCGCGGCCCGCGCGTTCTGCTCGACCAGCAGGACCGTCGTGCCCTCGGCCGGGAGCCGCTGGATCTGCCCGAGGATCTCGCGCACCAGCACCGGGGCGAGCCCCATCGAGGGCTCGTCCAGGAGCACGAGCCGCGGCCGGGCCATCAGCACCCGCCCGATGGCGAGCATCTGCTGTTCCCCCCCGGACAGGCTCCCCGCCAGCTGGCGCTCCCGTTGCCGGAGGATCGGGAACAGCCGGAAGACGCTCTCCATCGAGCCCTGGACCGCGGCGCGGCGCGCGCGGCGGTAGACCGGGTAGGCGCCGACGAGCAGGTTGTCGCGGACGGTCAGCGAGGCGAAGTTCTGCCGTCCCTCGGGGACGTGCGAGACGCCCAGGCGGACCACGGCCTCCGCCGCGAGGCCCGTGATGTCACGGTCCTCCAGGCGGATGCGCCCCCGCTGAACCGGCAGGAGCCCGGAGATCGCGCGCAGCAGCGTGGTCTTGCCGGCGCCGTTGGCGCCGATGAGGCAGACGACGCTGCCCTGGCGGATCTTGAGGCTCACGCCCTTCAGCGCCTGGATGGCGCCGTAGGCGACGGTGAGGTCGGTGACCTCAAGCATCGGGATCCTCGACCCCGAGGTAGGCATCGATGACCGCCGGATCGTTCTGGACCGCTTCGGGGACGCCCTGGGCCAGCACCGTGCCGTAGTTCAGGACCAGGACCGCCTCGGACACGCGCATGACGAGGTCCATGTGGTGCTCGACCAGCAGCACCGTGGTCCCGCGTTCGCGGATCGCGTAGATCAGCTCGGCCAGCCGGCCCACCTCGGTGGCGTTGAGCCCGGCGGCGGGCTCGTCCAGGAGGAGCAGCGCGGGCTCCATGGCGAGCGTGCGGGCGATCTCGAGCAGCCGCTGCTGGCCGAAGGGCAGGGCGGACGCGGGGTCGTCGCGCCGGTGCTCGAGGCCCACGAAGGCGAGGCAGGCGTGCGCCGCGGCGACGAGCTCCGCTTCCTCGCGCCGCGCGCGCGGCGTCCGGAAGGCGGCCGCGAGGAAGCCGGTCCGGCTCTTGAGGTGCCGGCCCACCATGACGTTCTCCAGGACCGTCATGTTCGCGAAGATCTGGAGGTTCTGGAACGTGCGGCCGATGCCGAGGGCTGCCCGGCCCGGCGGCGGGAGGCCGTTCAGGACGCGCCCCCGGAAGCGGACATCGCCCGCGTCGAGCGGCAACAGCCCCGTCACCAGGTTGAAGAGCGTCGTCTTTCCCGCTCCGTTCGGGCCGATGATCGCGCGGATCTCCCCCGGTGAGAGCTGGAAGCTCACGCCGCCGAGGGCGACGACGCCGCCGAACTGCTTCCGGACGTCGCGGACCTCCAGGAGCGGCGTCACGGCCAGAATGTTCCCTCTCCCCCGCTGGGGGAGAGGGCAAGGGTGAGGGGGAACCGAGCCGCCCCACCCTCACCCCGACCCTCTCCCTCCCCGGGGAGGCAGAGGGACAGAGATCGAGGACCGGCGCCGACCAGCGCCCCCATTATCCCGTCCGCGCGAGCCGGCGCAGCGCGCGCAGCCCGCCGACCGTCAGCCCCTCCGGCACGAAGACCATGATGAGGATCAGGAGCAGCCCGTAGGCGATGACCTCGTGCTCCCCCGACGCGTAGGTGAGCAGCCGCGGCATCAAGTCGCGGACGCCCTCGCTCAGGAGGGTCACGGCCGCGGCCCCGAACGGCGCGCCCCAGACGCTCGCCAGCCCGCCCACCGCCGCCATGACCACGAACTCCACGGAGGCGATGAAGCCGAAGGTCGGCGGGCTCACGAAGCTCAGGTAGTGGGCGTACAGGCTCCCGGCGAGCGCGGCGTACATGGCGCTCATGGTGAAGACCTTGAGCTTGTAGTCGGCGCTGTCCACGCCGAGCGTCTCGGCGGCGATCTCGCTGCCGTGGATCGAGCGGAGCGCCCGGCCGACGCGCGAGTTCACGACGTTCAGGGACACCAGGAGCACCCCGATCACGAACGCCCACGCGAGGTAGAAGAACTTCCGGTCGCTGTCGAAGACGAAGCCGCCGAGGCGGAGGCGGGGGATGCCGGAGAGTCCCGAGGGCCCGCCGGTGAGGTCCGTGAACTCCACGAACGCCAGGTAGACGATGATCCCGAAGGCGAGCGTCACCATGGCGAGGTAGTGCCCGCGCAGCCGGAGGATGGGGCGGCCGACCGCGTAGGCCAGCGCGCCCGTCAGGACAATGCCCGTGCCCATGGCCGCCCACGGGTTCAGGCCGAGGCGCGTCGTGAGGAGCCCGGTCAGGTACGCGCCCAGCCCGTAGAACGCCGCGTGGCCGAGCGAGATCTGACCGGCGTACCCCATCAGCAGACAGAGGCCGATCGTGACGATCGCGTGGATGGCGATGAAGACGCCGACGCTCAGGTGGTACTGGCTCGTGAAGACGAGCGGGACGAGCCCCACCCCGAGGGCGAGGCTGCCGAGCCCGAGCAGGTCCGTCCGGCGGCTCACAGCCCTGCTCGACTCCCGATCGCGCGGGTGAACAGCCCCTGCGGACGCACAAGGAGGATCAGGAAGAGCACGAGGAAGGCGAGGGCTTCCTTGTAGGCGGCCCGCAGGGTCCCCGCGGCGAGCGACTCCAGCACCCCGAGCAGCAGCGCCCCCGCGACCGCTCCCGGGGCGCTCACCAGCCCGCCCATCACGGCGGCCACGAAGCCCTTGAGGCCGAGGTACAGGCCCATGTCGTAGGACACGAGCGTCAGCGGCGCGATGACGATCCCGCCGACCGCGCCCAGGGCCGCGGCGAGGGCGAAGGCCAGGAGCGACATCCGCTCGGGCGCGATCCCGGTGAGCCGCGCCGCCAGCCGGTTGATGGCGCAGGCCCGGAGGATCTTGCCGAGGTAGGTGTACTCGAAGAACGCGTAGAGCACGGCGAGCGTGACCGCCGTGGTCCCCAGGATCCAGAGGCCCTGCCGGGTGATCACGGCGCCGGCGAGCGAGACGGGGGGCCCGGGCGTGAACGGGGCGAGCGGGAGCGGGTCGGTCCCCCAGGTCAGCAGGGCAAGCCCGCGCAGGACGATGTCGATCCCGATGGTGATGATGATGAGGGTGACGATGGAGGCGCGGCGAGCGGGGTGGATCGCCAGCCGCTCGACCCCCCCGCCCACCACCATCACCGCGCCGACGGCCAGCGCGAACGCCGCCGGCACGGGGAGTCCCAGGGGCGCCAGCGAGGCCATGAACATCGCCCCGAGCATGGCGAACTCCCCCTGGGCGAAGTTGATGATCCCGGTCACGTTGTAGATCGTGACGAACCCCAGGGCGATCAGGGCATAGATGGAGCCCTGGGTGATCCCGACCAGGACCAGCTGGAGAAGCTGGTCAGGAGCGACCACCTACCACCTTTCGCGGGGGAGGTACTTCCACTTTCCCCCCTCGACCCGGACGAGCACCATGGAGCGCTCGTCCAGCCCGACGTGGTCCTCGGCCGACATGTTGAAAATCCCGCCGGTGCCGACGAAGCCCCGCGTCTTCTCCAGCTCGTCGCGGATCCGGGCCCGCGCCGGCTCCAGCGGCATGTCGGCCGGCAGCTTCGCCAGGATGGGGAAGACCATCTTCAGGGCATCCCACGCGTGGCCGGCGAAGGTGCTGCGCGGCTTGCCCGTCCCCTTCTCGTACCACGCCACGAAGTCCAGGAGGACCTTCTTCTGCGGGTCGGCGTCGGGCAGCTCCTCGGCCACCAGCATCTTGCCGATGGGGAAGATGACGCCGTCCGCCGCGCCGCCGGCCAGGTCGATGAACGGTTTGTTGCCGACCCCGTGGTTGTGGATCAGGGGGATCGTCATCCCGAGGTCCCGGAAGTTCTTCGTGATGATGGACGCCGAGGGCGGGATCGCGTGGACGATGAGCGCTTGCGCCCCGCTGGCGCGGACCTTCGTGAGCTGCGGGGTCATGTCCTTGTCCGCGTGCTCGAACTTGTCCTCGTAGACGGCCTCGATCGCCGTCCCCTTGATCATCTCGGCCAACCCCCGCCGGGAGTCTTCGCCGAAGGCGTCGCTGACGTAGAGGCTGGCGATCTTCCGGAAGCCCTTGGCCTTCAGGTAGTTCACCTGGTGCACGGCGACGTGGATGTTGGACTGCGGTGTCTTGAACACCCAGAAGCGATCCTTCACGGGCGTCACGATCGCGTGGCTCGAGGCCAGGGAGATGAGGGGGACGCGCGCCTCGGTGACGATGGGGATCACGGCGAGACTGGTCGGGCTCTGGCTGGAGGCGATGACGACGTGGACCTTGTCGTCGGCGACGAGCTTCTTGACCGCCTTCACGGTCTCGTCGGCCTTGGACTGGTCGTCGTGGATGATGATCCTGACGCTCCGCTTCTTGCCGTCCGGGCCGACGATCCCGCCCGCGGCATCCAGCTCCTTCTGGAGCATGACCGCGACGTCCCGCTCGGGACCCCCGAGGCTCGAGGCGGGGCCGGTGATGGCGGCCACGAAGCCGATCCGGTAATCCTGGCCCGAGGCCGACGGGGAGGCCGCGAGCAGGGCGCCCAGCAGGCCGATGAGGAGAGGTAGCTTCCGAGCGTTCATCCCTCGCTCCTTTCTGATTCCGCGTTCCTCGCGGATGGGACGGGCCCCCGGCTCCGACCGGGTCCGGCGGCGGGGGCCGGGGCCGGCGAGCTTGCCGTCTAGACTAAACCGGTTTTTCCATCTGGACCATCGCCCCGTGCCGGAAGCCGAGCCGGAGGAAGAACTCGCGGACGTCGGCCTGCGCCAGGTCGATGAGCGTCGCGACGTTGCGGATCGCCCGGAGCTCCCGGCCGCTCGCCACGAACCGCTCGACCAGCGCCTGGCCGACGCCCCGGCCGCGGTACGGCGGGTCGACCCCGATCAGGTCGAGCCACGCCACGGGGTCGTGGATCCCGAACTCGGACTGCCCGACCCAGCCGAAGACGAACCCGACGACGCGGCCGTCCGTCTCGGCCACCAGCGACATCCAGGGCGGGCGGAGCATCGCCAGCTCGAAGCGCTTCTGCCAGTACTCCTTGCGGGTCTCCCCGGAGAGCTTCTCGTCGATCCGGAGGATCGCGTCGAGGTCGGACGGCTCCAGCGGGCGGATGGTGATGTCTGATCGGCTCATTGGGTCCCCCCGCACCCCCGTCCCCTCCCGCCCCTCAGGGGGGGAGGGGGGCAGCTTGTTTGCTGGGCTCCGTCGCGGCGACACGGTGACGCGGGATGCCTCATCGCGGGTCCCCCGTTACGCGGCGACGGCGGTGGAAAGCTTCCGGTAGCGCTGGAGCCCCAGCAGGGCGGCGCCGAGCGCCGTCGTGAACTGCGGCCCCTCCGGCACGTTGACCGGGACGCCGAGCCGCTCGCGCAGGGCGACCACCATGCCCTCCTGCAGCGCGACGCCGCCGATGAACGTCACCTCCCCGTCCAGCCCGACCCGCTTGAGGAGGGCCAGGGCGCGGTCCGCGAGAGAGTTGTGGATCCCCCGCAGGATGTCCTCGACCGCGACGCCCTCGGAGACGTGGTTGATGATCTCCGACTCGGCGAGGACGGCGCAGACGCTGGAGATGGGCTGTGGCTTCTTCGCGCCCACCGAGAGCCGCCCGACGTCCGGCACCGTCACCTCGAGGTACTTGGCGGCACGCTCGAGGAAGCCGCCCGAGCCAGCGGCGCACTTCTCGTTCATGTGGAACTCCTTGACCTTCCCGCTCTCCCGCAGCCTGATGGCGCGCGAGCACTGCGCCCCGATGTCGAGCACGTACCGGCTTCCGGGGAAGATCGTCGCCGCCCCGCGCGCGCCGCACGTGAGGTCCGTGATCTGGATGTCGCGGAACGGCACGGCGTAGCGCCCGAGGCCGGTCGTGGCCACGTATGCGACCTCGTCGGGCGCCGCCCCGGCGTCGAGGCGGGCTGCCTCGAGCGCCTCCCGGGCGACCTTCTCGAAGTCGGCTTTCGTCCGGAGGAGTCCGCGCCCGCACACTGCGCCGCGCTCGTCCACGAGGACGCACTTCGTCGTTCCCGAACCCAGGTCGATCCCGCCCACCAGCATCGTCAGATCCTCCCCACCGCCACCGGCGCCCGGCCGGCCGCGGCCACCTCCGCCCGCTCGAGGGCGAACAGCGCGGCCCCGAGGGCGCCCATGTAGTGGGCCTCCGGGCTCACGTTGATCGCCCGGCCGAGCACTGCTTCCAGCCCGCGGACCATTCCGATGTTGCGGGCGACGCCGCCAGTGAACGTCACCTCGTCCTCGACCCCCACCCGGCGCACCAGCGCCATCGTGCGGGTCGCGATCGCCTTGTGGACGCCCCCGAGGATGTCCTCGATCGTCTTGCGCTGGGCGAGATAGGACATGATGTCGGACTCGACGAAGACCGTGCAGACCGAGGTGAGGCGCACGGGGGCCTTCGCCTCCAGCGAGAGCGGCCCGATCTCGTCCAGGCTCAGGCCGATGACGTCGGCGGCGTTGGAGAGGAAGCGTCCGGTGCCCGCCGCACACTTGTCGTTCATCGCGAAGTCCAGGACGGACCCGTCCTGGCCGACCTTGATCGCCTTCGTGTCCTGGCCGCCCATGTCGACGACGGTCCGCGTCCCGGGGTACAGCGAGTGCGCCCCGCGCGCGTGGCAGGTGATCTCCGTGATCTGCGCATCCCCGAACGTGACCTTGTATCGTCCGTAGCCGGTGCCGACGACGTAGCCGACGGCCTCCCGGGCGAGCCCCGAGGCCTCGCAGGCCCGGAGGAACGCGTTCTCCGCGGCCCGCGAGACGTTCGCGCCCGTCGCGATCAGCGAGCGGGCGACGATCGCGCGCGCGGCGTCCACGATCACCGCCTTGGTCTGCGTGGAGCCGACGTCGACTCCGGCGCCGAACATCATCGGGACCTCCTCTCGAGCAGAGGGTGCGCGAGGGTGACGGGCCGGAGCTGCCCGGCCCGCAGGATGAGCGCGGCCTTCGTGTGCACCTGGCCGGCGAGCATCAGCACGGCGCCCAGGACCGAGAGCGGCAGCGCGAGGCCGGGGAACGCGACCGCCAGCGGGATCAGGAGCGCGGGGGCGAGGTAGCCCGCGCCGACGATGGCGAGCGCCCCCGGCCCCTCGCGGAGCGGCCGGACCGCCCGGGCGAACGCCTTGTCCCGCGACCACGCGATGTAGGCCCACCAGACCACGAGGTGGGCGGTGAGGAGCACCTGGGCGCCGCCGAGGAGCCGCGCCGAGGGGACCTCCCGGGTCGCCTGGAGCAGCAGGAGCAGGCCGGCGCCGGAGACGAGCGCGGAGGTGAGGTGGAGGAGCGGCACGGGCGCGACGGCCCACGCGGGGACGGCGCGGGCGCGCCGGAGGATGAACCCCTGGGCGAGCGCGAGCGCTGCCGCGGCGGACGCGGCGAGGAGCCGCTGCCACGGCCAGCCGAGCGCGAACTCGGCGAGCGCGAGGGTGACGAACGCGCCGCCGAGCCAGAGCTCGCGCGACATCCAGGACGTGCCGACCCGGGCGAGGACGCGCGGACCCCGGAGCGGTCGCCCGGCCTCGAGCGCCACGGCGCCGAAGCCCACCAGGACCAGGACCGGCCCGAGCCACGCGGCGAGGGTGAGTGCGGGGGAGGCACGGAAGCCGGCCGCCAGCGCGGCCGTGAGGTAGAGGCCGGCCCCCAGCCCGCCGCAGACGAAGTTGACGACGGCCGGCCAGCCCCAGAGCGTCTGGGCGACCGGCGGGAGCAACTCGAGAGGCCGGGCGGCGGCCGTCGTGCTCATGAGCCTCCCACGCGGTAGAACACCCGTGGCTCGGTGCCGCACTCGGGGACGAGCGGGGCGGCTTGGCCGTCGGCGAGCAGGCGGGAGACCAGGGTCTGCGGGTCGTCCAGGTCGCCGAAGACGATGGCGCGGGTGATGCACGCCACCGCGCAGACCGGCGTCGCCTCGGGGTCCACGCCGGGCGTGAGCCCCCGCGCCCGGCCCGCATCCACGCGCTCCTGGCAGAAGGTGCACTTGGTCATGACGCCGCGGCGCTCGGGGCGGGCGGTGGCCAGCTCGGCCGGCGTCGGCGTCGCGAAGTACCCGTCGGCCCGGTGGACGCGGTGGCGCGCGTGGTAGGGGCAGGCGACCGCGCAATACCCGCAGCCCACGCAGGCCTCGTAGGCGACCCAGACGATGCCGTCCTCCCGCTGGCGCGACGCCCCGGTGGGGCAGACGGGGACGCAGGGCGGCTCCGCGCAGTGCATGCACTGCATGGGCAGGAACAGCCGCCGGACGTCCGGATACTCGCCGACCTCGCAGTCGGCGACGAAGCGCCAGTGGGTGCCTGCGGGGAGCCCGTGCTCCTGCTGGCAGGCGATGGTGCACGTCTGGCAGCCGACGCAGCGCTCGATGTCGATGACCATCCCCCAGCGCATCAGCGACCTCTCGCTTGGCCGGGCCGAGAACCGAGCAGCCCTAGGACGCAGGGAGGAGGCCCGCCGAGGCGTATGCCGCATACGTTGAGGCGGGCCGACGACCCGACCGGAGGGACGGGACGCCCGCGAGGCCGCAGGCCGAGCGCGTCCCGGCGAGATGGAGGACGCCGGGATGCGACGGTTATCGGCACGGCTCAGAGCCTCCGGATGGCGACGGGCACCAGATCGGCGCCGCTCCCCGTCGCGTCGGTCAGCGCCAGGTCCATGCTGGCGACCTGGTTCAGGCTCGGCATGCCGAGGTCGCGCGCGAAGGGCGTCGCCCAGTGACCGAACTGCTGGAGGACCACGGCGACGTCGGGCCGGACACCCTCGCGCAGGATGGCGCGGCCGCGCGTCCGGCCCGTGGGCGACTCGATCTCGACCAGGTCGCCCTCGGCGATCCCGAGCCCCTGCGCGGCCCCGCGGTTCAGCATCACACCGAAGTGCCCCGTCACGTGACGGGCCACGTCCGCCAGGACCGGCAGCGCGACGTTCGAGCCCCAGGAGTACTGCATGCTCCGGCTCGTGAGCAGCCAGAAGGGGAACTCGCCGGGGGAGCGTCCGTGCCGGACCGCCGTCTGGCGCCAGATCCCGGGGAAGTCCTTCCAGGCGGGCAGGGGCTGGTACTCCTCGAGCTGGACGTCCCACCACTTGATCCCCCGCTCGTGGAGCCGCGCCGCGAGCTCCTCGCCCATCCGCTTGATGCGCTCCTGGTAGGGCAGCTCGTAGCGGAGCCCCTTCACCACCATCGTCTCGTGGAGGTAGTACTGGCGGGTCTCGAACGGGACGAAGAAGGCGCCGTGGCTGCGGAACCAGGCGAGGTCGTGCTCGACCGCGCCGTCCGTCAGGGTGCGGGTCGCTGCCCGGCAGACCCGGTCCCAGATCTCCGTCGCCGCCGGCCGCGTGCCCGGGGCCAGGGCGAAGTCGTACCCGGCACCCCGGAGCGGGACCGTGGTCCCGGCGCCATGGTTCAGCGCGTCCAGGTACTCGTCGAGGAGGCCGACCCGGGCCGCCAGCTCCGTCGCGACGTCGGTGAGGTCGCGGGTGTCGAACGGCGGCGCGACGACCGCCTGGCGGAGGGCCCAGCCGGTGTGCCGCCAGTACTGCTCGATGTACTTCGTCCCGCCGATCCGGTAGAGCTGGAGCGACTCGAGGTCGGTCGCCTCGGGGAGCAGCAGGTCCGCGTACCAGTTCGTTTCGTCCTGGGTGTAGGCGAAGGCGGCGACGAAGGGGAACCGCTCGAGCTCCCGCTCGATGCGGTCCGTCTCCCAGTTGGAGATCGCCGGGTTCGTCCGGTAGATGATCCAGACGTCGGGCAGCGTCGGGGCCGGCCAGCGCTCCGGCGGGTTCTCGAGGAAGAGCCAGGGCAGGTGGGCCGGGCCCAGGGCCGCGGACCACGGGGAGTCGTTGGCGAGCGGCACGAGCGTCCGGTAGGCGTTCCGGACGTGCGGGGCGCCGGCCCAGCGCTCCCGGTCCGTCGGGTTCACGGGCTGGGCCATGAAGCCGTCGGGGCCGGGCCGCACCGAGTCCAGGCGGTTCTGGGCGGGGCGGTTCAGCCGGACGGTGGTGCCGAGGATGCCGCCGGGGACCTCGAGGGCGCCGACGAGCGCCGCGAGCACGGTCCGCGCCCAGCAGCACTCGTACCCGCCCCAGCCGTTCGTCACGGTCTTGCCGAGGAGGACCGCCACCGGGCGGTGCGGGGAGCGGACGCCCTCGATCTCGATCGTCGCCCCGACCCGGGCGTGGGCCAGGTAGCCCGCCGCGAGCCGGCGGATCCTCTCGGCCGGCACGTCGGCGATGGCCGCCGCCCACTCGGGCGTGTACGGCCGCACGTGCTCGAGGAGGCGCGCGAACGCCGGGCGCACCCGTTCGCTGACGCTCCGCTCCGCCCCGTCGGCGCCGACCTCCACCCCCGCGGCGAGGTAGCTCCCCTCGAGGGCCGGGCGCCGGCACCGGGGATCGTCGAAGGGCACCGGCCGGTCGCGCTCCAGGTCCCACACGAGCGGCTTCTTCGTGCCGGGGTCCCGGAGGTAGTAGCCGCCGGGCCCCACGAGGTACGGCGAGCTCGTCATGCGCTCGAGGAACGGCACGTCGCAGACGGAACGCCAGTCGTGCTCGTGGAGGATCACGTGGAGGAGGGCGAAGAGGACGGCGGCGTCGGTCTTGGGCCGGATCGGCACCCACTCCGTCGCGCCCGCGCCGGTGACGGAGAGGTGCGGCTCGAGCTGGATCCACGTGAGCCCGCGCGCGCGGGCCTCGGCGTGGCGGAAGGCGCCGGTGACGCCGCCCGAGGCGTCCCCGTTGTAGCCGAAGGAGAGGACGAAGTCGCAGCGGGGGATGTCGGCCGCCACGGTGAAGGCGCGGTGCCAGAACTCGCCGTAGAGGTGCTCCGAGTGGTAGCACTTGACGCCCTGGCCGCTGCCGATCCCCTGGTCCACCGGGCCCCAGGCGCGGAGGAGCGCGGCGAACGTGCCGAGGTACGCGGGGGCGATCCCGCCCGACCCGAACGTCGCCGCGAGCCGCGGGTACCCGGCCTCGTCGACGAGCCCCCGGGCCCGGATCGCCCGGAGCCGCGCCGCCAGGATCTCGAGGGCCTCGTCCCAGGAGATCGGCTCCCAGCGGGGATCCTCGTGCCGCCCCTTGCGCGGGTTGGTCCGGCGCATCGGGGTCTTCACGCGGGCCGGGTTGTAGAGCTTCTGGATGAGGCCGTAGGCCCGGACGCACACCTTGCCGCACGCCGGGTGGACGTCGGCGACCTCGTGGTTCGGCTCGACGGCCACGGCCACGCCGTCCCGGACGACGACGCGGAGCAGGTCGGGGCCGGCCACGCACTGGTAGCAGTAGACGGGGATCTTCTCTATCATCCAGCCGCCGCGACGACCTTCTTGTGCTCGAGGGCCTCGAAGAAGGCGTCGATCCGGTTCCGGAGCTGGGCCTCGGCGTAGTAGCGCGGGTCCTCGAGGTCGGACTCGACCATGAGCGTGGGCACCCCCAGCTCCCGCGTGAAGTACTCGCGCATGTCGCCCTGCCCCGCCGAGAACAGCCGGCAGGACTTGATGGAGTGGATGACGAGCGCGTCGGCCTCCCACTCCTCCACGTACCGCTTGATCTGGCCGTAGCGGGCGACGATGGAGCGGTTCGTCAGGTTCTCGCGCATCATCTGCTCGGCGATGGACTCGAGCGGCCGCCGCGGGTCGTGGCGGAAGCCCCACTCCCAGATGCCGCCCACGGTCGAGTAGGTCGAGGCCACGGCGACCGCGCCCCATTTTGTGAAGAGGTTCCGGAAGCTCCGATAGTAGGGGTAGGGCGGCGGCCCCTCGACGACGGTGCGGAAGCGCTCCTCCTCGAGCGGGCCGAAGCCCTGGGCCACCAGCCCTTCGAACTCGGCGACGGCCTCGTCGAAGAACTCGGCCGCCTCGCGCGTCCCGCGGAGGACGTTGATCGGCCCCATCATGTTGATGGCGTCGAAGTAGGCGTCGAAGGGCGCGGGCCGGTGCTTGCAGAGATCCTTGCAGCGGGCATAGCCCTCCTCCGCCCGGGCGGCGTCGGCGAGGATCTCCCGCAGCTCGTCGATGTCGAACCGGTGGCCCGTGACGCTCTCGCAGAGCGCGATCAGCTCCTTGAGCTGGCTGACGACGTAGCGGATGTCCGCCTCGGTCGGCTCCGGGGTGCGGGCGAACGGCACGTCGATCACGAACAGCTTCGAGCCGCTGATGTCGGCGAGGTGCTCGAACCACTTCACGTAGACGTTGCACCCCACGTAGTTGCACACGGTGATCGTGGGGAAGGGGATCGGCTTGCCCGGCCCCATCCCCCCGTCGAGGAAGAGGCCGATGTCGGCCTTCACGTAAGCGCAGTTGTCGCTGGAGTAGCCCGCCTGCTCCGCCTTGAGGATGAGCGGAAGGGACTTCTTGCGGATCGCGTTCTGCAGGGCGGTGACCTCGGGGAACATGGGGAGCACGTGACACGCGCGCAGGAGCTCCACGCAGTTGCCGGAGATCATCAGGGCGCCGGTCGCGCGCCCCTCCGCCTCGGCCCGCCCGAGCTCCCCCATCCACGCGGACATGAGCTCCCGGGACCGCTCGTGCACCCGCCCCTGGTACTGCCGTTCCTTGCCCGTGGCCGGCATCGCCCTGCCCCCCTCACCTTGCCCTCTCCCCCCGAGGGGAGAGGGTGATTTGACCTACTCGAAGAGCATCGATTCGACGAACGTCTCGATCTCGTTGCGCGTGCGCTCGAAGGTCCACATCTTTTCCTCGAACTCGACGAGGAGGTGCGGGATCCCGGCCCGCTCCAGCCCCTGCTTCATCAGCACGTAGTCGAAGAGGGCGGGCTCGCAGAACTTCGCCGGCATGAAGACGACGGCGTCCGCCCGGGCCCGGCGGACCTTCTCGATGAGCCCGTGCGAGCGGTGCTCCCGGCTCTCGTGGCGCGTCGAGGAGGGGACCGACTGCTCGAGGTAGGCCGCCCCGAGCCGCTCGAAGGGGTCCCCGTCGGGGGCGACGTCGCTGGTGAACCAACGCCAGCCGAGGACGAGGTCGTCCTCGACGACGTAGCAGCCGGCCTCCTCGAGGACCTCGAGGAGCCCGAGCGGCGGCTGCTCGCAGAACACCCCTTCCACGACCACCCGGAGCCGGTCGCGCGGCCGCGCGGCGCGGCGGGGCAGCTCACGGAGGAGCACGTCCGTCCAGGCGAGGGCCGCCTCCGGGGGGACCATCGTGGCACCCCGCAGGAGCACGTACAGCTCGATGGTCGAGAGCTTCTGCGGCTCCTCGATCCGGAAGGCGTAGAGCGCCCGGAGCCGCGCCCGGAGCGCGTTGTAGAGCTCGATGCTCTTGGCGAGGGCCATGGGCGTCACCGCGAGGCCGAACGACTCGTGGAACCCGTCGGCGAGGCGGCGCAGCTCCTCCGCGGCGTAGCGCGGGGCCGCGGGCGAGGTCGAGTTCTGCGGGAGGTGGAGGTACTCGACGAAGACCTGCGGGAAGTTGCGCTGGTAGATGCTCGCCAGGTTGCGGGCCACGTCGCAGATGTTCGAGAAGACGAAGCCGTCGACGCCCTTGACGAGTCCCTGGAAGCCCAGCTCGAGCGTGGACTTCGCGATGGAGCAGACGAAGGACTGGAAGCGCGCGTCGGCGTGCGTCAGCTCGACGGAGGCGCCGCCGCCCATGAGGGCGAGCGGGAGCATGCCGGCGGCGTGGATCAGCTCGGCGGGCGCCCAGACGGGGTAGACGGCGACCGTCCGCCCGCCGGGGTGCCCCGTCTTCCACCGCTCGGCCACCTGGCCCAGGGGCTCCGCGACGAGCCCCCGGCACTGCTCGAGGATCTCCTCAGGCGTCATGGTCGCCTCCGACGGCCGCCGGCACGCCCTCCCGGTCGGCCGAGCGTTCGAGGAAGCCGTACAGGAAGAGCGCCGCGACCTCGGCGGCCAGGGCGCGCGAATCCTCCTGGGAGCGCAGGAAGGGTCGCGTGGCGATCCCGTTGAGCATCCCGAGGAGCAGGTTCGTGGCCGACAGGAGCTCGTCGCCGGAGCGGCCGTGCGGGTCCAGCTCGCGGAGGACGGCGAGGCCGCGCTCCAGGTACGCCCGTCGCTTGGCGGCGATCTCCGAGCGCCGGGGCTCGCCCAGGAGCTCGTGGTCGCGGTTGATGATCTTGAGCGCGGGGGCCTGCTGGAACCCGAAGTCGAGGTGCGTCTGGACGAGGGCGAAGAGCTTCCCCTCGGGCGTCCGCGCCCCGCCCAGTGCCGCGTCGAGCGTCGCGAGCAGCCGGTCCAGCGACCGGTCGAGCACGAGGAAGAGCAGCTCTTCCTTCCCGCCGACGTAGTGGTAGAGGCCCGCGAGGGAGAGCCCGGCCGCCCGCGCGATCTCGCGGATCGACGCCTGGGGGAAGCCGCGCCGCGCGATCACGCCGCGCGCGGCCTCGAGGATCTCGTCGTAACGCTCTTCGATCGCCACTGTCGAACCCTCCACCGATCAGCTGTTCGCTTGCCAGAACGGTAGCGCGTTCGGTCGGTCGGGAGAATCCCGCGAATGCCTCATTTTCATGAGGCGTTCGGCTCACTCCTCGCGGCAGGGGGACTCCGAGGCGGCCCTCGTCCGGACACGACTCGGGATGGCGGAGCCCGGGCGGTGGCCGGGGGGGGCCTCGGTGGAGCCGAGCCGGACGACGCTGGGCCGCGCTCCCTCAGATACTCCTACTCGGAAGCGGCCAATGCGCGACGCCCAGAGGGCGGGGTCGTTCGGGGCCTAACCTACCCGACCATGAGTAAGCGGGAACTGCTCGGCTCACGCGGATCCCTGCGGCGGTCCGCCGGGCCGTGATCAGGGTCCGGGAGGGTCGACGGCGTCGCACCGGCGCGACGCCCTTAGAAATCTCCGGGGTTCAGCCTCTCAAGCCACCGGCTCACGTTGCTCCCCGCGGGGAGCACATGGCGGGGCGAACGCGGCACCGCGTGCGCAAACGCCGCGCGAGTAGCATAGATCGGGGCGTTCGACCGCAGCGCCAGTGCGAGCGCGTCCGGGGGGTAGCAGCGCAGGGTCATCTCGTCTCCGGCGGGCGAGATCGCCAGGTTGACGAAGGCCGTGATGCCTCTTTCGCCGGCGTCGTCCAGCACGACGCGTGTGATCCTCGCCTGGAACGCGGCTAACAGCGACTGAATGAAATCGTAGACGGGGTTGCATGCGCATCGGGCGCGCCCCATCTCTCTGGCAAGGCGCTGTGTCTCATGAGGGTCGGTGGCGAAGGCCAGGCAGAACCGCTGTTCGAGGTCCTCGAGGACGACCATGCCGCGCTGGCCGTCCGGCGTGTCGCCGATGTCGCTCACCCGGATAAGCGTGAGGCTTTTCATCTCGTCATCCCGCTCCCGGCAACGAGGCTTCCGCGCCCGCTAGCCCTTCCGTTCCGCCGGCTATCACCCGAGCTATCTCGCATCCGGTGCCGCGCCCTGAACGGCTGAGGGTTGTTCCTCTGGGGACGGCGACACCAGATCGTCGATCGTGATGCTGTCGAGAACGGCGGCGAGCCGCTGATGCAGCGCCCGCATCGGCTCCACGAGGACGCAGCGCGACAGGCGAGGGCAGCGGCAGGCCTCGGGCTCGACGCAGTCCACCAGGAGCGGAGGCTCGTCAACCGCCCGAATGACATCGGTCAGGCGGATTGCGGAGAGATCGCGGGTGAGGAGGTAGCCCCCGTGGGCTCCGCGCTTCGAGGCGACGAGGCCGGAGCGGCAGAGGTTCTGGAGAATCTTGGCCAGGAAATCGTAGGGGATCGAGAGCCGATCCGACATCTCCTCACAGGACGCCACCCGCCCCTTTCCCTCCGTACCGAGGAACACAAGGACGACGAGGCCGTAGTCGCACTCGCGCGTCAGCCACATCGCAGAGGGTTACCGGAGCGTCGCTGACCGAGGCCGCCAATTCACATCGGGCCTCCAATAGGGAACTCGGCGGGCGTTCAGGAGCCTGCCCGACCTACGCCCGCATCTTGAGCGTCGCCACGCGGAGTGTCAACAAGTAGGAGATCGTAAATCGGAACCTCGCGGTCCGATTTCGGCCGACCCCCGCGGCTCTTGGAGCTCGCTCCGCCCGGCCCCGCCGGGCGTCACGCGTCGCACCCCATCAAGCGCTCCTCGGGCATGCCCCCGGCCCGGCGGAGCTCGGGTCGGATCCGGGTGCAGGCGCAGCGGACGGCTCAGGGAGCGCCAGAGCGAGACGTCGGGGAAGGCGTGTGGTTCGGGCTATGGGAACGCGCCGTGGATGTAGAAGGTGCCGGTGGCCAGGGCGACCAGGCGGTCCCCGTCGGCGTGCACCCGGGCCTCCAGGACCCCGACCCGCTTCGTGCGCTCCACCACGCGGGCCTCCGCCCGGAGCTCCCCGGCGGAGACCGGGGCGAGGTACTGGATTTTCACCTCGAGCGTGGCGCAGCGCTCACCGGGGCCGAGCCGGGTGACGAGCGCCCCGCCCATGGCGTAGTCCACGAGCGTGTAGAGGATGCCGCCGTGGACGACCCCGTAGGGGTTCATGTGGTCCGGCCGGACGGTCAGGTCGAACCGGCACCGGCCGTCGGCCATGGGCCCCCGGCGGACGCCCAGGAGGTCCGCCAGCGGGCCGATGCCGGGATCCTGTCGTGCCATGCCGCCCCTCCCCCGGGGTGGACCGCCCCCCGGATGACCGGATCATACCCCGCCCTCCCCGGCCGCGATCAAGCGGGCGCCGATCCCCGGCTGATTCACCCGGCTCATGAAATTGACGCGACCGCGAGATGGACACGCCGGCGGCGAAGGCGCTCAATGCGCGCGATGATCACGACCCGCACGCCGGGGGGCGCGTCGCGGCGGTACCTCACCCGGTCGGACGTCGCCCGGCTCTTCGAGGTGTCTCCCGGGACCGTCGCCCGCTGGGCTCGGGAAGGGAAGCTCCCGTTCGTGCTCACCCTGGGTGGCCAGCGCCGCTATCTCCGCGACGAGATCGTCGACCTCGTGCGGAAGAGCCGAGAGACACCGGAGGGCAGGGAGTGCTTCGAGGCCGCGCCGGGGCTGCTCGCTCCGGAAAGGAGGAGGTCATGACCCCGTGGATCTATCTCGCCGGCATCCTCGTCGTCGGGCTGCTCTTCGTCCTCGTTCCGGTGACGGTGGACGCGTTCCTCCGCTTCCGCGGGAAGCGCTGCCTCGTCTGTCCCGAGGCCGGGACCCGCGCCGAGGTCGGGCTCGACACCCGGTACGCCGCCTTCACGGCGGTGTTCCGGGCGACGCCGCGCGTGCGGGTGAAGCTCTGCTCGCTGTGGCCCGAGCGGCAGGGCTGCGCCCAGACCTGTCTGCGGCTCCCGGCGGTGTCGGAGGACGCGGAGCCGGCCCAGCGCCGCGCCTCCTGATCGCCGGCGGGCAGAGGATCGCGGCGTGACGCGAAGGTCCGTCCCGATCGGGCTGGCCGGAGGTGTCCTCCTCCTCGCGGGGCTCGCGTGGGCCGCGGGCGGGATCGTCCTCGCGGCGGGACCGGCGTCGCCAGCCGCGCCGCCCGCGAGGTCCGGCGGCGCGCTGCCGATCTCGCTCGCACCGACGTCCCTCCGCCCGGCCTCTCCCGACCTGCTGGCGCTGGGCAAGCGCGTCTACGACACGCAGTGCGCGGCGTGCCACGGCGCCGATGGTCGCGGGGAGGGCGAGGCGGCGTACCTGCTCTACCCGAAGCCGCGCGATCTCACGGCCGGCAAGTACGCGCTCGTCTCGACCTGGGAGCGGGTGCCGACGGACGAGGACCTCTACCGCACGATCTCGCGCGGCATCCCGGGGTCGGCGATGCCGTCGTGGGGGCATCTCTCCGAGGAGGAGCGGTGGGGGCTCGTCCACTACGTGAAGGCGTTCGCCGAGCGTGCCTGGACCGTGCCGCCCTCGGCGGACCCGAAGCCCGGCGGCGGCGTGGGGCAGGGGGTCGTCCGCGTCCCACCGGCGCCGCCGTTCACGGCGGCGGCTCGGGCGCGGGCGCTCGAGCTCTACGCCGACGCCTGCGCCAGTTGCCACGGCAAGACGGGGCGCGGCGACGGCACCGAGGAGCAGAAGGACGACAAGGGCTACCCGACGCGCCCGCGTGATCTCACGCTCGGCGTCTTCAAGGGGAGCCCCGATCCGGCGCACCTCTACCGCCGCATCGTCGCCGGGATGCCCGGGACGCCCATGCCGATGAGCGACTGGGCGTATGGGGACGACGCCTGGCACCTCGTCCACCTCGTCCGGTCGTGGTCCAGCGACGAGCTGCGCGCGCGGGCGGAGATGCGGCGGTTCCGCGTCGTCGCGCGGCGCGTCGAGCGCGTGCCCGATCACCCGGACGACGGCGCCTGGCGTCTGGCCCAGCCGGTGAATCTCCACCTGATGCCGCTCTGGTGGCGGACGGACCGACCGGAGGAGCTGACCGTGCGGGCGCTTCACGACGGCCGGCAACTGGCGCTCCTCCTGGTCTGGGCGGACGCCACCCACGACCACACGGCGTTGCGACCCCAAGATTTCCGGGACGCCGCCGCCGTCGAGTTCGCGCTGGCGGCCGACCCGCCGTTCTTCGGGATGGGGGCGAAGGGGCAGTTCGTGAACATCTGGATGTGGAAGTCGGAGCGGCAGGCCGATCTCGAGCCGGCGTTCCAGGATGTCGAGAAGGTGTACCCGAACCTCGGCATCGATTCGTACCCGAACCTCCTCGTTTCCCCCATGGAACAGCCTTCGCGCCAGGCGCTGACGCTCCGCTCCGACCCGACGTTCGTGACAGGGTGGGGGGCGGGGAACATCGTCGCGGACCCGCTCCGCGACAGCGCGGCCGAGGACCTGCAGGCGCAGGGCTTCGGGACGCTCCGCGCCCGGCCTCGGACGGACCAGAGCGTGATCTCGCGGGGCGTCTACGGGACGGGCACGTACCGCGTCGTCTTCCGCCGGGCGCTGGCCGGTCAGGGCGAGCAGGCGGTGTCCCTCGTCCCCGGGCGGACTGTGCCGGTCGCGTTCGCCGTCTGGAACGGGAGCGCCGGCGACCGGGACGGCAAGAAGTCGGTCACCATCTGGCAGGATCTGGAACTGGAGCCGTAGCGCCAGCCGGGCGCGTCGCGAGGAGCCCATGACGTCACCTGACGGAGCCGTGAGCGGCGGGATCGATCGCCGGCAGTTCCTCCGATGGCTGGGTGCTGGGGCGGCGGCCGCCGAGCTGGGGCTGCCCCTCAGGCTGCTGGCGGCGGCGGACCCCGACGAGAACCCGCTGGCCGGCTCGGTGGCGCGTGACTGGGAGCGGATCTACCGGGACCAGTACCGCTACGACCGGACATTCGACTGGGTCTGCTCGCCCAACGACACGCACGCCTGCCGGGTGCGCGCGTACGTGCGGAACGGCATCGTCACGCGGCTCGGCGCCACCTACGACTACCAGCAGTACGCCGACCTCTACGGCAACCGCGCCACCGCCAACTGGAACCCCCGGCAGTGCGCGAAGGGGTATACGTTCCACCGGGTCCTCTACGGTCCCTATCGCCTGAAGCACCCGATCGTCCGCAGGGGCTGGAAGGCCTGGGCGGACGCGGGGTTCCCCGAGCTGACGGCCGAGCTCCGCTCGAAGTACCTCTTCGATGCCCGCGGCCAGGACGAGTTCGTCCAGATCTCCTGGGACGACGCCTTCCGGGACATCGCCAAGGCCCTCATCGCCATCGCCGAGCGGTACAGCGGCGAGCCGGGGAAGGAGCGGCTCCTCGCCCAGGGCTATCAGCCCGAGATGATCGAGGCGACGGGGGGCGCCGGCACCCGCTGCATCAAGATGCGCGGTGGGATGGGGCTGCTGGGGGTCATCGGCAAGTACGGCATGTACCGGCTCAACAACTCGCTCGCGCTCCTCGACTCGCGGATCCGCCGCGTGGGCCCGAAGGACGCGAAGGCGGGGCGCAGCTGGTCGAACTACACCTGGCACGGCGACCAGGCGCCCGGCCATCCATGGGTGCACGGGCTCCAGGCCTCCGACTGCGACTTCAACGACCTCCGCTTCTCGAAGCTCATCATCATGGACGGCAAGAACCTGGTGGAGAACAAGCTCACCGATTCCCACTGGTTCATCGAGTGCATGGAGCGCGGCGCGAAGATCGTCGTCATCGCCCCGGAGTACGGGCCGCCCTCGACCAAGGCCGACTACTGGATTCCCATCCGCCCCGGGACCGATGCCGCCCTGTGGCTCGGCGTGACCCGGCTGATGATCGAGAACCGCTGGTACGACGAGGCGTTCGTCAAGGCCTTCACGGACTTCCCCCTCCTCGTCCGCACCGACACGCTCCGGCGGCTCCGGGCGCACGAGGTCTTCCCCGGCTACCGGACGACACTCTCGCCCGAGGGCCCCTCGATGGAGGTCCAGGGGCTGACGCCGGAGCAACACGCGCGGCTCGGCGACTACGTCGTCTGGGACCCGCAGGCCAACGGTCCGCGCGCGGTCACGCGCGACGACGTGGGGGAGCGCATGCGGGCGAAGGGCGTCGCCCCGGCGCTCGAAGGCACGTTCCGCCTGAAGCTCGCGGACGGGAGCGAGGTGGAGGTCGCGACCCTCTGGACGCTCTACCAGATCCACCTCCGGGACTACGACCTGGACACGGTCGCCGAGATCACCCATGCTCCGAAGGAGCTCGTCCGGCAGCTCGCGCAGGACATCGGGGCGATGAAGCCCGTGGCGATCCACCAGGGGGAGGGGATCAACCACTGGTTCCACGCCACGGAGATGAACCGCG
>CAYQDR010000029.1:0-41250 GCA_964416315.1 uncultured bacterium
TTCGTGGGCGGCCACGACGAGCGCGAGCAGACGCTGAACCAGCTCCTGGCCGAGATGGACGGCTTCGACGCGTCCAAGGGCGTTATCATCATGGCGGCGACCAACCGGCCCGAGGTGCTCGATCCCGCCCTGCTCCGGGCGGGCCGCTTCGACCGCCAGGTCGTCGTGGACAGGCCGGACGTCCGCGGGCGCGCGGCGATCCTCCAGGTGCACGTGCGGGGCGTCACGCTCGCGCCGGGCGTGGACCTCCAGGTGATCGCGGCGCGCACCCCCGGCTTCGCCGGGGCGGACCTCGCGAACATCGTCAACGAGGCGGCGCTCCTGGCCGCGCGGAAGGGCAAGGACGCGGTGGAGATGGCGGACCTCGAGGAGGCGATCGACCGCGTCGTCGCCGGGCTGGAGCGGAAGAGCCGCGTCCTGTCCGAGACGGAGCGCGACATCGTGGCCCATCACGAGATGGGCCATGCGCTGGTCGCCTCTTCGCTCGAGCACACGGACCCCGTGCACAAGGTGACGATCATCCCGCGCGGCGTGGCGGCCCTGGGGATGACCTACCAGCGTCCTACCGAAGACCGCTACCTCCTCCGGCGCTCGGAGCTGGAGGACCGGATCGCCGTGCTGCTCGGGGGCCACGTGGCCGAGGAGCTCGTCTACGGCGAGCTCTCCACCGGGGCGCACAACGATCTCGAGCGGGCGACCGAGATGGCCCGCCTCATGGTCACGCGCTTTGGGATGTCGGAGCGGCTCGGCCCCCTCACCTTCGGGAACGACGGCGGGTCGACGTTCCTGCGGAAGAACGGGCTCCCGTGGGGCGGCGGGGGCGAGCGCGAGTACAGCGAGGAGACCGCCCGCGCCATCGACGAGGAGGTCCGCCAGATCGTCGAGCGGGCGTACGCCCGGGTGCGGGGGCTCCTCGCGGACAAGAAAGAGATCCTGCTCCACGCCGCGGCCGTCCTCAAGCAGCGGGAGACCCTCGAGGGCGAGGAGCTCCGCCGGCTGCTCGCCGGCGAGCCGGTCGCGGTCGGGAGCTGATGGGGACACTGTGTTGGGGGGAGCCGCGCTCCCCCGTGGGGGTGACGGAGGGACGAGCATGATGCAACTCAGAAGGCGCACCCTGGGTACCCTGCTGGTCGTGGCGCTCCTCACCGGGGCCGGGCTCGGCGCCTACGGGGCATCGAGCTTCGCGCAGTCCGGCGCGCCGCTGGCCCGCCTCGAGCAACCGCCGATCATCCCGGTGGCCGCCCCGGAGAGCTCGAGCACGTTCCGGCAGGTCGCCGCGGCCGTGGCCCCGGTCGTGATCAACATCAACACGGTCACGGTCGTCCGGGGTCCGTTCACCGGGCCCCGGACGCCGATGGAGGAGTTCTTCGGCGAGGAGTTCTTCCGCCGCTTCTTCGGCGACCCGCGCGAGCGGACGCAGCGGAGCCTCGGCTCGGGCGTGATCGTGGACCCCTCGGGGATCGCGCTGACCAACGCCCACGTGGTGGAGGGGGCCTCGGAGATCGAGATCGTCACGGCCGACGGCAAGAAGCACAAGGCCAAGGTCCTCGGCGCCGATCAGAAGAGCGACCTCGCCGTGCTCCGGATCCTGGGCGGCTCGAACTACCCGGCAGCGCGGCTGGGTAACGCGGACGCGGTGCAGGTGGGCGACTGGGTGCTCGCGATCGGCAGCCCGTTCGGGTTCACCCAGACCGTGACGGCGGGAATCGTCAGCGCAAAGGGGCGCGTGCTGGGCCAGGGCCCGTTCGACGACTTCCTCCAGACCGACGCGGCGATCAACCCGGGCAACTCCGGCGGGCCGCTCGTGAACATGCAGGGCGAGGTCATCGGGATCAACACGGCGATCGTGAGCCGCTCGGGTGGGTCGCTCGGGATCGGCTTCGCCATCCCGATCAACCTCGCCCGGAAGATCTACACCGAGCTGACGACGCGGGGGAAGGTCACCCGAGGGTGGCTCGGCGTCAGCGTGCAGGCATTGACCCCGGAGCTGTCGAGGAGCTTCGGCGCCAGGGACGAGAGCGGGGTGTTGATCGCCGAGGTGCTGCCCGGCAGCCCGGCCCAGAAGGGCGGCCTCCAGGCCGGCGACATCATCCTGGACTTCAACGACAAGCGCGTGCGGGTGCCGAGCGACCTGCAGCGCGCGGTCGGCCTCACCGAGCCCGGCAGCGCGGTCAGGGTGAAGGTCTTCCGGGAGAAGGCGGAGCGGACGGTCGAGATCAAGATCGGCGACGCGCCCGACGACGCGGAGGCGGTGGCCCGCTCGGCGCCGCGGGCGAAGAGCCTGCTCGGGCTCGACGTCAAGCCGCTGACGCCCGAGATGGCGCGCCAGCTCGGGATCCGCTCGGGCGAGGGGGTCGTGGTCGCGGCGGTCGATCTGGGCAGCCCGGCGGACCAGAGCGGGATCCAGCCCGGGGACGTGATCCGCGAGCTCAACCGCCACAAGGTCGCGACGCTCGCGGAATTCGAGCGGCTCACGCGCGGGCTCAAGCCGGGCGACCGCGTGACGGTCCTCCTCCAGCGCGGCGGGACGGCCCTCTTCGTCGCCTTCACCGTCGGCCGCGGCTAAAGCCTCGGAGGGGGGCTTCGCCCCCCTTGTTCGGGTCACCCCCGCCCGCCTCGCCCCGGGAGGGCTCGACGGGCGGCACCCTCGAGGGGGGCCGACGGCGCTCCGGGCGAATCCCGGCCCTTCGCCCTTCGGCGAAGGGATCGCGCCTGCCTCCCCCCGGCCAGCGCCGACGCGGGCCTGCCGCTGCCCGTCTGATAGAATCGGAGTGTCCAGAAAGGTTCACGCCTGATGGCTGTCGCATACAAGGACTACTACAAAATCCTCGGCGTCGAGAAGACCGCCGACGCCAAGGCGATCAAGCAGGCCTACCGCCGGCTCGCCCGGAAGCACCATCCCGACATGAACCCGGGGAGCAAGACGGCGGCCGAGCGCTTCAAGGAGATCAACGAGGCGTACGAGGTCCTCTCGGACCCCGAGAAGCGCCGGCGGTACGACAGCCTCGGGCCCGATTGGGAGCGCTACGCCCAGGGCTTTCCCGGCGGAGGCGCGGGGTTCCGGCGCGGCGACCCCGGCGGCTTTCGCGTTGACGTCCGTGAGGGCGACCTCGGCGACTTCTCCGACTTCTTCCGAACGTTCTTCGGTGACCTCGGCGCGCGCCGGAGCCCGTTCCAGGACCTGGAGGAGGAGCTCGGCGGGCTGGGCCGGGGGCCGCGCGCGCGGGGGGCGCGGCGGGGCGCGGACGTCCAGGCCGCCGTCGAGATCTCGCTCGAGGAGGCGGCGCAGGGGACCAGCCCGGCGGTCGAGCTGGAGGTGGTCGAGCCGTGCGCGACGTGCGGCGGCACGGGGCGCCGGGACAGCGCGGCGTGCCCGACCTGTCACGGCGCCGGCGAGGTCCGGGGCATGCGCCGGCTCGAGGTGAAGATCCCCGCCGGCGTCCGCGACGGCTCGCGCGTCCGGGCCGCCGGCGAGGGCGGCGCGGGCTCGGCCGGCGGCTCGCGGGGCGACCTCTACCTGCAGGTCCGCGTGCGTCCCCATTCGCTCTTCGAGCGGCGCGACGACGACGTCCACGTCGAGCTGCCGATCGCGGTGTGGGAGGCCGCCCTCGGCGCGGAGGTGGAGGTTCCGACGCTCCGCGGGAAGGTGACGATGAAGATCCCCCCGGAGACGACGAGCGGCAAGACCTTCCGCCTGCCCGGTTACGGGATTCCCCACCTGAAGGGCGGCGGCCGCGGCGACCAGCTCGTGCGCGTGAAGCTCGTCATGCCACAGGGGCTCACCCCCCGCGAGCGCCAGCTCTTCGAGGAGCTGCGCCGGCTCCGGCCCCAGGCGCCGCGGGACGGCGTGTAGCGCGCGCCTCCGAGGGTGTCGGGCACCCGACACTTTGACAACCCCCTGACCGGCCGCTAGACTTTGCTCAGGGATCCCGCGTGTCGTCCGCGCGGGATCCACGTGTGTTGAGGCAGGGGAGGCGTTCCCGGCGATGGCATTACGGTTCGACAAGTTCACGGTGAAGGCCCAGGAGGCCGTGCAGGCGGCCCAGGCCCTCGCCGATCGCGAGTCCCACCAGCAGATCGAGCCCGAGCACCTGCTGGTCGCGCTGCTCGACCAGCCGGACGGCGGCGTGGTGAGCCCGCTCCTCGCGAAGCTGGGGGCCCGCGCGGAGGCGATCCGCCGGGAGGCCGAGGCCGAGGTCCGCCGCTTCCCGAAGGTCACCGGCGGCGGCCAGTACGTGAGCCCGCGCCTCAAGGCGGTGCTCGACGCGGCCTGGGCCGAGGCGGAGCGCCTCAAGGACGAGTACTGCTCGGTGGAGCATCTCCTCCTCGCGCTGGCCGAGGAAAAGGACGGGGCCGCGGGGCGGATCCTCCGGCAGGCGGGCGTCACGCGGGACGGCATCTACCGGGCGCTCGTCGAGGTCCGTGGCTCCCAGCGCGTCACCGACCCGAATCCCGAGGCGAAGTACCAGGCACTCGAGCGCTACAGCCGCGACCTCACGGAGCTCGCCCGCAAGGGGAAGCTCGACCCGGTCATCGGGCGGGACGACGAGATCCGGCGCGTGATCCAGGTCCTCTCCCGCCGGACCAAGAACAACCCCGTCCTGATCGGCGAGCCCGGGGTCGGCAAGACGGCGATCGTGGAGGGGCTCGCGCAGCGCATCGTCGCCGGCGACGTCCCGGAGGGGCTCAAGGGGAAGCGGCTCGTCGCGCTCGATCTCGGGGCGCTCGTCGCCGGGACGAAGTACCGGGGCGAGTTCGAGGACCGATTGAAGGCCGTGCTCCGGGAGATCGGCGAGGCCGGCGGCGAAGTCATCTGCTTCATCGACGAGCTGCACACGCTCGTGGGCGCAGGCGCGGCGGAGGGCGCGGTGGACGCGGCGAACATGCTCAAGCCGGCCCTCGCGCGCGGGGAGCTCCGGTGCGTCGGCGCGACCACCCTCGACGAGTACCGGAAGCACGTCGAGAAGGACGCGGCGCTCGAGCGGCGCTTCCAGCCGATCTTCGTGCGGGAGCCCTCCGTCGAGGACGCGATCGCGATCCTGCGGGGCCTCAAGGAGAAGTACGAGGTCCACCACGGCGTCAAGATCAAGGACTCGGCGCTCGTCGCCGCCGGCGTGCTCTCCCATCGCTACATCGCCGACCGGTTCCTCCCCGACAAGGCCGTCGACCTGATGGACGAGTCGGCCTCGCGGCTCCGGATCGAGATCGACTCGATGCCGGCCGAGCTGGACGAGCTCGAGCGGCGCCGGGTGCAGCTCGAGATCGAGCGCGTCTCCCTCGCGAAGGAGAGCGACGAGCCCTCCCGTGAGCGGCTCGAGAAGCTCGACCGCGACCTCGCAGAGCTGAAAGGGCGTTCCGCGGGCTTGAAGGTGCGCTGGCAGGCGGAGAAGGACGGGATCGGCCGGATCCGGAAGGTCAAGGCGGAGATGGACGCGGCGCGGACCGCGATGGCCGACGCGGAGCGGCGGGGTGATCTGAACCGCGCCGCCGAGCTGCGCTACGGCACCCTCCACCAGCTCGAGCGCCAGCTCGAGGCCGAGAACGCGCGGCTGGCCGAGGTCCAGCGGCAGGGCCGGCTCCTCAAGGAAGAGGTGGATGAGGAGGACGTGGCGGAGGTCGTCGCGAAGTGGACCGGCATCCCCGTGACGCGCCTCCTCGAGGGTGAGGTCCAGAAGCTCGTGGCCATGGAGGCGCGGCTGGCGCGTCGGGTCGTCGGCCAGGACGAGGCGCTCCGGGCCGTCTCGAACGCGGTCCGCCGGGCGCGGTCGGGTCTGTCCGACCCGAACCGCCCGATCGGCTCGTTCCTGTTCCTCGGGCCCACCGGGGTCGGGAAGACCGAGCTGGCGCGGGCGCTGGCGGAGTTCCTCTTCGACGACGAGCGGGCGATGGTGAGGCTGGACATGTCCGAGTACATGGAGAAGCACACGGTGGCGCGGCTCATCGGCGCGCCGCCGGGCTATGTCGGGTTCGAGGAGGGCGGCCAGCTCACCGAGGCCGTGCGGCGGCGATCGTACTCGGTGGTTCTCTTCGACGAGGTGGAGAAGGCGCATCCGGACGTCTGGAACGTGCTCCTCCAGCTCCTCGACGACGGCCGCCTCACCGACGGCCACGGCCGGACGGTGGACTTCCGCAACACCGTCGTGATCATGACCTCGAATCTCGGGAGCCACCACTTCCGCGAGATCGCGGACCCCGAGAAGGTGAGGCCGCTCGTCCTCCAGGAGCTGCGGAACCACCTCCGGCCCGAATTCCTGAACCGGATCGACGAGGTGATCGTCTTCGCGAACCTCGGCATGGCCGAGATCGCGAAGATCGTCGAGATTCAGACCGCGCACCTCCGGACGCGCCTGGCCGAGAAGCGGATCGGGCTCGAGCTGACGGACGCGGCGAAGACGCTCCTCGCGAAGGAGGGGTTCGATCCGGTCTTCGGCGCCCGGCCGCTCAAGCGGACGATCCAGCGGCGCGTCCAGGACCCGCTCGCGCTCCGGATCCTCGAGGGCGAGTTTGCCGAGGGCGACACGGTCCGGGTGGACGCCCGCGGCGACGAGCTCGTCTTCACCAAGACCGTCGACGCCGTTCCCGCCTGAGCACCAACCCGCCCCGGGTCCTGCCGCCGGGCTTGCCCCGCGCGCCCGGGCTCCGGGCCCCTTTCGCACGCGCCTTCCGCAATTCTCACGAATTGCGGAAGGACCACCGTGAGAGGACCCCCTATCCGCCCGGGACCCCGCGGGGCTCGCCCGACGTCACCCGGGGCGGGTCGGGGGGGGGCTCGTACCTACCAGGCGAGGGCGCAGGAGTCGCGGCGCGGATCAGCCGCCGCCCAGCGCGGCCTGCCGCTACGCTGATCCGGGACAGGGCACCGGGAACGTGAGGCGGGTCCCGGGATAGGGGCGCCCTGCGCGGAAGCACGGGTCGCCCTCGACCCAGTAGGCACGCGGGTTGTCCCAGCCTGCGCCGATCCGGTTCCCGCAGCGCCCCGCCGGGCGGCGACAGACGCCGAAATGCAGGTGCGGCGTCGTGGCGTTCCCGGTCATCCCCGACCGCCCGAGCGTCTCGCCCCGGCGGACGGTCTGCCGCTCGCCCACGGCGATCGCCGAGAGGTGGAAGTAGACGGTCGCGAGGTCGTCGGCGTGGGCCACGACGACCAGCTTTCCCGAGCTCCGCTCCGCGCCGATCCGGATCACCGTGCCGTCGGCCGCCGCCAGGACGGGCGTTCCCGGCCGCACGCGGATGTCGATCCCGTAGTGCTGGGAGGCCCGGGACCCGCGCCAGTCGCCGAACCCCGAGATGATGAGGGGCCGCAGAGCGCTGCCCGCCGGGAGCGACGAGTCAGCCGGGCTCGGCCGCGTGGCGCACCCGGTCGCCGCGAGGACGAGGAGGAGCGCCGAGGCGCGGCCCAGGGACCGTCGGTGGGGGGTATGACCCCCGCGCACGTCACCAGGCCAGGGCGTAGGAGTCGCGGCGGGGATCGGCCGCGGCCCAGCGCACGCCGGCGTCGTCCACGCGCACGAGGCACACCGCGCCCGCCCGCCACTCCCACTCCGGCCAGCGGGCCACCGTGTGCCCGAGCCCGGTGAGGGCGTCCCCGGTCGCCTCGGGGATCCGCCCCTCCACCGTCACGCGGCCCGGGAAGTAGCGGTGCGGCCAGAAGGAGTCCGGGAAGGACTGGGTCGCGAAGCGCGGCGCCTCGACGGAGAGCTGCGGGGTCATGCCGAACACGAGGACGTTCAACAGGACCTGGAGCATCGCCTGGGTCTGCACGTCGCCGCCGGGCGTCCCGAAGGGCATGACGAGGCGCCCGTCCTTGAAGACCATCGCCGGGTTCGGCGTGAGCCGCGGACGCTTGCCCGGGGCGACGGCGCTCGGGTGCTCGGGGACGAGCCACGACTGGGAGCCGCGAGAGGAGACCGCGAGCCCCGTGCCCGGGATGACCGGCGTGTCGGTCGAGACGTCGCTCGGGGTGGCCGAGAAGGCGTTGCCGTCCCGGTCCACGACGGCGATGTAGGAGGTGTCGAGATTCGACCGTCCGCTGCCCGTCCCCTTCGGCCCCGTCCATGAGGGCAGGACGGCCTGCCGCCCCGCCGGGTCGCCGGGCGGCGGCATCTCGCGCCAGGCCCGGCGCTCGTCGAGGAGGCTCCGGCGCAGCTCGCCGTAGGCCGGGTCGAGGAGACCTTCCGCGGGGACCTTCACGTGACGCGGATCCCCGTAGTAGGCCTCGCGGTCGGCGAAGCCGAGCTTCATCGCCTCGGTGACGACGTGGATGTAGGCGGGCGAGTTGTGGCCGAGCGCTCGGAGGTCAAAGCCGGCGAGGATGTTGAGCATCTGGAGGAGCACGGGCCCCTGGCACCAGAAGCCGCAACTCCAGACCTCGTAGCCGTCGAAGCGCGTCATGCAGGGCGCCTCGACGCCCGCCCGGAACTCGGCGAGGTCCTCTCGCGTCAGGAGCCCGCCCTCTTGCTCGTGGTAGCGCACGATGGCGGCGGCGACGTCGCCGCGGTAGAAGGCGTCGCGGGCGGCCTGGAGGCCCGCGGCGCGGCCGCGCTTGCGTTCGGCGTGGTCCTGGCCGGCCATGTAGGTGAGCGTCCGCGCGAGGTCGGCCTGGACGAAGCGCTGGCCGGGCGCGGGCGGGCGGCCGTTCGGGAGGAAGATCGGCGCCGACGTCGGCCACCGGCGGTAGCGTGCCTCGTTCTCCCGGATGATCTGGGCGACGAACGGGCCCATCGGGAAGCCGTCGCGGGCCAGCTCGATCGCGGGCGCGGCCACCTCGGCGAACCCCATCGTCCCGAAGCGCTCGAGCGCCGTGATCCAGGCGTCGGGGGCCCCCGGCACGACGGTCCTGAGGAGACCTTCCGGGATCTGGCCGCCGCACTCCCGCTGGAAGAGCTCGACACTCGCCCGGCGCGGCCAGGGTCCCAGGCCGGACACCGTGGCGACCTCGCGGCGCCGGACGTCGTAGATCATGATGGGTGCCACCCCGGCGAAGCTCACGATGTCGGGGTGGACGACGTCGAGCGCGATGCCGCCCGCGACGCCCGCGTCCACGGCGTTGCCGCCGGCTTCCAGGATCCGGAACGCCGCGAGCGTTGCCAGGGGGTGCCCCGAGGCGACGGCGTGACGCGTGCCGAGAGCATCCGGGCGGAGGGCGCGGCCGTGGGGGCCCGTGCTGACGCGCTCCTGGGCGGAATCGACCGACATGGCCTCGCTATCCGAGCACGGATGCGGCGGGGCGGTCAACCCGGACGCGGGCCGGCATCGCCAGCCCGTCGACGGGCACGAGCCGCTGCGTCACCGGGTCCACCGCGAGGAACAGGCTCTCGAGGGCGACCGCACCGAGGAGCGGCGGCCCTTTGGGGGCGATGAAGCATGGCGTGGTGACCTCGCGGCCTTCGAGGCTGAACCGGACCTCTCCGACGGGCCAGACCTCTCTCGACCCGCCGGCGAGGCGGACGCGCTGGAACCGCCGGGGCGCCACCTCCAGCCGTGCCGCCAGGGACCGGGGAAGCACGAGGAGCGTGGCCCCCGTGTCCACGAGAAGCTCCACCTCTTCGCTCAGTCCCGTCGGGCCCGTCAGCCGGCCCGTCACGCTGAACTGCCCCACCCGCATGCCCCTATTCTATGCGAGCCCGCACGTTTTGACACCAACTCGCACGGGTGCTACCGTGAGCGCGTGCTGCCGCGCATCGGGATCACCGGATCCGTCTTCCTCCACCAGCGGCTCGGCACGCGCCGGACGTTCCTGAATGAGCCGTACGTCCTCGCGATCCGTGACGCGGGTGGCCTCCCGCTGATCGTCACGCCCGCCCACGACGGCGAGAGCCTCCGGGAGCTCTACGAGCTGCTCGACGGGCTCGTCCTGTCGGGCGGGGAAGACGTCGAGCCCCGACGCTACGGGGAGACGCCCGCCCACCCGAGCGTCGAGGCGGTGCCCGAGCGGGACGCGATGGAGTTCAGGCTCTTCGAGTGGGCGCGGGCGGACGGGCTCCCCGTGCTGGCGATCTGCCGCGGGATCCAGGTGCTCAACGTGGCGCTCGGCGGCAGCCTCTACCAGGACCTGCCGGCCGACGGCCCCCCCGGTGACGTCCAGCACGACCAGGCGAAGGCGGCCCCGCCGGTGCCGCGGCCACGACCGAGCCACGCCGTCACGGTGCTGCCCGGGTCGTTCCTCGCCGACCTCGTCGGCGAGGGCGAGATCCCCGTCAACAGCATGCACCACCAGGGGATCAAGGCCCTGGCGCCTGCCCTGTTCCCGGTGGCCTATGCGCCGGACCGGCTCGTCGAGGGCGTCGAGGCGAACGACCCTGCCCCCTCGGGCTTCCTGGTCGGCGTCCAGTGGCACCCCGAGGAGCTCGCGCTCGCCGGGGATGCCCCGTCACGCCGACTCTTCGAAGGGTTCGTCACCGCGGCCGCGAAGCGCCAGCGCCGCTGAGACCGGCGCGCTCGCCGAGCGAGCGGTCGGTCAGCGGGGCCAGATCGCCGCCAGGGGCAGGGTGAGTCCGGGGAACGGGGTGGGCGTGAAGTCTGCCGTTCCCGTCCGCTCCGCGACCTGTCGGTAGGTCGTCCCCGCGAGTGCGTAGGCCGTCAGCCGTCGGGCCTCGCTGTCGAGTAGCCAGTAGTGGGGGACGCCGAAGCGGGCGTAGAGCTCCCGCTTGACGCCGCGGTCGCGGGCCTCCGTGGTCGGCGAGAGCACCTCCACGACGAGGTCCGGTGGCCCCTCGATCGCGCGGGCCGTGACGAGCGACAGGCGCTCGGCGCGGACGAAGACCAGGTCCGGCTGGACGACCGACGTGCGGGCGAGGATCACGTCGACCGGGGCCACGTACACCTCGCCGAGATCGTGCGCGCGGACATGCTTGTCCAGCGCGCTGGCGAGGTTCAGCACGACCTTCTGGTGGCGCGGGGCCGGGGCCGGCGTCACGCCCAGCTCGCCGTCGAGGATCTCGTACCGTCGGCCGTCGTCGGGCAGCGCGCAGTAGTCCTCGTATGTGAGGGCGCCGCGCGCGGTGTCGCCGGGTGTCCCCATGCCGTCCACTCCCGGACCATCGTAGCACGCCGCGGCGTCTCTGCTGCCGCGGGCGCCGCCTAGCCATCCAGCTCGACCGCCGACCGCCGGAGCGGGCGGATGATCCGGTGGTCCGGCTGGCGGTCGCTCCCGTCGGCCTTCTTCTCGTTCGCGAACGCGAGGTAGCTCACGCGGTCCTCCCCCCGCAGGATCGCCGTCAGCGCGTCGGCGACGAGCGCGCCCGCGTCGATCTCGAGCGAGAGAAACGGCCCGCTCGCCCCCGTCTTCGCCCACGCCGCGCCGACCTCCTGGCGCCCGTTCCGCATCCGTCGCACGCCCGTCGCTCCCATGCCCCGCCTCCTCTTCAACGCCGGCGCGCGGGGTCCTCCACGCGCACCCGGCCCAGGATGTTGACGATCACCCGGCGGACCTCGCCGCCCGAGCGCACGGTGATCGTGCCGAAGGGGACCGCGAAGCCCTTCGGGGAGAAGCGGATCGTGGTGTTGCTCGATGCGACCACGCCGTCCACGAGCGCGCT
Organism: uncultured bacterium; assembly: GCA_964416315.1. Taxonomy (GTDB): domain Bacteria; phylum Methylomirabilota; class Methylomirabilia; order Rokubacteriales; family DASRDR01; genus CAYQDR01. The sequence continues at coordinate 11,538 of CAYQDR010000029.1, forward strand.
CGGCCCCTCGACGGTGCGCGCCGCGTCCCGAGGGTCCTCGACGACGCGGAACCCCCGACCGTCGGGCTCGATGACCAGCGCGTGCATGACGCCGGTGGCGCGGGCACGCGATTTCGTGAGGTGCACCGCGCCGTAGAGGTCGGCCGCGGCGCTCTGGACCCGCATCGCCGTCACGACCCGCCCGACGACGGGCGCGGTCACCCCGACCCCTACGGCCATCACGGCCACCACGATCCCGAACTCGACGAGCGTGAAGCCCCTTGACCATCTGGTCGCGACATTGTCCATCTGCTCGCGGCGCCTTCGGCCTGCGGTCTCCGGGCCGCCGCTCACTTCCGGGGCCTGCGGCCTTCGCGACGCCGCTCCCTTTTCCGAAGCGCTTCCCATCGCCGGCCCTCCTCGCGACCGGTGAGGAGAGCAACGGCGGTGCCACGGCGCGCGGCGAGCGTGGCGGGGGGCGCCCGTGCGAAGCGGCGCGGGGTTAGCGGCGAAGCGTCGGCGGCGGCCGCGGCCGGCGCCGTCAGCGAACCGGTACGGGGTGGAGCGAAAGCGATGCGGCGCGGGGGGAGGTCAGGCGAGCCGGAAGCGCGGCGGGTCGGCGGTCCGCCGGCGCACGCGCCCCTCGCGCTCGAGCTTCGCGAGGTGCGACTGCACCGAGAGCCGCGCGACCGGGTGCAGCGCCGGGTCCACGTCCCGGTAGACGCGCGCGACGATCTCGGCGACCGTCTCGGCGCCCGCGCCGAGCGCGGCGAGGATCTGTGCCTCCCGCTCGAGCCGGTGCGCGATGTACTCCTCGATCACCGGCCGCGCCGGCTCGAGCACGGGCCCATGGCCCGGGTAGATCCGCTGGATGTCGAGGGCGAGGAGCCCGCGGAGCGAGGCGAGATACTGCCCGAGGTCGCCGTCGTCCGGCGGGATCACGGTCGTCGAGCCCCCCAGGATGAGGTCGCCCGTGAACAGCGCGCGCTCCTCCTCGAGGTAGTAGCAGAGGTGATCGGACGCGTGGCCCGGCGTGTGGATGGCGCGGAGCGTCACGCCTTCCCCCCGGACCACGGCGCCGTCGGCGAGCGGCTCCATCGGGACCGGCAGGCTCGGGTCGTTGACGACGAGCTTCCCGACGGGGATCCGCGGGTAGGCCCGGCGGACGTCAGGGACACCGCCCATGTGGTCGCGGTGCCGGTGGGTGAGGAGGGCGTGCGGGATGCCGCCCAGCCGCTCCGTCGCGAGGAAGGTCTTGAGCAGCGGGACGTAGTCGGGGACGCCCGCGCCCGTGTCGAGGAGGATCGGCTCGCGGGCGCCGACCAGGTAGGTGTTGGTCCCGGGGCCCGTCATGAGCCCGGGGTTCAAGCCGAGGACGCGCCGGACGAGCGGGGTGAGGCGGATCGTCCTGGGGAAGTCGGACGGCCGGAACTCAGGCACGCGGGCGCACCACCGCGTCCCGGTCGAACAGGCCGTACTGGGCCGTGCCCAGCCGGTCGATGATCCCGTGGAACTTCTGGCGGCCGTCCGCGTGGTGGGTCCAGAGGGCGTCGTACGAGTCGAACTGGGCGAGGTACTGGACGCCGTATTCGGCGGGCTCCGCCATCGGCCACTCACCGGCCCGAAAGCGCGCGTACGCCGCGGCCGGCGCGACCCAGAAGCCCTCGGAGGTCTCCTCGAGGATGAGCCGCGGCGTCTGCCCGCGCGGTACGGGGCAGAGGAAGAAGCGGGCCGAGAAGCGGATCGGGCTCGAGGGCGGCGTGACGAAGTGCGAGAGGTAGGCGAGCGGCGCCAGGTCGGCGGTCCAGGCCTCGTCGGCCAGGATCGCCGTGAACGAGCGCTCGCCGCGGACGAGCGCCCGCCGGTGCGCTTCGAGGCGCGCCGCGGTCGCCGGGGGGCCGGCCTCGACCGCCCGGCCGGCCGCGTCCACGGCGAGGAGCAACCCCGTCTCCTCGAAGAGCTCGCGCACGGCGGTCAGCCAGTACGCCAGCGGCGGCACCTCGGCGTCGGCGGGCCCGAGGCGCGCGGCAGCCGCCTCGGGCGCGAGGCCGCGCGTACGCGCGAGCGCGTCCGGGCGGCGGTCGGCGAGATCGACCTTGCCGCCGGGGAAGGCGTAGTAGCCGCCGAGGAAGCGCATCCCGCGGGCCCGGCGGATCAGGTAGCACTCCAGGGGTGCCGGGCTCGCGGGTCGGACGAGGACGACGGAGGCGGCGGGAGTGGGCTCGACGGGCACGACGGGAAGTGTAGCACGAGGGTTCGCCCCGGGTCGGCCGGGGGAGCGCCGAGGGGGGCTTGACAGAGCGGCCGCCCCGCATATACTTAACCGTGTGGTTAAGTATCGACCCGGTCTCGACGCGACCTTCGCGGCCCTCGCGGACCCGACACGCCGGGCGATCCTCCGGCGCCTCGCGCGCGGGGAGGCGTCGGTGACGGTGCTCGCCCGGCCGTTCGCCGTCTCGCTCCCCGCGATCTCGAAACACCTCTCCGTGCTCGAGCGGGCGGGTCTGCTCGTCCGCGCGCGGGACGGGCGGGTCCACCGGTGCTGCCTCGTGGCGGGACCCATGAAGCGGGCGGAGGACTGGATCGCGCGCTACCGGGGCTACTGGGAGGGGCAGCTCGACGCCCTCGCCCGCTACCTCGGCGACCCCACGCACACGGAGGAGGACGGATGGCCGACGCGACGACGCGCTCCGAGACCACGCTCCACCTCGCGCGGACCTTCGCGGCGACGCGGGAGGCGGTCTTCCGCGCCTGGACGGACCCCGAGGCCCTGAAGCGCTGGTGGGGCCCGGCGGGGTACGCGACGCCGAGCGCGGAGGTGGACCTCCGCGTCGGCGGGCGCTACCGCCTCGGGATGCGGAAGCTCCCGGACGGCGAGGTCTTCTACCTCTCCGGGGTCTTCCGCGAGGTGCGACCGCCCGAGCGGCTCGTCTACACCTGGCGCTGGGAGGCGGAGCCCGAGCTGGGCGAGACGCGGGTGACCGTCGAGTTCCGCGACCGGGGCGGCTCGACCGAAGTCGTGCTGACGCACGAGTTCTTTCCGAACGCCGACGTCCGCCAGCAGCACGAGTACGGCTGGGGGAGCTGTCTCGACCGGCTGGCCGGAGCGCTCCAGGAGGTGTGAGATGCCCGACATCGTCAAGCGCCACGCGGAGACGGGGGAGCGGGTGCCGTACTTCACCGAATAACGCAAGGGCTGGGACCGCTACTACTGGCGACCCTGGCGGCGGTACTTCGCGCGGCGGCGGAAGACGTAGCCCCCCGGGCCCCCGGCCAGGGGTACTCTGGAGCCGTGCGGGTCCTGATCGGCACGTCCGGCTACAACTACCCCGAGTGGAAGGGGAGCTTCTACCCCGCCGACCTCGCCGCGGCGAAGATGCTCCCGTACTACGGCGAGCGCTTCCCGACGGTGGAGATCAACGCGACGTTCTACCGGATGCCCAACGCGAAGACCATCCAAGGCTGGGCGGCCGCGACGCCCCCGCCGTTCGTCTTCGGGCTGAAGGCCCCCAAGCGCATAACCCACGACGCCCGCCTGCGCGACGTGGACGAGCCGCTCCGCTATTTGTGCGACACGATCCGCGGGCTCGGGTCGAAGCTCGGCCCCGTCCTCTTCCAGCTCCCGCCGACCTTCCGAAAGGACCTGGACCGGCTCGGCGACCTGCTGGTGCGGCTTCCCCGGGATCTCCGGTGTGCCTTCGAGTTCCGTCACGCCTCGTGGTTCACCGACGACCTGTATGACCTCCTCCGCACGCGGAACGCGGCGCTCTGCGTCGCGGACACGGAGGCGGGGACGACGCCGCTCGTCGCGACCGCGGACTTCGGCTACTTCCGCCTGCGCGACGAGGGGTACGGGCCGGCCGAGCTGGAGGGCTGGCGCGACACGATCCGGCGGCTCGGGGCGGGGTGGGGGGAGGCCTTGGTCTACTTCAAGCACGAGGAGTCGGGGACCGGCCCCGCCCTCGCCCGGGCCCTCGGGGCGCTCTTCGCCCCCTCCGACGCCGCCCGCTGACCGGAGGGGACTGCTGCCCGGCCGAGGCCGTCAGCACCGACGGAAGAAGAAGTAGCGGTCGTCGGGAGACAGAGGGCCCGGGCCCACTCGACAGGGAGCCAGTCGGGCCGCGTCAGGGGCATCTCGGGGTCAGCCGCGCTTCTGCCCGACTTGGCGCTCCATGCGGGCGAGGGCGGCGGCCATGTCGATCCCGTCCCGGAGCACGGGGGCGAGCGGGTCCCCCAGCTTGGCGAAGCGGCGCGGCGCCGTCCGGATCGTGAAGCGCCGGGGGTCGAGCCGCGCCGTGACCTCCGCCCAGCGGAGCGGGCAGGAGATGGGCGCCCCCGGGAGCGGCCGCACGGAGAAGGGCGCCACGATCGTCTGTCCGTGGCCGTTCTGGCCGAAGTCGATGTAGACCTTGCCGCCGCGCGCCTGGATCGGCCGGGCGACGGTGGCGCGCCCGGGCTCCGCCTCGACGCCCAGCAGGGCCAGGAGCCGGGCGAACGTCCGCGTCTCCTCGTAGCCGTAGCGGGCGCCGAGCGGGACGAGGATGTGGAGGCCGGTCGCCCCCGAGGTCTTGACGTGGCTCGGCAGCTCGAGGTCCTCGAGGATCCGGTGGAGCGCCCGCGCGACCCGCACGACGTCTGTGAACGGCGCGCCCTTCGGGTCGAGGTCGAGCACGAGCCAGTCCGGGCGGTCGAGCGAGCCGAGGCGCGAGCTCCAGAGGTGGAGGGGGATCGTCCCCAGGTTCACGACGTAGCGGAGCGTGTCGGCGTCGTTCGCGACGAAGTAGTCGATGTCGCGCTCGGTGTCCTTCGAGTAGATCCGCTCCGTGCGGACCCAGGCCGGGACGAAGTCCGGCGCGTCCTTCTGGAAGAAGGACTTGCCGGTGATCCCGTCGGGGTAGCGGGTCAGGACGAGGGGCCGGTCGCGGAGGTAGGGGAGGAGCCGCGGGGCGACGGCGTCGTAGTAGGCGATGAGGTCGCCTTTCGTGTAGCCCTCGTCCGGCCAGAAGACCTTGTCCGGGTTGGTGATCCGCACCTCGGGCCGGCCCTCGGGCGCCCCGGCCGCGACCGGCTCGAGGGCGACGGGTTCCTCGCGCCGGCAGTCCTCGGGGCGCTTGTCGTCCCGGAGCCCGAGGAAGGCCGGGTGGCGGAGCCCTCCCTCGCGCGTCCACTCGGTGAAGCGCACCTCGCAGACGAGCCGCGGCTCGACCCAGTGGTGACCGGGCCCGGCCGGCGAGCCGACGTCGAACGGCGACGTCGGGCGGGCGAGCGGCTGGAGCTTCTCCCGGACGAGTCGGAGCAACGCCTCATCGAACCCCGTCCCGACCTTCGAGACGTAGACGAGCCGCGGGCCCTCGTAGAGCCCGAGATGGAGCGCTCCGAAATGGCCGCGGGAGCCCTGGGGGTCGGTGTACCCGCCGATGACGAACTCCTGCCGCCGCTGGCACTTGATCTTGACCCAGTCCCGCGAGCGCGTGCCCGTATACGCGCTGTCGCGGCGCTTGGCGACGATGCCCTCGAGTCGCTCCTCGGAGGCGGCGTCGAAGAACGCCTCGCCGTGCTCCAGGACGTGGTCGCCGTAGCGGACGACGCCGCGAGCGGGGAGGAGCAGGCGGAGGCACTCCTTCCGCGCCTCGAGCGGGAGGCGGCGCAGGTCGCGCCCGTCGAGCCCGAGACCGTCGAAGAAGACGGCGACGACGGGGATGAGCCCCCGCGCGCGCTCGACGTCGCGGGGGTTCGTCAGGTGCATGCGCGCCTGGAGGCGCTGGAAGCTCGGGCGCCCCGCCTCGTCCTCGGCCACGATCTCGCCGTCGAGGACGAATCGCTCGACCGGGAGCCGCCGGAGCGCCTCGGCGATCTCGGGGTAGCGGGCGGTGACGGCCTGGCCGCTCCGCCCGTAGAGCTCGACCGTGTCGCCCTCGCGCGCCGCGAGGACGCGGACGCCGTCGTACTTCACCTCGAAGAGCCAGCCGGCGTCCGAGAAGGGCCGCTCGGCGGGGACCGCGAGCATGAACGGCTGGCGCCGCGGATCCACGTCGCCCGCCGGCGCCCGGAGGGTCTGGAGCCGCCGGCGAAGGACGGCGAGCCGGGATGAAGCGTCCCGCAGCTCCTCCACGCGCAGCCCCGACAGCACCGACTCGGGGTACTGTTCTGTCGGCTCCTCGCCGCCCGCGAAGGCGTCGGCTTTCTTGAGAAGGAGCCACTCCTTGGCCTTCCCGCTCATCCGGACGAGGGTCCAGCGACCGCGGAGCTTCATGCCGGTGAGCTCGAGCTCGAGCTTGCCGTGCGCGAGCTGCTCCAGGGGATCCTCGGGCTTGACCAGGCGGTAGGTGCCGCGGTCCCACACGATGACGGGCCCGGCGCCGTAGTTCCCCTCGGGGATGACGCCCTCGAACTCCGCGTACTCGACCGGGTGGTCCTCGACGTGGACGGCGAGCCGCTTCTCCTCCGGGCGCAGGGATGGGCCTTTCGGGACGGCCCAGCTCTTCAGCACGCCGTCCATCTCGAGCCGGAAGTCGTAGTGGAGGCGCCGGGCGGCGTGCTTCTGGACGACGAAGAGCCGACTCGGCGCGGGCCGCGCGCCCCCGAAGGGCTCGGGCGTCCGCTCGGGGTCGCGCTTCGCCCGGTACGCCTCGAGCGGACGCGGCCGGTCCTCTCCCTCTCCCCTCCTCGGGGAGAGGGCAGGGTGAGGGGACGACCTTCTCCGCCCCAGCCTCACCCGGGAATCGAGGGCTGCGCCTGAGCCCTCACAGCCAGTTCTCAACGCGAAGCCCTGGGACCCGTCTGAACTCGTCCTCGTTGCTCGTCACGAGCCGCACGCCCAAGCTGAGGGCGTGTGCGGCGATCAGCAGATCCATCGGGCCGATCGGCTGCCCCTTCCGTTCGAGAGTGGTCCGGATCCGGCCGTACGTCTCGGTCGCGTCCCTGTCGAAGGCCGCGATCTCCAGGGCTGCGGTGAACCGCTGCAACGCTTCACGGTTCCTCTTGGGGTCTCGACTGTTGTTCGCGCCGTACTCCAGCTCGGCCAGCGTGATGGCCGACAGGCCGATGTCTCCGACGGCAAAGGCGCCGAAACGCTCCAATACCGACGGCGGCCGCTGCCTGATGATGTGGATGCAAACGGTGGTGTCGAGCATGACCCTCACGAGAAGGCCCGGCCTCTCTTCTGCGCGCGGCCCTGACGCCGGCCCGCGACCATGAAGTCGTCCGTGAACCGGTCCAGGCTCCGCACGAGAGCGGCCCACGACCTCCGCCGGGGACGGAGCACCAGGGACCTCCCTTTCTTGAGGATCTCGACCTCGTCGCCTTCGATGCGAAACTCCTTCGGAATCCTCACCGCCTGGCTGTTCCCGCTCCGAAACACGCGCGCGGTCTTCATGGCCTCCTCCTGTATATACGCGACAGTATACACCGCCGATTCAGGGCTCCGGCCAGGCGCTGCTCCCGGGTCCGATGCTCGAGCTAGCCACCCCGGTGCGCCGACGCTCGGCGCCGCACCTCGGGCACCACCTCGCGCCTGAGCAGCTCGATGCCGGCGAGGATGTCGGCCTGGGGCATGCCCGGCCAGCTCACCCGCATGCAGGCGTGGGTCACCCCGGCCCGGTGCTGGCGGAGCAGGGCCTCGACCACCTGGGCGGGCGAGCCGACGGCGAACCGATCGGCGGCCAGACGCCGCAGCTGCACCTCGGGCGGGGCGCTCGGGTCGAGCGTGATGCCGGGGATCCCCCACGACAGGTAGGCCGCGTACTTCTCGACCCCTTCGACGAGCCGGCTCACCCGCTCCGCCATCGACACGCCGAAGACGGCGAACTCCTCGGCCCGGTAGCCGAGCCCCACGCCGAGCAGGAATCGTCCCCCGGTGATCATGTCCAGGAAGGCGCCGACCTCGGCCAGCTCGACCGGGTTGTGGAGCGGCAGCAGGACCAGGTTCGTGCCCAGCCACATCCCCTCCGCCTCGGCGGCGACGCGCTGCAGCATGGGCAGGAGCGGAAAGTAGTGGAATCCGGGCGTGACGTGGTGCTCCCCGCCCCAGATCGAGTCGAACCCGAGCGAGCGGATCAGGCGCACCTGCTCCAGCGTCTCGGCGACCCGGCGGGCCGGGTCGTCGCCGGCCGGATGCTGTGCGTTCAGGTAGATGCCCAGCTTCATCGGGTCGCGACCTCCCGTACGAGTGGCGGTGGCACCGCGTCGGATGACGGCATGGTAGCACCCCGGTCGAGACGCTCGAGATCTGTCGCGCGCTGTGGCGGCGCGACGGCGTCAGCTTCAGCGGCAGGCACTTCACGCTGGAGAACGTCACGCTGGAGCCGAAGCCGCACCGGCCCGGCGGGCCCCCCATCTGGATCGGCGGGAGCGGCCCCACGGCGCTCCGCGAGGCCGCCCGCTTCGCCGCCTGGTTCCCCGCCGGCCCCGGCGCCGAGTTCTTCGCCGAGCACTGGCCCCGCGTGCAGGCGGCCGCCCGCGCGGCGGGCCGACCGCCCGACGCCGTGACGGGCGCGGCGTACGTCACGCTGGCGCTCGATGCGAGCCCCGCCGCCGCCGAGCAGCGGCTGCGCGGCTTCCTCGAGGCGTACTACGCGGCCCCGGCGCGCGTGATCATGGCCCGCCAGGCGACCTACGCCGGCCCGATCGAGGGCGGCGTCGAGTGGCTCCAGCGCTGGATCGGCGCGGGCGCGCGCCACCTCGTCCTGCGCTTCGCGGGCGGCGACCAGCTCGCTCAGGTGGACGAGGCGGCTTCACGCCTCCTGCCCCCGCTCGAGCGCGGGTAAGGCTGTTGCCCGGCCTCAAGCCGGATCTCCTGGCGGGCGTGTCGCGCTGTCAGGCCTCGCGGCGTGCGCCGGATCATCTGCTCCACGTGCTTCGAGCTAGACCGCGCTTCCCCGCCGCGAAGACTGTGCACGGAGGTTGGTCGATGCCGAAGACGCTGTACATGGTGGTAGAGCATTTCAAGAACAAAGACGCCGTGCCCGTGTATCGCCGCTTTCGCGAGAGCGGCCGTATGGCCTCCGAGGGCCTGGTCTATGTCGCGAGCTGGGTCGATCACACGCTCGAGCGTTGCTACCAGGTGATGGAAACGCACGACCGTGCGCTGCTCGACGAGTGGATGGCGAAATGGAGCGACCTCGTCGATTTCGAGGTACATCCGGTCGTCACGTCGCAAGAGGCCGCCGAGAAGGTCGCCCCGCTGCTGTAGGTGTGCGCGGGGCGCCGCGCGGCGCGGTGGACGGCGTGGCGGTCGTCAGTCGCGCGTGAGGACGGCCTTGGCAGGGAAGCGGCGCGCCATGAGGTCCTGCGCGACCTGGGCGATCTCGGCCCACGGACGCTCCACGCTGATGTGCGGCGCAAGCTGGCCCGCCGCCACGAGGTCGGCGAGCCGCCGGAGGCCCACCGATGCCGGCTCGCGCCCGAGCTCCGTGAAGAGGTAGAAGCCGTAGAGCGTCGTGCGGCCGGGTTGACACAGGGTGTCTCACCGCTCACCTCCCCTCCGCGTGAAGACCGCCTTGAGGTCCCGGCTCGGGACGGTGTCGCGCACCCAGGTGAACCCGCCCCGGTCCTTCATCTCGCGCGCGCCTTTGAGAAAGGCCGCGAGGGCGAGCCGCGAGAGCGCCCCGCCGACGCTGATGCGCTTGACCCCGACCTCGGCCAGCTGCTCGACCGTGAGCGCCGGATCGGCGGCGCTCATCACGACGTTGAGCGGCCGGGTCACGGCCGCGGCGACGGTACGGATCGTGGCCAGGTCTCTCAGCCCCGGCGCGTAGAGCACGTCCGCCCCGGCCTTCTCGAACGCCTGCAGCCGCCGGATGGTATCGTCGAGATCGAGGCGGCCGTGCAGGAGATTCTCGGCCCTCGCCGTGAGCATGAAGGGGACGGGCAGCGACCGCGCGACCTCGACCGCGGCACGCACCCGCTCGACCGCGAGCTGGAAGTCGTAGATCGGGTTCGTCGGGTCACCCGTCGCGTCCTCGATCGAGCCGCCCACGACGCCCGTGTCCGCCGCCAGCCGGATCATCTCGGCGGCGGCTCGGGGCTCGTGGGCATAGCCGTTCTCCAGATCCGCATTGACCGGAAGCTCCGTCGCCCCCGCGATCATCCGGCAGTTCTCGAGGACCTCGCCCCGGCTCACGGCGCCGGTCCCATCGGGGCGCCCGAGACTGTTCGCCAGGCCCAGGCTCGTCGTCGCCAGGGCCTCGAAGCCGAGCGACGCGAGGAGCCTGGCGGTGCCCGCGTCCCACGGGTTCGGGATGATGAAGGCGCCCGGTCGCTCGTGAAGTGCCCGGAACGCTGCCGCCTTCTCCGCTTGCGTGCGCATGTAGACCTCGCAGTTCCCCGGCGACGACGCCGTCGAGTCGGCGTATTCGACCGGGTAGGCTTCGACCCCCCCCTCACCCCGCCCTCTCCCTCCCCGGAGGGAGAGGGAGCCCTAGATACCACCGCTAGGCGTCGTGGGGTCCACCGTGCCCTATCCCTTGAAGTTGCAAGACCTTTTGAATCATAGGCGCGTCGGTGGTATGGTGCAAACCACTTTCCTCATTCGGGACAGCGAGGAGGCCTCGGACATGCCGCCGCACGCGTTGGGCTCGGGCACGATCTCCTTCGGCCTGGTCTCCATCCCGGTTCGCCTCTTCACGGCGACGGCCTCCGGAGGCGTGAGCTTCAACCTCCTCCACGCCAAGTGCGGCTCGCGGATCCGCCAGCAGCAGTGGTGCCCGACCTGCAAGGAGGTCGTGGATCGCGCCGGTCTCGTCCGGGGCTACGAGTTCGCCAAGGACCAGTACGTCCGGGTCAGCGAGGAGGAGCTCAAGGCCGTCGAGGGGGAGGCCTCGCGCGTCATCGACATCGCCGAGTTCGTCCCGCTCCCGCGCGTGGACCCGATCTACTTCGAGAAGACCTACTACCTCGGGCCCGACAAGGGCGGCGAGAAGGCGTACCGGCTGCTGGCCGACGCGATGGAGAAGACCCAGCGGGTCGCCCTCGCCAAGTTCGTCATGCGCGGCAAGGAGAGCCTGGTCCTGATCCGGCCCGCGAGCGGCGGTCTCATGCTCCACACGATGTTCTTCGCCGACGAGATCCGCGACTTCGGCGAGGTGGACAAGGGGCAGTCGGCGAAGATCAAGGAGGGTGAGCTCGACCTGGCCCTGCGGCTGATCGAGGAACTGTCCAACGAGGAGTTCAAGCCCGAGCAGTACGGGGACGAGTACCGGGTGCGGGTGCTCGACCTCGTGAACTCGAAGGTCGAGGGCAAGGAGGTCACCGCGGTCGGCCCGCAGGTCCAGCGCGCCCAGGTGATCGACCTGATGGACGCGCTGAAGGAAAGTCTCGCCAAGCGCGTCGGGCAGGAGAAGAAGCCCCTCGCCAAGGTCAAGGCCGCCGCGGCGGCGCCCAGGCCGGCGGCCGCTCCCGCCAAGAAGGCCCAGGCCGCGAAGAAATAAGCAAGACCCTCTCCCTCCGGGGAGGGAGGGTCAGGGTGAGGGTGGGGGCCCGTCACCTGCGCCGGTATGTCGTCGTCGTTCGCCGCTCGATGGCGGGGACGTCGACTACCCCACGGTCAGGGTAGACGTCGAAGAAAATCCGCCAGTCGCCCACGCGGCGGCGAAAGGCGGTGCGGTGGCCGGCCAGTCGCTGGATATCCCCGGCGAAGGGATTTCGCTCCATCTCGCCGAGTGCGCCCCAGAGCCGCTCCTGCTCATGCCGAGGCGCGCGTGCGATGGCTTTTCGGGCGGGCTTGGCGACTCGGACTTCCCAGCGCGGCTCGGAGCTCATCGAGCGTGTAGTAATCGCCACGGCGGATGGCCGTGCGACCCCTCTCGATCGCGCGGAGTTCCCGCGCTGTGGGCGTGTAGGTCCGGCTCGCGAAGTAGACGCGGAGCGCTTCGCGGACGAGCTCCGACCGCGTGCGGTGCTCGGCCTTGCGAACCCGCTCCACCTCGCGGATCATCGTGGGCGGGAGCGACACGGTCATCGTTTGGCGACTGCGCATGAGCCCATCTCCATCGTACAAGGTAAGACTTGGTGTTACTGCGAGGATAGCTTGTCTGCAGGGGATGTCAACCGCTGCACCGGGCCCCCTCACCCTGTCCCTCTCGCCCGCCGGGCGAGAGGGGACAAAGAAAGACCCTCTCCCTCAGGGAGGGAGAGGGTCGGGGTGAGGGCGGGGACCGTCAGCCGGGGAGCTGCTCCCAGTCGGACTCCGAGCCGTCCGTCGCGATCGCGAGGCTCCCGTTCGCCCCGGCGAAGATGGGGTCCTCGACGGCCCGCACCTTCCCCCCGCCCGCCTCCGCGAGCACCCTGCCGAGGGCGTCCGCCAGGCCGGGGATCAGCGACCCCCCGCCGGCCAGGATCACGTTGTTCCGCACCCGCTCCTGGAACTCCGGCTCCACCCGCGCGATCAGGTCGAACATCGCTTCCGAGAGCGGCGGGAGGAGGCTCTCGCAGGCGCGGCGCATCTCGCTCGTGATGTCGAGCGTCACGGGCTTCCCCTTGACCTGGACCGTCGCGATCACCGGCTCCTTGGGCTCGCCGACGAAGCTCCACCGCTCCTTCCACTCGCGGACCATGTGGATCGAGAACTGGGCGTCGGGCTGCTTGGCGCGGATCATCGTCGCGAGCTGTTCGTCCACCGAGTCGCCGGCGTTGAGGAGCGACCGCTGCTCGTCGTCGGTCGGGTAGCGGCCGTTCATCACGCAGAAGTCGGTCGTCCCGGCCCCGATGTCGATGATCATCGTGTGGACGAGCGCGTCCATCCCGTAGGCCACCGCGAACGGCTCCGAGACGATCATCAGGGCGTCGGCGATCCCCTTCACCGCGTTGCGGAGGTGTTGCCGGCTCACCCGCAGCGCCTCGGCGGGCACGCCGACGACCGCGCGCACCGGCTGGCCGTCCTTGGCCCCGGCGAGGGAGATCAGGTGCCGGAGCAGCTCCCGCACCGCTGCCTCGTCCTTGTCGGACCCCTCCTTGATCAGGCCCCGCTCGAGCGGGCGGTGGAGGTCGAGCATCGTGCGGTTCTCGAGCGCCTCGCGCCCGAACAGGATCGACCTCTTCAAAACTTTGCGGGCCACCATGTCCACCGGCCACCCGACGTAGCTGTCCACCACATGGCGCGCCCCGTTGGACGCGGAGATCGAGCTGTGTGAGGTGCCGAGGTCGATGCCTACGTAGAGGACGTCGCCGCTATTCTTCTTGCTCATCGGTTCCCCCCGCACCCCGGCCCCCTCCCTCCAGATCGCCGGGACGGCTCGGGCCTCTCGCCCTCGGGACGTCCCGTCCCTCCGGCAGCCCTCGGGGGGGGAGGGGAGCCGCCTGCCTCCCCGGCGCCGTCGTGGGGTCGGGTTGACACGGGGTGTCTCATCGGGCTGCTCCCTTCAGCGCCACGCTTTTCGCCACGGGGCGGGGACCGGCCGGCCGATTCATCGTGTCGGCGTAGGCGCGGATCCCTTCGAAGAGCCCCTGAGTGATGTTCTGGCGGTAGACCGGGTCCGCGAGGAGCTTCCCCTCCTCGTCGTTCGAGAGGTAGGAGACCTCGGCGAGGAGACCCGGCATCTCGGTGGCGACGAGCACCGCGAACGGCGCCGTCTTCACGCCGTTGTCCCGCAGGGCGGGGTTCGCCTTGCCGAGCTCCCGCAGAAGCTGTCCGTGGACCACCGTGGCGAACGTCCGCGACTCGCGCTGGCGGACGTGGGCGAAGACCCCATCGAGGAGCCGGCGGAAGTCAGCCAGGGAGTAGCCCGAGTCGCGGTTCTCGAGGCTCGCCAGCTGCTCGATGTAGGGATCCTTGGTGGGCCCCAGGTAGTACGTCTCCACCCCGCGGTGCTGCCGGGCCGGGGTCGAGTTGAGGTGGAGCGAGTTGACGTGGATGGAGACGAAGAGGTCCGCTTTCGCCGCGTTCGCGAAATCGGCGCGCCCCCGGAGCGGGACGGTCTCGTCGCGCTCCCGGGTCATCTCGATCTCGAGGCCGGCCTTCTCGAGGAGCTTCCGGAGCCGGCGAGCGATGTCGAGCGTGAGGTCCTTTTCCCAGACGCCGTACGCCGTGCGTGCGCCGGGGTCGTCCCCGCCGTGCCCGGGATCGAGCACGATCTTCCGCACCCCGAGGGAGAAGGCCACGGGGTTGATCGGCTGGGGCGCGGGGAAGATGGGCGCGGCGATGAGAGCAGCGAGCGCCGGCTTCGCCTCCGGCAGCCGGTCGCCGCCCGTGGACAGCGCCTTCACCGAGACCAGGACGAGCAGCGTGGCGAGGACGACGAGGGGAACCTGGCGCACGGCGAAGCGCCCCCAGCGGCGCGACCGCCGGAGCGATCGCGGGGGGAGCCCGCGCATGGTCTCGAGGTTCTCCCGCACGACCTCGCGCAGGAGCTCGCGCTTGACCCGGTTCACTCGGGGCATCGGGCTTCTGAGCATAGGCCACGGGCCGGCGAAAGGTCAAGGTTTGCGGCGCAGTGGGCCAGTCCCAGATGGGACCGGAAACACCTCTCTCCGCCGAGGAGTGGGTAGGGGCAACTCGACGGGATCAACGCCCTGCTGACGGGCGTTCGATGGGGAGCTTTGAAAGCCCGCGAACAATAAACTTGACCCGTATTTTCGATTCTCCATAATACCGATAATAAGGATCGGGGCTGTTTGCGGCCCCGACAATTGGGTGGAACTCCGCGAATGGCAAAGGCTCCTGGCCGGCACGTCCGCCGCCCCGAGGGGTATAGCGCCTTCGTACCCGACCCCCTCCCCCCCGACCTCGCCTGGACCCCGCGCCTGGTGCGAGCCCTGTCCGACGCCGACCGCCTGATCGGCCAGCTCGCCGGAGAGGGGGGACGGCTCCCCACCCCGCACCTGCTCATCCGAGCGTTCGTCCGCCGCGAGGCGGTCCTGTCGAGCCGCATCGAAGGAACCCGGGCCACCCTGGGCGAGCTCCTCGCGGCGGAGGCCGGGGCGGCCGTCGAGCGCAGCCCGGCCGACCTGCGCGAGGTGGCGAACTACGTCGTGGCCCTGGAGCACGGCATCAAGCGCCTGAAGAAGCTGCCCCTCTCCTTGCGGCTGGTGAGAGAGCTGCACGAGAAGCTGATGGCCGGCGTGCGTGGCAACTACGCGACGCCGGGAGAGTTTCGGCGGTCACAGAACTGGATCGGCCCGCCGGGGGCCACGCTTGCCAACGCGACCTACGTCCCACCGCCCCCGTCCGAGCTGGTGGCCTGCCTGGGCGACTGGGAGAAGTTTCTACATGACCGGTCGCTGCCGCCGCTGGTCCAGGTCGCGCTGATCCACAGCCAGTTCGAGACGATCCACCCGTTCCTGGACGGGAATGGCCGCGTGGGCCGCCTCGTGATCACGCTCTTCCTCGTCGAGCGCGAAATCCTGCCCACCCCCTTGCTCTACCTGAGCGCATTCTTCGAGGCGACGCGCCGGGATTACTACGATCGGCTCCACGGGACCACCGAACGGGGGGAGTGGGAGGCCTGGCTCCACTATTTCCTGAACGGCGTCGCCCGGCAGTCAGAGGACGCGCTGACCCGGGCTGTGCGGATCACCCAGCGCCTCGCCGAGTGGCGGGTCGCCGTGTCCGGAACGCCCTCGAAGGTTCCCCTCACCCTCGTGGACCAGCTCGCCGCCAACCCTTTTGTGACGATCAAGGACGCGGCCAAGCGGCTCGGCGTCGCATTCACAACGGCCCAGCGCGCGGTCCAGAGATTGGAGAAGCTCTCCATCCTCACGGAGGTCAGCCAAGCCAGGCGCGATCGAGTGTACTGCGCGAAGGCGGTCCTTGATATTCTGGAGGAGCCCGCCCGCTCGAAGCCTTCCGAGGCACTGTGAAAACCGGGGGAGCGCGCAGCCCGCGGCGACCGGGCGGGCGCTGGGCGGAGGCGCCCTACAGATTGATCAGCTGGGCGACCCGCTCCCGGTGGAGCGTGGCGTCCCCGAAGGTGACCTCCGAGGCCTTGGCCCGCTTGAAGTAGAGGTGCAGGTCGTGCTCCCAGGTGAATCCGATGCCGGCGTGAATCTGGATGCCGTCACCCGCGACCTTGCGGTAGGCGTCGGAGACGTACGCCTTGGCCATGGCGGCGGCCAGCGGCGCCTCGGGGACGCCCTCGTCCACGGCCCAGGCGGCGTAGTAGGTGATCGACTTCGCGTTCTCGATGGCGACCAGCATGTCGGCGCACTTGTGCTTGACGGCCTGGTAGGTCCCGATCGGCTTGCCGAAGGCGACGCGGATCTTCGCGTACTCGGTGGACATCTCGAGGACCTTCTGGGCGCCGCCGCACATCTCGGCGCAGAGCGCGACCGTGGCCTTGTCGAGGACGCGCGCGAGCGGCGCCCAGCCCTGGTGAGCCGGCCCCAGGAGCGCCTCCGGGCCGACCCCGACGCGGGAGAGCGTGACCTCGGAGAGCTTCCGGGTCTGGTCCATCGTCGGGAGCGGGGTGGCGCTGACGCCCTTCGCGTCCCGCGGGACGAGGAAGAGGCTCACGCCGTGGGACGGATCCGCCTTCGTCGGCTTCGCCGTGCGCGCGGCCACGACGAGGAGGTCCGCCGAGTGGGCGTCGGGGACGAAGAGCTTCGTTCCGGAGAGGACGTAGCCGCCGCCCTTGCCCGGCTTCGCGGCGAGCTGGACGCCGGCCGGGTCCCAGCGAGGGTGCTCTTCGGTGAGGGCGAGCGTGGCCCGCGCCTCGCCTGAGGCGATCTTCGGCAGCCACTCGGCCTTCTGGGCCTCGGACCCCGCCGTGAGGATCGCGAGCCCCCCGAGCAGGACCGAGGAGAAATACGGGCCCGGCATGACGACCCGCCCCATCTCCTCGAGGACGACCGTCAGGTCCACGAAGCCCAGGCCGACGCCGCCGTCGCGCTCCGGGTAGATCAGGCCCAGCCAGCCGAGCTCGGCGAGCTTCCGCCAGAACTCGTCCGTCGTGCCGACGGGGTCGTCGAGCATCTGCCGGACGAAGGTCGAGGGGCACTCCTTGTCGAGGAAGCTCCGCGCGGTCTGGCGGAGGAGCTCCTGCTCCTGGCTGAACCCGAAGTCCACTGGACGTGACCCTTCAGTCGTCCTGAGGGTGCGCGATCCGGCCGGGCCGAGAACCGAGCAGCCCTAGGACGCAGGGAGGAGGCGGCCCGAGGCGTATGCCGCATACGTCGAGGGTCGCCGACGACCCGACCGGAGGGACGGGACGCCCGCGAGGCCGCAGGCCGAGCGCGTCCCGGCGAGACGGCGGACGACGGGATGCGACGGTTATCGGCACGGCCTCAGTCCTTCGGGAGGCCGAGGACCCGCTCGGCGATGATATTCCGCTGGATCTCCGTCGTCCCGCCCTCGATGGATCCCCGGAGGGGGGCTCCGCCCCCCTTCCGGGCCTCCCCCCGGGCCGTTGCGCGGGCCAAGCCCGCGCTCGAAGCGCTTCGATCCGAACGGGCGGTCAGTCCAGCCGGCGTCGTGGTCTCTGGCACCGGATCAGTCCTTCGGCAGCCCGAGGACCCGCTCGGCGATCATGTTCCGCTGGATCTCCGTCGTCCCGCCCTCGATGGATCCCCGAAGGGGGGCTCCGCCCCCCTTCCGGGCCTCCCCCCGGGCCGTTGCGCGGGCCAAGCCCGCGCTCGAAGCGCTTCGATCCGAACGGGCGGTCAGTCCAGCCGGCGTCGTGGTCTCTGGCACCGGATCAGTCCTTCGGCAGCCCGAGGACCCGCTCGGCGATGATGTTCCGCTGGATCTCCGTCGTCCCGCCCTCGATGGAGTTGCCGCGGGAGCGGAGGAAGGAGTACTGCCAGAGGCCCTGGTCCACCGCCCAGGGCGAGCCCTTGGCCACCTGCCCGTGGAGCCCCAGCAACTCCTGGGCGACCTCCTGGAGGGCCTGGTGGCGCTCGCACCACCAGATCTTTCCCGCGGAGGCCTCGGCCCCCGGCATCTCGCCCCGCAGGAGCTTCGTGATCGCCCGCACGCCCGTGTACTTGAAGACGGCGTTGTCGATGACGAGCTGGGCGAGCTTCTGGCGCATCACCGGGTCCTGCGCCGCCGTCCCGCCGTTCCGCTGCATGCGTCTCGCGAGGCCGAGCGTGGACTCGAGCGCGATCTGGAAGCGGGCCTGGAGCCCGAAGCCGAGGGCGAGGCGCTCGTACATGAGAGTCGTGATCCCGACCTGCCAGCCCTGATTGAGGCCGCCCAGCACGTTCTCGGCCGGCACCCGGACGTTCTCGAAGAAGACCTCGTTGAACTCGGCGTCCCCGGTGATCTGGCGGAGCGGCCGCACCGTGACGCCGGGCGCGTGCATGTCCGCGAGGAAGTAGGTGATCCCCTTGTGCTTCGGTGCGGTGGGGTCGGTGCGCGCCAGCAGCATCATCCAGTCCGCGATGTGGGCGAGGCTCGTCCAGACCTTCTGGCCGTTGATCACGTAGTGGTCGCCGTCCCGGACCGCCCGGGTCTGGAGCGAGGCGAGGTCGGAGCCCGCGTTCGGCTCCGAGTAGCCCTGGCACCAGATCTCGTCGCAGGTGAGGATCTTCTGGAGGTAGCGCTTTTTCTGCTCCTCGGTGCCGTAGGCGATGATCGTCGGCCCCGCCATGCCGAGGCCGAGGACGTTCAAGGGCGGCGGCGCCCTGTGGAGGATGATCTCCTGGTAGAGGATCAGCTCCTCCATCCACGTGAGCCCCCGCCCGCCGTACTCCTTGGGCCACGTGATCCCGACCAGGCCGGCCTCGTACATCTTGCGCTGCCAGAGGCGGCCCAGGTCGTACATGTCCGAGCGCGGGATGTCGGTGGTCGGGCGGGAGGCCCAGTCGGGCGGGAGGTTGGCGCGGAGCCACGCCCGCACCTCGTCCCGGAAGGTCTCCTGCTCGGGGGTCAGCTTGAAGTCCATGGGTCCTCCGCGGCGAGCGGTGTCGAAACCAGTATACTAGGGCGAGGCGAGGAAAGCACCATGGCGAAGCCCGGCGAGATCGTCCATGTCGTCCTGACCTACGAGGACTACTGTCGGCTGCCGAACGACGGCCGGCGCTACGAGATCCTCGCGGGGGAGCTTGCCGTGACGCCTGCCCCGACTCCAAGTCAC
The DNA here is from genome assembly GCA_964416315.1 of uncultured bacterium. Lineage (GTDB taxonomy): Bacteria > Methylomirabilota > Methylomirabilia > Rokubacteriales > DASRDR01 > CAYQDR01. Next base: position 30,524 of record CAYQDR010000029.1, read on the forward strand.
CAGGAGGTCCTCGGCAACGTCTTCCGGCTGCTTGATGACCACGTTAGGTCGCGACGCCTCGGCAAGGTCTACGTCGCCCCCATCGACGTGATCCTGGCACGGACGTCCGTCGTCCAACCCGACCTCGTGTTCGTCCGCGCGGAGCGTCTCTCGCTCGTCTCGGCGCGCGGAATTGAAGGCCCGCCTGATCTCGTGGTCGAGGTACTGTCGCCGACCACCGAGGCCCAAGACCGAGGGCCCAAGCTCCAGCTCTACGCCCGCTATGGCGCTCCCCACTACTGGCTGGTCGATCCTGATGCGCGGCGGCTCGAGGCCTACGAGCTGGCCGGGGCCGCCTACCGGTTGGTCACCGACCTCACCGGCAGCGCGGCGTTTCCTCCCGCGCTCCTTCCGGGACTGACGATCCCCCTCGACGCCCTGTGGCCGCGGTAGGTGTCGATGCCGGAACGGCACGGCGACTGGCTCCAGCAGGCCCGGTGGGATCTCGATCACGCGCGGGCGGCCACCCGCGAGAGCCACTTCGAGTGGGGGGCGTTCGCGGCCCAGCAGGCGGCCGAGAAGGCATGCAAAGCGCTCCATCTCTCCTTGCGGACCGCAGCGTGGGGGCACGACGTGACGCACCTCCTCGCCGCGTTGCCCCCGAGCCACCGGGCGCCGTCGGAGCTCGTCGAGCGCGCCAAGGCACTCGACAAGCACTACCTGCCGGCCCGCTATCCGAACGGGTTCGCGAGCGGGACGCCGCGCGAGCACTACACCCGCCGCGAGGCGGAGCAGGCAGTCGCCGATGCCGAGGCCATCATTGAGTTCTGTGCTCGTTCGATCGCTCGATAGGGAGCGAACCCTGGCGGCGCTGCGCGAGATCGCCGCGCGGATCGGCGCGGCGCACCCCGAGGTCCACGAGATCCGGCTGTTCGGATCACTGGCCCGTGGCGAGCGGAACCCGTACGCCGACGCCGACCTCCTGATCGTCGTCGACCGCTGCGATCTGCCGTTTCGCGACCGGGCCCCGCGCTACAAGCCTGCCGTCGCGCCGGTGCCCACTGACCTCGTCGTGTGTACGACGGCGGAACTCCAGCGAGAGGTGGCTGCCGCGAACCCGTTCGTCCGGCGGATCCTCGGCGAGAGCCTCGTGCTGTACGCGCGGCCGGGCCCGCCGGCCCCCGGCTGACGTCCGACGGCCCCCCGTGGAGCGTCAGCGGGGCGGATCCGCGTCCAGCACCTCGCGAACCTTGGCGACCAGGACGTCCGGCGTGAACGGCTTCGGCAGGAAGGCGACCCCCTCCGGCAGCGGGTCCTTCGCGTAGCCCGAGACGTAGAGCACCTTCGTCTCGGCCCGCAGCGGGCGCAGGCGCTGGCCGAACTCGCCCCCGTCCACGTGCGGCATCACGACATCGGTGACGACCAGGTGGATCGGGCCGTCGTGCCAGTCGGCGACCATGAGGGCCTCGCTGCCCTCGCGCGCCTCGAGGACGTGGTAGCCCGCTTCCTCCAGCGCGTCCCGCATCACGGCCCGGGCCTCGTCGTCGTCGTCGACGACGAGGACAGTCCAAGGGGCAGGAGCAGGCTGATTGCTCATGGCGTGGTGCTCCGGCTGGCGGGCGCGTCCAGCACCTCGCGGACCTTGCGCGCCAGGGCGTCGTCGGTGAAGGGCTTCGAGAGAAGAGCGGTGCCGGGCGTCAGGAGCCCGTGGTGGCTGATGGCTTCGTCGGCGTACCCCGACATGTAGAGGACGCGCGTCTCCGGGTGGCGTGCCGTCACCCGCGTGGCGACCTCACGGCCGCTGACCCGCGGCATGACCACGTCGGTGAGGAGGAGGTGGATCGGGCCGGCGTGCTCCGCCGCGAGACCGGGGGCCTCGGTGGCGCTCAGCGCCTTCAGGACCGTGTAGCCGCGCGCCTCGAGCATCTCCGCGGCCATGTCGCGAAGGTCCACCTCGTCCTCCACGAGGAGGATCGTCTCCGTGCCCCGCAGGGCCTCCGCGGAGGGCGTCTCGGCGCCGGGACCCTCGGTGGCCGCATCCACGCGAGGAAGGTAGACCTTGAACGTCGAGCCCTTCCCGGGCTCGCTGTAGACCCAGGTGTGGCCCTCGCTCTGGCGCACGATGCCGAAGACCGTCGCGAGGCCGAGCCCCGTGCCCTTCCCCGGCTCCTTGGTGGTGAAGAAGGGCTCGAAGATGCGGGCCTGGATGGCCGCGTCCATGCCGATCCCGGTGTCCGTCACCTCGAGCAGGACGTACCGCCCCGGGCGCGCCTCCGGATGGCGGCTGGCGGCCGGCGCGTCCAGCTCGACGTTCGCGGTCTTGAGGACGAGCCGGCCGCCCCGGGGCATGGCGTCCCGGGCGTTGACGGCGAGGTTCAGGATCACTTGCTCGAGCTGCGCCGGGTCGGCCAGCACGCGACCGAGGTCCGGCTCCGTCACGGTGATCAGCTCCACGTCCTCGCCGATGAGCCGGCGGAGGAGCTTGTCCATTCCGGCGACCACGGCGTTGAGGTCCAGCACCTTCGGCTGGAACACCTGCTTCCGGCTGAAGGCCAGGAGATGCTGAACCAGCGCACCGGCGCGCTCCGCCGTCTGCTGGATGAGCTTCACGGGCCGCCGCTGGGGGTCGCCCCGGTCGAGCTGGTGGAGGAGCATCTGGCTCCGGCCCAGGATGACGGTGAGCAGGTTGTTGAAGTCGTGGGCGATGCCTCCAGCGAGCCGCCCGATAGCTTCCATCTTCTGGGCCTGGACGAGCTGGGCCTGGGTCTGCGAGAGGTTCTCGTAGGCGCGCTTGGTCTCGTCCAGGAGTCGCGCGTTCCGGATGGCCACGACCGCGTGGTCGGCCAGGCGCTGGAGAAGCGCCTCGTCGCGGTCGGTGAAGGGGCGATCGGCCCGGTTCTCCACGATGAGCAGCCCTTCCACGCGCTCGTCGATCAGGATCGGGACCGCCATGGAGGCGATGACGCCTTCGGGCTGCTTGATCGGGAGGTAGTCCTTCGTGATCCGGGGGTCGTCCGCGTAGCGGTCCGTCCGGAAGGGTCGCCCGGTGGCGAGCACCTGTCCGCCGACCCCGCGCCCCGGCTCCATCCGGACGGCCAGGTACGCCGCGTCCCGGGCGCCGACCGAGTAGCGGGCCACCATCGCTTTCGAGTCCCCGTCGGGGAGCGCGATCTGGGCCAGATCGCTGCCGCACAGCTCCCGCGCCCCCTCGGCCAGACGGTGGAGGATGGTGTCGAGCTCCAGCGAGGCGTTGATGCTCCGCGCGAGCTCGGCGAGGACCTCGGCCTCCCGGCGGCGCCGCTCGCTGGCCTCGAAGTGGCGCGCGTTCTCGAGGGCCAGCGCGGCCTGGTCGGCGACGGTCTGGAGGAGCGCGATCTCGACGTCCGAGAACTCGCGGCCGGTGCGGTCGGCCACGGACAGCGCGCCGACGATCGCGTCCCCGGCCCGGAGCGGCACCGCGAGGAAGGCAGCCAGCCCCGACGCCGTGATGCGTCGGCGGATCTCGTCGTCCACGACGAAGGCGCAATCCTCGAGAAGATTCCGGGTCCAGACCGGCCGCTTCTCGGTCACGGCATGTCCGGAGATCCCCATCCCGGGCTTCAGTACGTCGCCGGGCGTCGCGTGCGCCCCCGAGGGGTCCGCGGCGACGGCCACGAGCGAGCCGTCCGGCTGGAGGAGCCGGAAGCCGACCGATTGCACCCCGAGGAGCGCGAACACGCCCTCGACGATCCGCTCCGCCACGGCCGAGACGCTCAGGCTCTCGGTGAGTCCCCGGGCCACGCGCGCCAGCTCTTCGGCTTCCCGCCGCCGCCGCGTCGCCTCGGCGTAGAGCTGGGCGTTGTCGAGGGCGATCGCCGCCTCGACCGCGAAGGCCGCGGCGAGCCGCACCTCGTCGTCGCTGAAGGCGCGCCCGGTCCGGTCCCGGACGGCGAGGCTGCCGATGACCGCGTCCTTGGCGAGGAGCGGGATGGCGAGCACCGCGCGGGCCGTGAGCGGCTCGAGCCGCGCCCGCGCGTCCGGCGCCAGCGTGATACGGGCGTCGCCCAGGACGTCCGGCGTCTGCACAGGACGGCGCTCCCGGACGGCAAGCCCCGCGGTGCCGGTGGCCGGCGGGAGGACGGGGAGGGCGCTCTCCCCCGAGGCGGCCAGGGCCACGAGGGCGCCGGAGCCCGGCTCCAGCCGGTAGAGGGAGGCGGCCTTCGCGCCGAGCAACGCCCGGATGCTGTCCGCGATCCGCTGTCCGACCTCCGCGGGGTCGAGCGACCGGGAGACGACGCGGCCCAGCTCCGCCAGGCTCTCCGCCGCTCGGCGGGCCTGCTCCGTCTCGGCGAAGAGCCGGGCGTTCTGGAGCGCCAGGGCGGCCTGGCGGCCGATTCCGTCCGCGAGGCGCAGCTCCTCGGGCGTGAAGGCGTGCGCGTCTTTCCACCAGACGGCGAGGAACCCTCCCATCAGCTCGAACTTGTTGAGCATCGGCACGAAGAGGAGCGAGCGGTGCGGGAAGCGCTCGAAGGTGGCGCGGTCGATCCGCGGGTCGGTGCCGGCGTCGGTGGTGGAGACGGGGCCCTGGGTCTCCCAGGCCTCGACCAGGAACTCGTGCCCCTTGAGCGGGATCGCGAACTCGACGAACGCGTCGCGGAGATGCTCCGGGACGCCGTACCCCGCCAGGGGCCGCAGCACGCGCTGCTCCTCGCCGGGTACGTAGGCGCCCACCGTGTCGGCGCCGAGCGCCAGCCCGACCTCGTGGGCCACGCGTCGCACCGTCTCGGTCAGGTCGAGGCTGGTACTGACCGCCTGGCTCACGGCCAGCAGGGTCTCGCTCTCGCGGAGCCGCCGCTGGAGTTGCTCCGTGCGCTCCCGGACCTTCGCCTCCAGCCCCCGGGCCTGGTCCTCCAGGAGCCGCTTCGACACCGCCAGGTCGGTGTTCAGCCGGCACAGCTCCTCGAAGGTCGAGAAGAGCAGCTCGACGATCTGCTGCTTGTCGGCGTTGATCGAGATCTCTCGCTCGCCGAGACGCAGGGTGACCTCCATCTCGAACGCGCCCTGGCGACGGAGGTCGAGATGGTCGAAAATCCGCCGGATGCGTTCGAGGAGGTGGTCGTCCTCGAACGGCTTGGTGATGAAGTTGTCGGCCCCGCGCTCGAGGCCCTTGAGGATGTCCAGCGGCGTGCTCCGCTCGGTGAGGAGCACGAAGGGAATGTGCTTCGTCCGCTCGGACGACTTCACGGCATGGCAGAACGCGTAGCCGTCCATCCCGGGCATGACGACGTCGGAGAGGATGAGGTCCGGGGGCACGAGCCGGACGCGCTCGAGCCCCTCCCGGCCGTTCGAGGCGACCTCCACCCGGTAGCCGGCGCCCTCCAGGAGGAGCCGAACGCGCTCCGCCTGGGTCCGGCTGTCCTCCGCGACGAGGATCGAGCGCTCCATCGCTGCCATCCCTAGCCGGGCGGGGCCAGGGCGCGCCGGACGACGCGCCGGATGTTCTCCTGCTCGAACGGCTTGCTGAGACTGGGCGCCCCCGTCTCGGCCAGGAACGCGTCGGACTCCGACGCCAGGGTATCCCCCGTGAAGAAGACGAAGCGGTGGCGGAGCTCCGGGTGGCGCCGCACGACCTCCCGGTAGAGACCCGGGCCGTCCAGCTCGGGCATCTTCAGGTCGCTGAAGATGAGGTCGTAGCGCCGCTGTCGGAGCTTCTCCAGGGCGACGGCGCCGTTGGGGGCCGTCTCGACCTCGTGGCCTTCCTCGGTCAGGAACTCGGCCAGGACGACGGCGACCTCGGGCTCGTCGTCCACGACCAGGATCGTCTTTCGGCCGGCCGGCGGCGGAGCCTCGGGCGCCGGCGTCGGCCGCGCGATGGCGGGCGGCGCGCCCACCGGGAGTTCGATCCGGAAGACCGCGCCCTGATCGGATGGGCTCTCCACCCGGATCGTGCCCCCATGTCCTTCGACGATCCCCTGACAGAGGGAGAGCCCGAGGCCCGTCCCCTGGCCCGGTGGCTTGGTCGTGAAGAAGGGGTCGAAGATCCGGGCCTGGATCGCCAGCGGGACGCCGGGGCCCGTGTCGGCTACCGCGAGGGAGACGCGCCCGGCGGCCCGGTCGAACCGTGTCGTGAAGGTCAGCCGCCGCGGCGGGGGGGTCTCGCGCATCGCGTGGTGAGCGTTGGTGATGAGGTTGACCAGCACCTGGTGGAGCTGGTGGGGGTCGGCCCAGAGGACCGGCTGGTCCGGGGCCAGGTCGAGCGCCACCTCGACGTCGTCCACGCGGAGCGGGTAGGCGAGGAGCTCCACCGCCTCCTGGACGACCTGGTTCAGCCGCACCTCCCCGAGCTCGGGCGGGCGCTGGCGGGCCAGCGCGAGGAAGTTCTTCACGATGCGGGCGCAGCGCTCCGCCGCCTTGGCGATCTTGTCGGTCCGCAGCGCCGTCGGCCCCTCGCCCACGTGATGCCGCAGGAGCGCGGTCTGCCCCAGGACCACCGACAGGGGGTTGTTCAGCTCGTGCGCCACGCCGGCCAGGAGGGATCCCATGGCCGCCAGTTTCTCGGTCTGCAGGAGCTGCTCCGTGCGCTCGCGAACCTTCGCCTCGAGGTTGTGCGCGTACTCCTCGACGATCCGCTGGGCCTCCGCGAGCCGGCCGTTCATCCGCACCAGCTCTTCGAGGGTGGCGAAGAGCAGCTCGATCATCTGCTGCTTGTCCGCGTTGATGACGAGCTCTCGGCCGCCCGCCGTCAGCCGGATCTCCACGTCGAGACGGCCCTGCCGGCGCAGCTCCAGGTTCTCGAAGATCCGCCGGACCCGCTCCCGGAGGTAGTCGTCCTCGAAGGGCTTGGTGATGAAGTTGTCGGCGCCATGCTGGAGGCCTTTGATGAAGTCGGCCGGGGTGTTGCGTTCGGTGAGGAGCACGAAGGGAATCCGCCGCGTCCGCTCGACCGACTTCACCGCGCGGCAGAAGGCGTAGCCGTCCATCTCCGGCATGACGACGTCGGAGATGATGAGGTCCGGAGGCGCCGAGTGAACCCGATCGAGGCCCTCGCGGCCGTTCGTCACCACCTCGACGCGGTACCCCTCCGCTTCCAGGAGGAGACGGACGTGCTCCGCCTGGGTCGGGCTGTCCTCGGCCACCAGGATCGTCCGTTCCACGTCGCCTCCCTCCTATCCAGGGATCACCAGGGAGCGAATGATCCCTGAGATCTGTTCGGGGGAGAGGACGTACTCGGCCGCCCCGAGGCGAACGGCCTCCCCCGGCATGCCGAAGATCACGCTGGACTCCTCGTCCTGGGCGACGGTCACGCCACCCGCTTGCCGGAGCCTGAGGAGCCCGCTCGCCCCGTCCCGTCCCATCCCGGTGAGCAGGATGCCCACGGCGCACCGCCCGTAGGCGTCGGCCACCGACTGGAAGAGGTGGGAGGCCGAGGGGCAGAAGCCGTCCTCGGCCGGCTCTTGCGTCAGGCGGACCCGGCCGTCGCGCGTGATCCCGAGCTGCAGGCTCTCCGGGGCGAGGTAGACCGTCCCCGGCCGGACCTCTTCGCCGGGGCGCGCCAGCTTCACGGCGAGGCGGATTCCCTGGCCGAGCCACTCCGCCAGCCCCGCCGTGAACCCCGGCGCGATGTGCTGGACCACGAGGATGGGCACTCCGAGGTCGGGGGGCAGCGCGGCCAGGATCGCCGCGACCGCCTGAGGCCCGCCGGTGGACGCGCCGATCGCGATGACCCGGATCTTCCGATCGGCTCTCACGGGAGCCGGGGAGGACGGGACGGCCTGCTCCCGCCGCGGCCATCGTCGGACGACCTTCACCTCCGCCATGAGCTTCACCGTCTCGACGAGTCGCCGGGCCTTTTCCGCCTGGTCCGGGTGATCCAGACCGCCAGGCTTGTCCACCAGCGTGAGCGCGCCGGCCCCGAGAGCCCGAAAGGCCACGGACGTCTCGTCCCGGCTGGAGCTCGCGGTGACCATCACGATGCGCGTGGGCGCCCGCTCCATGATCTGGCGCGTCGCTTCACAGCCGTCCATCCGGGGCATGTGCACGTCCATGACGATGACGTCGGGCCGGAGTCGTTCGGCCTGCTCCGCGGCCTCGACGCCATCCCGAGCCGTGCCCACGACCTCCAGCGCGGGGTCCTCCCCGAGCAGGTAGGCGAGGTACTCCTTCACGGTCGCCGAATCATCCGCCACCAGGACGCGGATCATGTCTTTCCCCACGGGTCCAGGCTCATACCAGCCGGTGGATGATCTCCAGGAGGTTCGATTGGTCGAAGCTGGACTTGATGACATAGGCGTTCGCGCCCACCTCGATCCCCCGCTCCTTGTCTTCCCGTGACTCGAGGGCGGTCACCAGCACCACCGGAAGGTCGGCCAGCTTCCGGTCGGCCCGGATCCGGGCCGTCAGGTCGAAGCCGTCCATCCGGGGCATGTCCACGTCCGACACCACGAGATCGACGGGCTCGCTCCGGAGGAGTGTCCAGGCATCGACCCCGTCCACCGCCACCCGTACCGAGTAGCCTGCCGCCTCCAGGAGGTTCTTCTCCATCGTCCGCGTGGTGATGGAGTCGTCCACGACGAGGACCACCGTCTGGCGCGCGGGCTTCTCGAACGGGACGGCCGGCCCTGGCGGACGAGGGGCTTCCCGCATTGCTCGCAGGAGATCCCCGGGCCGAAGGATCAGGGCCACCTGGCCGGTCCCCAGGAGGCCCGCGCCGGCCACGCTGCGGACCCGGACGAGCGGCGGCGCGAGCTCCTTGACCAGCACCTCGCGGTCGCCCAGGATCTCGTCCACCAGCAGCCCGACCCGCTCGTCGCCGGATCTCACGACGACGCCCCGGTGCTTGCTCCCGGGCTCGGTCCGGCCGTCCCGCTCTGGAAGTCCGAGCAGCCTACCGAGCGGCACGACGGAGAGCGGGTGGCCGTTCCAGCGAATCGCCTCCCGCCCCTCCACGCGCTCGATCTCATCCGGGGCGATGCGGATGGCCCGCTCCACGGCGTCGGTGGGGAGGAGGAAGGATTGCCCGCCGACCTGGATCAGCAGGCCGCGAAACGTGGCGATGGTGGCCGGGACGATCACTTGCACCGTCGTCCCGGCTCCGGCCCGCGTCTCGATATGGATCCGGCCTCCCAGCCGCTCCACCCCCTCCTTCACGATCGCCAGGCCGAGCCCGTGGCCCGACACGTCCGTGATGATGGGGCTCGTGCTGAGGCCCGAGCGGTAGATGAGATCCAGGGCTTCCTCGTCGGTCAAGGCTCGAGCCCGCTCGGGGGGCAGCAGGCGAGCCCGGACCGCTGCCTCCCGCACCCGGGCCCGATCGATCCCACCCCCGTCGTCCTCGACCCGGATCTCGATCCGGTTCCCCTCCAGCGCGGCGATGGTCACCGCCACCTGCCCCCTCGGCGCCTTCCCGGCTTGCGCCCGGGCCTCGGGCCGCTCGATGCCGTGGTCGATGGCATTCCGGACCAGGTGGATCAGCGGCTCCTTGATCGTCTGGAGGACCTTCCGGTCGACTTCCAGGTCGGCCCCGCGTGCCACCCACTCGACCTCCTTGCCTTGTTCCCGCCCGAGGTCCCGGACCATCCGCGGGAAGAGGTCCAGGACGGTCGAGGCGGGCACCATCCGGATCCGCCGCAGGTCGTCCAGGAGGCCGTCTACCGCCCCTGCGATTGTCCGCTCGTCGCGGACGAGACGCCCGAGCAGCTTCCGGGCTCGCACCTCCAGCGTGCGCAGCTCTCCGTCCAGATCGGCCACGAGGCCCGCAGCGTGCCCGTCCGCGCGCGCCGGTTCCCCGATGCCCCGGGCGCGTCTGACGGCCACGCGGCATCGGCTCAACGCGTCGACGAGCGCCCGGGCCTCCGGGACGCGGTCGCCTGCGGCGAGCTTCGGCGCCAGGAGCTCCTCCCCTTGCACGAGCAGCGCATCCAGCCTCGCTGTGGCGAGCCGGATGGTGTCGGCTCGGGGAAGCGCGGGGGCCACCGGCGCCTCGGCGGGAGCTACCGGGGCCTCGACGGGCTCCGGTGCTTCGCGGACGGGCTCGGCGGCGGCCCGCTCGAGCCGGCCGACCAGCTCACGCACCGCCCCCGGCTCTCCGCTTCCCGCCAGGAGGCGCGCGACGCCGTCGACTCCCTCCTGGAGGCGATTGATGATCTGACGGCTGAGCCGGAGCTGCCCCCGGGTGAGCTGGCTCAGCAGGGACTCACAGGCCTGGCAGACGGCCTCCACGTCCATCAGGCTGACCGAGCGGGCCGCCCCCTTGAGCGTGTGCACTTCCCGGAACGTGGCCTCCAGCGCCTCGCGGGTCTCGGCGGGCGGAAGCCCGCGATCCAGGGCCAAGAGGCTGGCCGTGATGGCCTGGAGATGCTCCTCGGCCTCCACCCGGAACGTGGCCAAGAGGCGCGCCTTGATGTCGTCCTTGCGGTTCGCCATGGCTCACTCTCTGCCCGCGAGATCTCCTGCGCTGCTGATTCCTTCGCCGGCGGAGTAAAGGGTGGATTTGCGATATAATTCGGCGGTGAAACCGATCCGGATCACGCACCATGCTCGAAACCGAATGCGTTGGCACCGGATCGGTGAAGACCTCATCCGTGAGACCTTGCAGGCGGCGGATTGGGAGGAACCGTCGGCAGCCGGTCGAATCAATCGCTGGAAGCAGGTCGCGGACCGTTTCCTCCGCGTGACCATGAGGGAAGAGTCGGATCGGATTGTCGTGATCACCGCGGTGATGCTTATCCGGTTGACTCCACACGCCCCTACCGGTAGTGTGGTGCCCATGC